>JBDVGI010000224.1:0-11132 GCA_039962885.1 Litorimonas sp. | reverse complement strand
CCATTTTAAAACCGTACCAATCCGCCCACATCGCGGAACATGTGTCATTTTCAGCTAAAATATCGGCAATTTTATAAGATTCAATCGCGTGGTGAAACGTCGTGACTTTATAGTCAAATTCCTTGGCAATATCTAAGATTTGCACCATTTCATCCGCGCGGTAACAATGCATTTGAATAAGGATTTCTCCGTCTAGAACACCAGCGAGGGTTTCAAGTTGGAGGTCGCGTTTGAAGCTATCGCCGCCTTTGTCGCGATTGGCTTTGTATTCAGTGGCTCTGATCCAATTTTTGCGATAGCCAGCCACATTGCCCATGCGAGACCCTGGTCCGCCGCGATCACCGTAAACACGCTTAGGGTTTTCCCCGCAAGCCATTTTGAGCGTGTAAGGGGCGTTTGGAAACTTCATGCCTTGTACTGTACGGGCAGCTATATTGCGTAGAGTCACGCCGCGCCCGCCAAATAAATTAGCAGAGCCCGGTAAGACATGCAAAGTTGTAACTCCGCCTTCTAAGGCTTCATCAAAACCAGGGTCTTGGGGCCAAATGCCGTGTTCAGCCCAAACTTCGGATGTGATCGGACTTGTTATTTCGTTGCCATCATTATGTGCATTAATTCCGGGGGACGGGTAATTTCCCAAATGCGAATGGATGTCGATAATGCCGGGCGTAACAAACTTTCCGTCTACGTTGATAATTTCCGCTCCGTCAGGGACTGAAATATCTGTGCCTACCGCCGAGATTTTACCATCAATGATGAGGATACTACCAGTGCTGATTTCTGTGGATATGCCATCTATGATGCGGGCATTATTGATAAGCGTTGTCTTTGAGGGTTGGGGGACATAGGTGCTGGCAAAGGCGAGGTTTGCATTTGCAGTTTTATCGCTACCAGCATCATTATGCGTAGCATCGTTATTGTCACCGCAGGCCGTTAACACAAGCGCAGTGGACAGGATCAGTAAATGTAGAAGTTTCATACTATCTTATAAACAGTGAAACTTGCGGCGTTACAAGATAGATATTTTGTTATTACGGATAAAATATTGCGTCTACTTCTAGGGCGCAGGCTAAACGGGCTTTGTAATCGGATTGCGTGATTTCTATCGCCCCGAGCGTTTTGAGGTGGTCAGTGATGAATTGCGTATCAAGCAAAGTAAATCCGCGAGTATTTAACCGCTCAACCAACCCAATGAGAGCAATTTTGCTGGCATTGTCGCGCAGGGAAAACATGCTTTCGCCAAAAAATGCGCCGCCTTGCGTGACGCCGTAAAGTCCACCGATTAATTCACCGGCCTTCCAAACTTCAACAGAATGTGCATTTCCTTGATGAAATAGGTCTGTGTAGAGATATTCAATCGACTCACTTATCCATGTATCATCACGGGTAAGGGCGCAGGCTTCTATGATGCGCGAAAAGGCTGTGTCAAAGGTGATTTCATAATTGGCTTTGCGTATAAATTTAGCCAGTGACTTTGAGATATGCAAACCGTCCAAAGGAATGATGCCGCGCATGGCAGGGTCAAGTAAAAATATAGAATCGTCATGGCGACCGTCCGACATTGGAAAAATGCCGCGCCGATAACAGTCTATAAGTTCTTTAGTGCCAAAACTTTGTGTCAAAACTTAAGCCTATTTCGTCTTAAGTTGAGCTTTTAGGGTATCTGGGGATTGGGCATATAGAAAGCCAAAAGATACTGCGCCGTCTTTGGTGGTTGTGTGGTGATGCAGCCTATGGGCAAGGACAAGCCGAAAGAGATAGCCGTCCTTGACTTGCACGCGAAATGGCCAGCGTTGATGCACCAAGCCATCATGAACAATCCCGTAAAGAACGCCGTAAATTGTAAAGCCTAATGCGATATACCATAGTGTAGGTGACCATAAAGACCCTGCAATAAAAAGCCCTGCTGCGATAACACTAAAGCAAACACCGTAAAGATCATTTGTTTCAAAGCGGCCTTGGGTATGAACATGGTGACTTTCATGCCAGCCCCACCCTGGGCCGTGCATATAATATTTGTGAAACACCCATGCAAAGGCTTCCATACCGATAATTGCAGTTATTACGATAAGGGCGTTGACCAACATTATGTCCTCCCTTGCAAAGTCTGGCGTTTACGCGTTGGTAATCGCCACCACGGCTCATGGGGGTGGAGATGATGTTCATGATGATAGCCAAAGTGAAAACAGCTTATCAGCGACAGCCAGAGCGGGAAGTCATTCGTTCTTGCATTATGCTCGTCAGGGAAGGGGTCTTTGTGGCGATGTGTCAGATAGGTGCCAAAGTAAAAAAGCTGCACAGACGATAAAATAGCGGGCGCAGCCCACATGATAATTGTATTCAGATACGGTGCGCCTAGTAAAATATAGGCTATTGTGAAAATGAACAATGTAAGGACTTGGCGTAGTCCGAAATATTGCAAAAAGAACTTCATATACCACGGCCAAAAGGCGGCCGGATTGGCGGCGTTAAAATCTGGGTCAGTATCGGTACCAGGGGTGCTATGGTGTTGATGATGGGCTTTACGCATAAAGCGCCAGTTAAATCCTGCATAGATGAACATAATGGCTGTCCCAACCCGTGCATTCATATGCGGGTTTTTAAACAGACTATCATGCATGGTGTCATGGGCGATGATAAACATCCCTGTATAAAGCCAACATTGCAACGCGATTAAACCAAATGTTTGCCAGATAGGGGCTTTAAGTTCATGAACAAACAAACTATAAAGATGCACACATGTCCAAGTGCCGACGATTATGAGCGCGAAAAACGGACCGAAATTCCGTATTTTATGTTCAGTTGTTTGGTCCACTAAATCCTCATCATCTTATGGGACAAACTTGCGGCTAAGATTAAGCATAGGCAGGCTCCGCCATATAATACACACCAAGCTGGCCAAAGCTCTATGACAGATTGTCCTCGGGCTAAAATGCCATAAAAAGCTTCGATTGACCAGAAATTAGGTGTGATTTTCCCAATGTTTTGTAGCCAAGTTGGCATCATAAAACGCGGTACCATAGAGCCGCCAATTGCTGAAAATAAGAGCACGATAAAGGTTGATACCGTATGCATCTGTGGTTGGCTTTGGCATATTGCCGCTGTGAGCAGGGCTAGCCCTGATGCAAGCATGGACGACCCCAAACAAGCGAGGCTTAAGGCTAACAGCAACCCTGTTATTGGGACGCCGAAGAATATATACGCAACTATGACAATAATCATAGCTTGAAAAAACCCAATAATTGAGAGGAATAAAAATTGACCTGTTAGCAAGTTTAAGGCCCCTTTGGGGCCAAGCATTAGCCTGCTTGAAATTCCGTTGTTTCGTTCTTCAATAGTAAGATTAGCACCTTGCATGGCAGAAAATAATAAAAACAAAATTGCTGTCGCGCCGACGTAATAGGTTACAGATTGGTCGCTCACATGAGTGGCTTGGGTAGGCTCAAGAGCTGATATATCTTGGAATAACTGCGCCGCATCAACTCCGCCTTGCGTAGCTAAGGCCTCCCTGATTTGCCCTTTAATCACTGTTGCAGCCACTTCTCGGCTAGGGTCTTTGATGATTAAAATAGCAGGGGTTTTGAGGTCGGTTATATCGCCTGTTATCACAAAACCCACGTCATCTTGCCCCAGGCGCACGCGTTCGGCGATACGCGCTTTGTCCCAGTTTGGATCTGTTGAGAGAGTGAAACTTGTGTTCTTGCCTAGGGTTTGTGCAAAACGAATAGAGGCAGGCGCGTCTGTGCCTAGGGCCATAGACGCGCGTATATCCAAGGTCCCGCCAGAGGCATTGGCGAAGATTGCAGCAAATATCGCAAAGATAAATCCGGGTAAAGCGAACGCCAAAACAAGCGCGCCTTTATCCCGCCAAAGCCGTAACCACATAATTTTAAAAACCGCGCCTATCATGACTTATTCACATTTTCTATTTTGTGCATGAGGGCTGTCAGTCCAGGGCGCGAGACGCTGATTTCTCTGATTGTTTCATTCGCTCCGTGTAGCGCGCTCATAAAGGCAGAAACAAACGAGACTTCGCTGGCTTGCGTCATGGCTGTCCAAATTGTTGAATGTTCTCCTTGGGAAAACTCGAAAGCTTTCATGGCTGCCACGGTTTGACTGTCTGGCGGTGTTGCGTAGCGCACCTTTACGATACGCGCGCCTTTAAAGTTGCGGCTAAGAATATTGGTAGGAGTGTTGAAATCGAGAACTGTTCCTCGGTTTAATATCAAAATTTTATCGCATAAGGCTTCCGCATGTTCAAGTTCATGGGTAATAAGCAGAACCGCCATACCGCGCTGGCTTAAACTCTTCGCAAGGCGATGAACTGTATCGCGTGCGGGGGCGTCAACACCTGCAGTGGGTTCATCAAAGATAACAATTGACGGTTTATGCATTATCGCGGCCGCCACATTAATTCTGCGTTTCATACCGCCTGACATATTGGCAATGCGTTTGCCTTCATGGGCGTTCATATCCACAGCATCTAGCGCGGCTTGAACAGTTTGGCGTATTTGTTTTTTGGGAACTTTGAGAAGTTGACCAATGAGAGACAGGTTTTCCGTCGCCGTTAGGTGAGGGTATAGGCCAATATCTTGTGGAACTAAGCCAATATGGGTACGGCGATCTGCACCATGCTTGAGAATTTTTTGAGAAATTTTTATAAGTCCATCATGTTTAACTCTGCCGCATAACGCTTTGACAAAGCTAGTTTTTCCTGCTCCGTTAGGACCGATAATTCCGATTAATTCTCCAGCATGTATTTGCAGAGATAAATCTTTTAGAGCGTGATGATTATTATAGCGCAGATTTAGATTTTCAATTTCTAGCACAGCGCTGTCAGACCTTCCTAATGATGCCTAATTGTGTCTCATGACAGAGTTCTACATATATTGCTAGGCTTTAAGAAAGGCAAATTGTTGGTCTAAAATTTCACTCAACGTATCAATATTGGATAAGCGTGCAGAGGCAAGTTCATCTTTTGCTCGGGTGATATAGCCATTTAACCGTTTTTTGCAGGCCTCAGAGCCTGTAAGGGCTAATATAGTCGCTTTGCCAATATCGCGGCCAACAGATTTCTGTGCCTCTAAATCACTCATGACACTGTCCTTCACATCATCCATAAGCTGAAAGGCTAGACCAAGATTATAAGAAAATTCCTTAAGGGTTGCGCGTTGAGAGGCTGATAATTCGGCTAATATGGCTGCAGCTTCGACACTAAAGTCGAATAAGGCGCCTGTTTTGAGCATGTTTAAGCGTTCAATATCTTTTATGGTCGCATTATCGTTGTCTGTATTGTCAAGATCAGCTATTTGTCCTGCGATTAAGCCTTTAGACCCAACAGCATAAGATAATAAATCGATCATCTCAACCCGCTGCTGCGGACTAACGCTTTGTAGTTGGGCTATGACCCCAAAACCGCCGTTTAAAAGCGCAGTCGCAGATAAAATAGCCGTGCTTTCATCAAAGGCTATATGAGCCGTTGGTTGTCCGCGGCGCAAGCTTGCATTATCCATGCAAGGCAAATCATCTAATATAAGTGAGGCTGCGTGAACCATCTCTGCAACACAAGCCGTGTCAATCGCGGCGGTCATTTGCGCGCCGATTTCGCAACCGCCGCCTTTGGCAATGAATATGCAAAGCAAAGGACGAAACCTTTTACCAGGAGAGAGCAGGGCATATCTCTGCGCTGCGTGCAAGCGCATGGGCCAAGTTTGCGCACAAGGAATCAAATTGTCTAAGCGCGTCTCGATGGCGGATTTCACATGCTTAACCTGCGTTGCGGCGTCACCTTCGAATAGGCCGATTTCGCGCGTAGAATTAAAAGCTATGAGTTCAAAGTCGTGAGATGCCAAAGAATACCCTCCAAATTTATCTTTACGTTGCATAAAGATGATGAACAGGGAAGTTATAAACACAAATAAATATCTTCATTTGCGTTGATTGCCTTAGGTCGTGTTAACATGATTTATGTTTTAAAACAGATATTTACCTAGTTTTTTGTATATGTATAACTTTCTCAAAGTATAACGGAATGTAATGTTATAGGATGTCTTAGAAAAAATCTTCTTTGTCGGGTATTCTTCCAAAGGCAATCTTTGCGCCAGCATAACCGCCCGGAATTTTTGGGCGAGCGCCTAGGTGGATAAATGCACCGCCATGTTTCCGGTTAAAACCATCCATAACATCGGATAAAGTTTCCCACATTTGTTGGGAGCTATCTTCGAACAAATCGCGCCCGCGTTCAGTCGGCTTTGCTATATCATACAGGTTAATAGACACATGACGCAGCCGCCAAGGTTGGGTTTTGATGATTCCATGCTGAAACACGTTATGCATATGGCACAGCAGCGTATGGTCGTCGCGGCACGGAGCAAATTTTTTGTGGCCGGACCAACGATAAGATTTACTCTGGCCGCGCGGTTGAACTTTAAAGGAAACAGCCAAACCCGAAGCTGTAAATTCTTCACGTCGCATGCGGTTGGCGGCTTTCACAGTTAAAAGCCTTAAGCATTCAAGGGCTTTGCTGGGATGTTTAAAGTCTCCAGATAACACACGGCTGTGGCCAAACATTGCACGTTTGGTTGGAGGCTTTTCTATATAATGACCCCGCAGTTGCGCCCACATGCGTTCCCCCTCAACACTGCCCCATATCGAACGGGCATGTTTTGGTGATATCTGCCAAAAACCTTCCACGCTTTGTACGCCTGCTGCATTTAACCGAGCCTCCATATTCGTCGAAATGCCAGGTAAATCCGTGAGTTTAAGCTTAAAGAGTGGGCCAGGAAGGTCTTCTAGCCTTAAGGTTACAAACCCATTGGGTTTTTCTATTTCGGCAGCAATTTTTGCCAGAAATTGATTAGGGGCAAGTCCAATGGAGGGCGTTACAAATGGGCCTATGTGGACGCGTAAACTTTCTTGGATTGATAAGGCAATATCTTGGGCTCGTGCGCGCTCACGCCCAATTAACTCGCACTCCATTTCATCAATAGACCAAATTTTCTTGATCGGAACATGTTGATTAATTTGCTGTGCAATACGATGGTTGAAATCGACATATATGTCAGGCCTCGCTACGCGTATTGCTATGTCGGGACATATTTCACGCGCTTCATATACGCGCATACCGCGTTTTATGCCTGCACGTTTTGCCATATAACACCGGGTGATAAGAGCGGAATAATCTGAATCTAAAGCCGTAACACCAACGGGGCGCATGCGAATAGATGGCTCGATTTGTTTTTCAACATTGGCGAAAAATGCATCGAAATCTATATACAAACTACGAATTGAATGTGGATGAGTGTGCATGATTTGTCCTAACGCATAAGAACATAAGGCGAACACTTTGTTTTGTCGAGTCAGCCTATATGTTTAGGCAAAACATTGATGTCTTGTTTTGCACAGTTTTGCGAAAGTGTTGTGGATGATTTTAATCTGGCCGCACATCCCATGATAGGATTCGCGGTGTGTTTTTTTGAACATCAACAATTCCGTAAGAGCCTGTCCGTAATTTGCGCGGTATATTGGTCTTATGCTCTGTTACATCCAGAATAAAACGGGCTATACCATTGCTTGTGACAATCAGGGTTGGACCTTTTGGGGGAAGGTTATTGATTTTGTGGGAGTCAAAAAAATGGCCCCATTTATCCTGAATGGCGCGCGGGTCAACATTCCAACCTTGCGGCGGGACGGCATTTTTATCCCAATTTGCCATCGCAGTAGAGCCAATGCGAGCTATCACATCGTTTTCAGCTTTATTTTCATCAGGGCCGTAATCAATTTCTTTTAGGAACTCTAACGTTTCAAGCTTGCAGCTCTGGCTTTGCGCGTTTAATATCGCATTAGCTGTGTCTACTTGCCGTTTCAATTTTGAGGCATAGGCATTCACAAAGTTTAAGTTTTTAAAATGCGCGGCAAGTTTTTGGGCTTGAATTTGACCAGATACGGAGAGAGGTAAATCCGTCCTTCCGCCAACACGGCGTATAATATCGCCTGTGTCAAAGGTATTGCCGTGGCGAACAATATAGATCAGACTCACGCGCCTATATCCACAAATGGGTCGCCATGTTGTGCGATAAGAATTTCTGCGCGTGCTAAGTCTTCGGGGCTATCAATGCCAGAGCTTTCAATTTTGGGTGCAGTGACTTCGACGCAATCTATGGTGATGCCGTTTTCTAAAAATCGTAATTGCTCTAACCCCTCAAGCGTTTCGTAAGGGCTTGGCGGCCAAGATACGAATTGTTCTAAGGCTTCGCGGCGGTAGCCATACAGACCAATATGGCGGCAAATAGGGGATATGTTAGAGGCTTTACGCAAAACGCCTTCGTTACGAATAGCGGGAATGATGGCCTTCGAGAACCAAATCGCTTTATTGGTTATAGTCTCGCCTTTAGGTCTACCATCTTTACCTAGGCCGCTTTCATCTCCGTCATTTTTTCCTATGATAAGCGTCGTTCCAGAAAACGGAGTGGTGTCTTTGTTGCGCCGCAAATCATCCAAAGCTTTCCACGATAGGCGGATATAAGGCGTGGCGACATTTGCTCCCGCTCTAAGGACGCCCGCGATAGAGACAATGTGCTGCGGAGGGGTAAAAGGAGCATCGCCCTGTAGATTTATAATAAAGTCAGCTTCGGGTTTAAAGTCTTGCGCAGCGGCTAATGCGCGGTCACTTCCAGAGGCAAGATCGCTATCTGTCATAATAACAGGAATATCATGAGCGTTGCAATGGGCGGTAATATCATGATGATCTGTTGCAACAACATACGCGCAACCTAATTCACGGGCAGCGGTTTGGGCGATTTTCGCGGTTCTACGCACCATACTGATCCCGCAAATATCTGCCAAAGGCTTTGCAGGAAAACGTGTGGAGGCATGCCTTGCTGGAACAACGATTAGCATGCTTAAAGATACCCGCCTGCAAGTAGGCTTTTCATATCTATAACGCCTAGAGGGCGCTCGTTTTCAACGACAAAAGCATTACTGATACGGGCTTGCGTGAATATTTCAATGACTTGGGATATGGGCATAGACTTATCGAGTGTGAGAGGTGAGTTCGTCATAATGTCTTTGGCGGTTTTTTCGAAAAATCGTTCATCCATCGCGCGGCGTAGGTCCCCGTCCGTGATGATGCCGATCATTTTATCTTCGTCCATAACCGCCGCGCAGCCTTGCGCGCCTTTTGAAATGACAGATATGGTTTCATCCATAGGACTATTCATTTTGACAGCAGGAATGTTCTTGGGATGCATGGATAACCAATCATCGACAGACTGCAAACCTAGGCCAATCTTCCCGCCGGGATGACGTTTGCCAAAATCTTCAAGCGTAAACTCGCGCTCTACCATTGTTGCAACAACAAGCGCGTCGCCCATTGCTAGTGTATTGGTTGTTGAGGTAGTCGGCGCAATACCATTCGGGCAAGCTTCGGGGGCATCAGGTAAGCGCAAAACGATTTGGCTGAACTTGGCTAATGTTGAACCCGGGTTTTTTGTAATCGCTATGACAGGAATATTATTGCGCCGTGTATATTGTAAAACATCGCGCAGTTCTTGGCTTTCACCAGAATTCGAGATTGCTAAGATAACACTTTGATCTGTCACCATACCAAGATCACCGTGGCTGGCCTCAGTTGGATGCATGAAGAAGCTTGGGGTGCCTGTAGAGGCAAAACTGGCGGCAATTTTTTGGCCGATATTTCCCGTCTTTCCAACGCCGACAATGATAAGGTAGTTTTGGGCGGCGAGTATAGTTTTAACAGCTTTTGTGAAATTTTCATCCAGAGCTTCGGATAAGGCGGTTAAGCCTGAAATTTCTGTATCTATAACCTTGCGGGCGTGTGTGAGAGCATCGGACATAACTCAAACCTAGCGAACTGCGTTGAAATGACAAGATTTTGTTGAGAAAACATTGTGCCTGAGTGTCTACGCCTACTGTCTTAGCTTTCGCAAAGTGTCTTCAATAACCCAAAGACGATCTTGCCCCCATGTAATTGTGTCGCCAACACGAAAACTTGGTACGCCCCATATGCCATAGCTCATCATTTCGGATTGATTGTCCGCAACGCTCTCTCGCCAGTCATCATTACCCAAAATGCGTTTCGCATCTGCCCAATCTAACCCGGCACGCTCTATGATGATACGAAGCCCTGCGTGGGTACCGGCATTTACACCTTCAGACCAAACGGCTGATAACCAACTTTGCGCGTAGTCATAAGCTTTTCCATGTTCTTGCGCCCACGCCATTAGCGAGTAAGCCATCTCCACGGGTCGGCCAATGGGGTCGCAAATTTTTCCAAATGGCACATTCATGCGCCTAGCTTCGCGGGCAGCATCAAACGGGATATAGTTTTTTTTGAGGGTCGGTACAGCGAGGCCGCGCATGACCATAGGCAAGACAGGTCTTAACACTAAATCTGCTCCGTAAGCATTAGCGAGAGCTTTGACCTTAGGTGTTACGATAGCAGTATAAGGCGAACGAAAAGATAAATACCAATTTATTTGCGCCTTAACTTTACCAGAGCCTATCGGTGAAATCGCGGGTTCGTAAATATAATTTTGTTTTGTATTTGTGCAGCGTAAACCCAGTGTTGTTAGGCGAGACTCAAGGTAATGCAGACGGTCTAAACCCCAATACCATTCTGCGCCGTAATACAGCATCGCGCCATTATAATGCCCAAGCGCTTTGCGGCGCTCATCTCCGTGAACTGTGTTTGCCGTGGAAAAGGTGGCTTCAAGTTTGAAATCAATTTTGGCTTTGCTCGCTAGGCGCATAGCGTCTAGCTTTGCATATGCGGCTAACTTAGCTCTTTGCGGGGCAGCTTGATCATCGGGAGGGCTAACAATATGTGTGACGAGTTTGACATCATAGAGCTTCTGAAATTCTGGTAAAACTTTAGACAGTAGCTGTGAGTACGGATCAGTTGGGTCATGGAAAAACTCCACGACGTGTTCTGCGCCCGATTTTTTGCGGTGAGTTTCGAATTTAACGCGGCTTGCATCGAGTCGTTTTTGGCTGAGCCGTTTTTCAGCAATATGCGGGATAATGTAGGATTTAAGAACCATAAGTAAAACTGTATATCGTGTTTCGATATTCCTGTAATCATATGTGTATAAAATTTGGACTGTGTTTTATGT
>JBDVGI010000223.1:0-3575 GCA_039962885.1 Litorimonas sp. | reverse complement strand
CTCGAAATAAAACACACATCCAATCTACATAAAACATGCAGATCGCATCATGTGTAAGCTTGGAGTCTTCTAATCCCCTGCGCATAACAGGTCAATAACTTAAATTCTCAGAAGTGGCTAAAGTATCGTTTAAAAACAATGATTTAAAAAAACGGTATTATAATACCATATAAAGCAACATGGTTTCAAGACACCTTACGGTATCGCGCCGCCCACGCCATACCTATGGCCACAATAAATACCAATATTGACGAGAATTGATGCAAGAGTGACAGCGTTAACGGCGCAACTGCTAGCAATGTCCATATTCCAAGCATGACTTGCCACAATAAAATACCGAGCATACCACCCGCAATAGCGCGCAGATGCGGGGCACGAGTTTTAGCACTTATGAAAACCCAAATAGAAAGCACCAAGATAATGTAGGCTAGCGTTCTGTGATTAAACTGTATCGCCGCAGCATTTTCGAAAATATTTTTCCACGCGGGATTTTGTGCAAAATACCCAGACGGGACAATATCCCCGTCCATTAATGGCCATTCATTATAGGTTTTTCCTGACTTTGTTCCTGCCACAAAAGCCCCTGCGATAATTTGCAGATAGACCAGAACGCCTAGCCATGTCGTGCGTTTCTTAAACACACGTCCCTCATCTTGTTTTGCGAAATTTTGCTGCGTGCGTTTCATGAGCCAATAACAGGATCCGAGAATTATAAAGGCTAAACCCAAATGCGTAGCTAAGCGGTATTGACTCACATCAACCATACCCTCTTGTAGGCCGCTATGGACCATCCACCAACCAATCACGCCCTGCAGTCCAATTAAAAGCATAATAGCAAAATATTTGAGCCTGTGCCCTTTGGGCAATTTGCCTCGAAGTAAAAAAATGAAAAATGGAAGCGCATAAGCAAGACCAATAAAGCGGCCGAGTTGCCTGTGACTCCACTCCCAAAAATATATAAACTTAAAACCGCTTAACTCCATATCTGGATGTTCTTCGGAAAACTCAGGGATTTGCTGATACTTCTCAAATTCAGACAACCACGCGGCATCCGATAAGGGCGGTAACGCACCGCGAATTGGCGCCCACTCTGTGATAGACAGCCCAGAATTGGTTAGCCGCGTCGCTCCGCCTATAACAATCATAAGCGTCACCAAGCCCATCATGAATAAAAGCCAAAGCGTCACCGCTTTATGGTCATTGTGATTATGCGATAGGTTAGTCATAGGGTGTATATAAAGCCTCAAACACACAGGCAAGATGTGGCATATTGCCATCAAACATATAAATAATGGTCGGAGTGATAGGATTCGAACCTACGACCCCTAAGCCCCCAGCTTAGTGCGCTACCAGACTGCGCTACACTCCGACATAATTTACGGCTCGCTCTATAGTCTGCTCATGGCGGCGGCGCAATAAAAGTTTATCAATTTAAACGTCTCTGGCTCATCTATTGCCCAGCCTATTGCTCAATCTATTGAGGCGGCATCTATGGGGGCTGCTGATTTGAAAGCCGCCCACTGCGCACGCAACGCCTTGAGCCTCGTTAAAGCGTCTTCCAGATTAGTCCGCTCTTGCGCCGTCAAAGCGGTCTGCGTTGGAATTTCAGTGGCTGGAATTTCAGCGATAGGGACAGGTTGGACAACAGGTTGTGTCTGCAGCTGAGCTTCAGGTATAATGGCTTGTAAAGGCGCAGGCTGTTCTTTGCCCTTGGCTTGAGGTTTCGGTTTTTTGGGCGAACTTTTCCGGATGCGCTTAGGCACTAAATCAGTATCTGATAGATCGCGATCCTTAGCCGCTTTTTCAACCGAACGACCAAGCTCACTAATGCGGGTGGCACCCTTCACACGGATAAGCTTTTGGACATCCTTAATCGGATGCTTTTCATCATGAAGAAGAGTTTTTATGCCCCGTAGAAATTCAATGTCATCTGGGCGGTAAAATCTGCGGCCGCCGCCGCGCTTAATTGGTTTGATTTGCGGGAACTTTGACTCCCAAAACCGTAACACATGAGGTTGCAAATCCAATTCGTCACTAGCTTCACTAATGGTTCGAAAAGCGCGTGTTGTTTTTGTTTGCATAAAATTCCCTACGCTAACGAGAGTAACGAATCAGACTTTAACATCATTTAGGGCTTAATGACGAATCCACGCGCTCACGAAGCACTTGTGAGGGTTTAAAAACTAGCACACGGCGCTTAGTTATAGGGACTTCTTCGCCTGTTTTTGGGTTGCGGCCTATACGTTCACTTTTATCACGTAAAGAAAATGTTCCAAATCCGGCAAGTTTGACATGCTCGCCTTTTTCCAAAGCTTTGCTCACATGGTCAATTAAAGACTCAACAAGTTGGGAACTATCAGTACGCGACAAACCTATCTCAAGATACAAGGCTTCCGCCAAGTCTGCGCGTGTAACTGTCCCCGTATTATCCATTGCGTTGCTCATATGCGCCCTATTAAGCAAATTCTCGCCTTGTCTGGCAAGTGTTAAATTACATTTAGCATTTTGCGTTTCGAGTCAATACCGCAATAATGCAGCCCCCCAAGTGAAACCTCCGCCAAAGGCCTCAAGCATGACCAAGTCACCTGGTTTTATACGTCCATCTTTAATTGCCACATTCATCGCGAGCGGGACAGAGGCCGCAGAGGTGTTCGCATGTTTTTCAACAGTTGAAATGACACTTTCAGGTGCGATTTTTAACTTTTTCGCCACAGCGTTTAATATACGTTGATTCGCTTGGTGCGGAACAAACCAATCTATGTCTTCAATGGGTACAGATGATTGCTCGGCACAATCACGCATGACATTTGCGATTTCAGTCACTGCATGTTTAAACACAGCATTCCCTTGCATGCGTAAATGTCCGACAGTTTGGGTCGCAGATGGTCCGCCATCAACATATAGCATATCCCTGTAACGCCCATCAGACCGAACATAGCTATGCAATACACCGGACGCCGTATCCTCTGCGTCATACGTGGCTTCAAGAATAACTGCTCCTGCCCCATCGCCAAATAAAACACATGTCCCGCGGTCTTCCCAATCTAAAATTCGCGAGAATGTCTCAGCGCCGATAAGCATAGCCCGCTTTGCGTTACCTGCGCGCATCATCGCATCAACCACATTCATACCGTATATAAAGCCACTACACACAGCTTGTATATCAAAGGCTGCGCCGTGATTCATACCCAACCGCTCTTGAATGATTGTCGCAGTTGAAGGAAATGTCAGATCAGGTGTTGATGTCGCGACAACAATTAAATCTATATCATTCGCCTCAAGATTGGCATCGTCTAACGCCGCCATAGCCGCGCGGTAGCCAAGATCAGAGGTCTTTTGACCCTCCGCCGCAATATGACGTTGACTGATGCCCGTACGCTCTTTGATCCATTCGTCGGATGTATCAACCATTTCGGCAAGTTCTGCGTTTCGAAGCACGCGCTCAGGTAGATAACTACCGATTCCAATTATCTTATTTCGGATAGAAGTCGTCATCTTAGTCATTAAGCGATAAACCCTATATTATCATCTTCGTCGTGCAGTGCATCGAGTTTATCATCAATAACTTTTAGGAA
>JBDVGI010000222.1:0-10477 GCA_039962885.1 Litorimonas sp. | reverse complement strand
ATGATTTCCAACATCTGCCCAATTATTATAACTTGATATTTCATATGCAGGATAAGCGTAATGCCAGGACGGGCGGTCATCAATGGCCGATAATCCTTTCACATCGCGCAAGCTTGTTGTTAAAATAGTATACCCATTTTTTTGTGTTTTAATTGGTTCAGCCGCATCGACATGGGCTTTTGTGTGTATGGGCATATCTGCTGCAATCACAGCACGGTAGTGTAAAAACTGCGTTGGCGTTGAATAAGCTTGCCAATGTCTTGAGAAATACCCTTCGCCGTAAGCTGGGTTTTTCCCATAAGCCGTGTAAGCATAATCAAGCCTGTCACCGACCCTTAGCCCTTTTATAGCAAAACTAAATTGCAAAGTTCCGTCATATAAAAGCTTATCTCTATCCGTTTCAGTTCTGAACAATTCACCACCAGTTAACTTAAGAACGTCGCGCTCACCATCCGAATTTATAACTCGAATATGGTGAATTTTGACCTTTTTATAACTCGGGTCAAAATCAATAGTAATCGTACCCTCGTCTTCAACTGCACTGGCATTTTGCAAGTCCATGACAAGGCGTCTATATGATCGTCTATCGGATTTCGATATTTTGGTTTGGTAACTTAAAAGTTTATAAGACAACTTTTGATCTTCACTTAGAGCGAAAGGACTATCAGGAATGGTTTGTGCTTCGACCCAACTCTCAATCGGTGATACTGATAAATAATCATCAATATTCTGCGCATAGGCCTGTAATGTCCCGGAATTCATAAGCACCAGAATTAATATAGTCCGTATATATATCCAAAAAATTCGGTACATATTTCACCCTTTACACGCAACTTCTTGGTGCACCCTATAAATGGGAATAGAACAGGGCAATCACTTATTGTTATAATTTTACTGATTTTACAGTTACTGTCAGTGTAGGCATTGCTTTGCATTCACGTTTCACATTTGTCCTGTAAACATATTGACTCATCCACATCTTCTGACTATCGAGCTCGTGGGTCACGCTCCCCCACTGGAGCGCACTTTGACATCTGTACAAAAACGCAGGTGATGGAGACATATCATGGCAATAGCCACCAAACCGACAGCTCGGCCTGTCGACCCCCGCTTTAGTGCGGGTCCCACTAAAAAACGCCCAGGTTGGACACTAGATGTTCTTAAAGACGCAGCCCTTGGCCGTTCTCACCGATCCGCGCTTGGAAAATCCAAATTAAAAGAGCTCATAGACCTTACCCGGGAGGTTTTATCTATCCCGGCCGATTACCGTATCGCGATTGTTCCTGCCTCCGATACTGGCGCTGTAGAAATGGCGATGTGGTCGCTACTTGGCCCTCGCGGTGTTGATGTTGCTGCATGGGAAAATTTTGGTAATGCATGGATTACTGATGCCAAAACACAGTTACCTCTCAAAGATCTACGCATTTTAAGCGCCGATTACGGGCACCTCCCGCCGCTGCATGATTACACAGGTGACCGCGATATTGTGTTCACTTGGAACGGAACAACTTCTGGCGTGCGTATTCCAAATGCTGATTTCATCCCCGAAGACCGCGAAGGCCTGACCATTTGCGACGCAACATCTGCGGTATTTGCACAAACATTAGACTGGCCTAAATTGGACGTCACGACTTATAGCTGGCAGAAAAACATGGGCGGCGAAGCGGCACATGGTATGCTTATCTTATCCCCGCGCGCGGTAAAGCGCCTCGAGACCTACACGCCGCCTTGGCCATTACCTAAGATATTCCGTATGACAAGCCCAAATGGGGACGGCACAAATACGCTCAATGAAGCCTTGTTTAAAGGTGCGACTATAAACACGCCATCTTTGCTCTGCGTAGAAGATCACTTGGACGCATTAAAGTGGGTACAAAGTCAAGGTGGCCATGAGTTCATGCGTAACCGTGCCAACGCCAATGCGCAGGTCTTATTTGATTGGATAGATCGCACTCCTTGGATTGCTAACTTAGCTGAAAAAGTAGAAGAACGCTCCAACACTGGCGTTTGTATGAAGATTATTGATCCGCGCATCACAGCTTTGGACAAACCTGCACAAGCTAACTTTGCCAAATCCATTGTCGCATTGCTTGGTGATGAAAATGTCGCCTTGGACTTTGGTTCCTATAAAACTGCTCCTGCCGGATTTCGTATTTGGGCGTCAGGCCTTATCGAAAAATCAGACCTAGAGACCTTAACGCCTTGGCTTGATTGGGCCTTTGCCACTAAAATTGCGGAGTTATAATCATGCCTAAAGTTCTTATTGCTGACAAAATGTCAAATGCGGCCGTGCAGGTCTTTAAAAACCGCGGCGTAGATGTTGACGTCATTACGGGCTTATCCAAAGATGAGCTTATCAAAATCATTCCAGACTATGATGGACTTGCCGTGCGCTCTTCAACGCGCCCAGACGCCGAAATCATTACAGCCGCCAAAGCCCTTAAAGTCATTGGCCGAGCGGGAATCGGAGTTGATAATGTCGACATCCCTGCTGCAACTGACCGCGGCATTGTTGTCATGAACACCCCTTTTGGGAATGCCATCACGACGGCAGAACACGCAATTGCAATGCTCTTTAGCGCTGCTCGGCAAATCCCTGCCGCTTCTACGCGAACTCAAAATGGGGAGTGGCCAAAGTCAGACTTCAAAGGCATAGAGTTATTCCATAAAACGCTTGGCTTGATAGGTTGCGGAAATATTGGTGCCCTTGTTGCCGAGCGCGCGCTTGGCCTTAAGATGAAAGTTATCGCCTTTGACCCCTACTTAACCGAAGAACGTGCCATCAAACTCGGTGTAGAAAAGGTCGAATTGAACGCATTATTTCAGCGCGCCGATACCATTACTCTGCACACACCTTTAGTCGAAAGCACAAAAAATATCGTATCGCGTGAGCGTCTGGGAATGACCAAAAAAGGCGTCATCATTGTAAATTGCGCGCGCGGCGGATTGGTTGATGAAGACGCCTTGAAGGATGCCCTTGATGCAGGTCATGTACGTGCGGCAGCATTAGATGTTTTTGCCGTTGAACCCGCCAAGTCTCACCCTTTATTCGGAACACCCAATTTTATTGCAACTCCGCATCTCGGGGCCTCAACGCTTGAGGCTCAAGAAAATGTTGCTGTTCAAGTTGCCGAACAAATGTCCGATTACTTGCTGACTGGCGCGGTGTCTAATGCGCTGAACACACCTAGCATTTCTGCCGAAGAAGCCCCGCGCCTTAAGCCTTGGGTTGAACTGGCGGATAAGCTTGGGACGTTGATGGGTCAACTTTTACATTCCCCTGTCAAAACGGTTGAACTCACATTTAAAGGCACAATCACACAATTAAATACTAAACCGATGACAGCAGGCGCCTTGGCTGGCTTACTGAAATCCGCCATGCCTGATGTCAATATGGTTTCGGCTCCCGTTCTGGCGAAAGAACGCGGAATCGATTTGACTGAAAGTTATGTCGAACACGCAGAACGCGCCGAAAGTCTCATTCGCCTGACTGTTGAAACAAAAGAGCGTAAATATGCGATTACCGGAACCATCTATCGCGGTGAGCCTCGAATTGTGCGTCTATTTGGTGTGTCTATGGATGCAGCCTTCTCAAAGAACATGCTCTATATTCGCAATGATGACAGACCGGGTTTTATCGGAAAGCTAGGCAATCTCTTAGGAGATGCACAAATCAATATCGCAACATTCTCTATGGGCCGAATGAAGCAAGGCGGCGAAGCCGTCTGCCTTGTATCAATTGATGACACCCCTAACCTCGAAGTATGCGAAAAAATCAAAGCTATTGAGCAAGTCAAAATCGTAGATGTGGTTTGCTTATAAAATTCCTCCCCAGCCTCTAGCTGGGGATTTCCTCGCGTAAGTTTTAGATAGATTTCACTTCTTTAACTTTCCTTGTAGATAACCCTCTTTTTCGATTCGCGTTCTTTAATGAACTCCGCTATGACATGAAAAAGTCGGAGAACGAGATTCTTTAGGCGCGTTGGTTATACCATTCGCGCCTTTATTATGAGGTAGTGTCATGGCTAATGTCGTAGTTGTTGGGTCCCAATGGGGCGATGAAGGTAAAGGGAAAATCGTCGATTGGCTTTCTAGCCGCGCCGATGTTGTCGTTCGTTTCCAAGGGGGACACAATGCTGGACATACCCTTGTTGTAAATGGCGAGGTTTACAAGCTCTCCCTCTTGCCAAGCGGAATTGTTCGCGGCGGTAAATTATCGGTCATAGGGAACGGCGTCGTCCTTGACCCTTGGGCATTTTTAGATGAAGTCGCACGGATTAAAAGCCAAGGTGTATCGGTCAACCCAGACAATTTATTGATTTCAGAATCAGCGGCCCTAATCTTGCCTATTCATTCAGAGCTTGACGGCATACGTGAAAACCGCGCTGATGGCGTGAAAATTGGGACAACCAAACGCGGTATTGGTCCAGCCTATGAAGACAAAGTCGCTCGCCGTGCTATTCGTGTTTGTGATTTGGCCGATGAAGACCATTTGCTCGAACGCGTAGAAAATTTGCTGCACCACCATAATGCTCTGCGCCGCGGTCTTGGTCAGCCAGAAACAGCAGCAAGTGATTTACATGCCAAATTGTTAGAAGTCGCTCCGAAGATCTTGCCTTTTATAGCCCCCGTCTGGCATGCACTTGACGAGGCCCAGCGCGCAGATAAACGAATTTTATTTGAAGGTGCACAAGGCGCTATGCTTGATATTGATCATGGCACTTACCCATTTGTCACAAGCTCTAACACAATAGCTGGACAAGCTGCGGCAGGTAGCGGCATGGGACCAAATGCTCTGAATTATATATTGGGCATCACCAAAGCCTATACAACGCGCGTGGGCGAAGGCCCCTTCCCAACAGAACTTGACGATGCTATCGGGCAACGGCTTGGCGAACGGGGTCATGAATTTGGCACTGTCACGGGCCGCCAGAGACGCTGCGGGTGGTTTGACGCCGTGATGGTTAAACAAGCCATTACCACAGGCGGCATTACAGGCATTGCCCTAACCAAACTTGATGTTTTAGACGGCCTAGCGGAATTGAATATATGCACGGGCTATAAATTAGGCGGGAAAATCTTACGCCGCCTGCCCGCTGGTGCGTCCAACCAAGCCGCCGTCGAACCCATTTATGAGAGCATGCCGGGATGGCAAGGCTCTACACGCGGGGCGCGTTCTTGGGCTGACCTGCCTGCCGAAGCAGTAAAATATGTCCGCCGCGTTGAAGAGCTTATTGGCTGTCCAGTGTCTATGGTTTCAACCTCGCCAGAGCGCGAAGATGTCATCTTGATGCGTGACCCGTTTAAGGCGTAAGCACAGCCGTTAAAGCTTGGAGCTTTTACGCCCAATGAACTCCCTAGGCACTGCGCAAGTTTTGCGCGGCTTGTTTTTATAGTAATAGGTCATAAAAGCAGGAAAACAGACTGAATAGATCGTAGCTACCGTCAAAAAAACCGTTAAGGACAAAGCCAAGCTCATCTCAATCTGTCCCGCGCGAATATTACGTGTAAGAGATAGGCTTGCTATAAAACATCCGGTTAAACCACCAACAGACCCCAGAGCTGGGCCGAGAATCCATTTGCGTCTCAAACAGTTCTTGCTCTCATCAAGAACTGTTTCATTCAAAACAATATCAACAGCCATAATATCAAGCGCAGCCAATAAAGCCTGCAAACTATCTTTAGAGCATTTGCCTCGCGCTTCAATTCGTTGAATCGTTCGCACACTTAGGCCCGACGCTGCGGCCAAATCTTCTTGCGTCCATAAATATTTGTCACGCGCAACACGCAAAACATCACGATCAATAGTCACGGACATAGCAAAGCTCCTTCATAAAACCACATATTTCAATATAACCAAAATATCTATGCGACCACGACAAGAACACGACACTGTTAAAAACATCGTTAAAAACAGGGTCAAGCTCATCTCAATCTGTCCCGACACGAAACCACGGCATTTTGCCAATGTCCCGACAGTATCTTAGTTGAGACATTATTCGAATCGGTTGCAGGTTAAGGCTGTGCTTGATAGGCATGTGTTACGGAAGCAACTTATGATTAGACCTAAACAGGAAAACTTACAAAAGACACCTCCGAAGAAAAAAACTTTGAAAAAATCAGAGACTTTGGAAGTGCGTATATCCTATGAAACGAAACAAAAACTCGCCCGTCAGGCGGAAATGGAAAGCCGCAGCGTAAGTGATCTTGTTCGGTCTTTAATTCATAATTACCTTTCACCCTCCCAATCAAGCGCATCCTCTTTACCCCTTAGGACTATGATTATGCGTATGAAAAAATTTATAACTCAAAAACCAAAAACTGCCCTTGCCAGTCTTATAACTATTCTCACAGCCTCTATAGCATTTATCCCAGCTGCCTCGGCCGAAGATTATCAGTTAAATTTACAAGGCGAATTTATTGAACCTCAAGGTGACGGAACACGAACCCGTACATTTAATACAGATATTATACTAGATTACGGATCGACAGTGATTATGCAGGCAGATGGATCTAATGCGGCTGAAATTTCTAAAAATTCAGATAGCTCAATTTCCGACCTTATGGCTCATGATGGATTATGGATAAAAATTAGAACACAGAAAGGGTCAGTGCAAACACCCGATGAAAGTCTCACGATTCATGTATCCATCATTAACATGAGCAACGGAGTTGAAACGGTGATAGCGCAGCCTTCGCTAACCACAAGTTTCGGGCAAACGGTTGAATTTCTTATGTCTAAGGATGAAGCAAAATCATATTCGCTAAAGTTCTTAGCTAACAGCCCCTCTTAATGAGAGATTTTACAAGACTATACGCCTAAAGGACAGCCTATATCCCCGTACCTTTAGCGTCTTCTTCTGCAGCCTCTTCGAGTTGCTTAAGCAAGTCTTCATGGATGCCGCTTGTATCTCCGCCGCCAAAGACCATCGCGCCAGAGGTAAAGCTTGTCCCGAAGGTCTCCGCGGCTGTCACCACTTGGGCAACACCTGAGAGGAAATCATCTTGGGCCGCGGTACTAAGTTTATGAATATACACGGCCCATATCAAATCATTGGCCACCGCATATCGCGCGTCTAAAACTGCATCATAATTAGCTTGGAGCATGCGCGCCATAAGCTCTTCATTTGCTAGCGCTGCATTTCCAATTGGTGTTATAACGCGCATACGATCCGCACTCTCATCATAGACCAAAAGTAAATCGCGTTCTTGCAAGGTAAACTGTACTGCATTGCCCTGAACTAATGCATCTTCATCAAATTTTTTGATGAGAGCCGTTAAGGCCTCTGCCGTCATTTTTTCTGTATTTGCCAAAGCTTGAGCCTCGGACTTTGTTTCGGCATCACTTTGCGCCGAAGCGGGTGATATATTACAGCCCGCAACAAAGGCTGCACTCACCAAAACAAAACTGCTCAAATATCTCATCATAGCTACATCCTTTTCTTTACTGTGCCGAGCCAATACAGGTTTTGCAAATAACAGTTTGCGTGAGGCGCAGATAAAATACGCAAAAGCGTAGAAATATAAGAGAAAATCGACTTGACCCCCGCCACCTGTCTTGTCATGGGCTGCGCATGTCACACACATATCCGAGTCTCCAATGCCAGAGCCTATAAAGGCCGATACAGTCAGTCAGCTGCGCCTTTATACATATTGCGTCATATTAGTCGTAATATGGGGAAGTGCGTTCACACTGATTGGCGTTGCCGTTGTGCATATAACACCGCTTTGGATGGTAACGTACCGCCTAATCATCGGCGCGCTTTTCCTAGCGCTTTATATAAAAATCATTGGTCAAAAACTACCTGCGCTGCGCGATATTCGTTGGGTTTGGTACACGGGTCTTGGTTTTACAGGCATGTTGTTTCCCTTTACGCTTGTCGCAACAGGACAACTTTCGATTGATAGCGGATTAAGCGCGATCTTGGTTGGTGTCATGCCGCTCATAACCATAATACTCGCGCATTTCTTTGCCAATGAGCGCCTAACATGGGCCAAGTTCATTGGCTTTGGGATTGGCTTTCTTGGCATTACGCTTTTGTTCTTACCCGATGATTTGAGTTTCTCTCTCATCAAAGATTGGAAAGCGCAGCTTATGGTATTAGGTGCAGCGGCCTCTTACGCAATCACAACGGTTGCGGCCAAACGCGCTCCGTCAACACCTTCGCTTCATGGCGGGGCTATGATGTTAATCGGCGTTGTACCATTGGCTATCATTGCGGCGCTATTTACTGGCCCGCCAAACCTATCCGCGCCACCTGCCGCGATAGGGGCCGTGATTGCTCTCGCCGTATTAAGCACCGCATTGACAAATATATTATATTTGCACGTCATAGAGTTA
Organism: Litorimonas sp.; assembly: GCA_039962885.1. GTDB lineage: Bacteria > Pseudomonadota > Alphaproteobacteria > Caulobacterales > Maricaulaceae > Litorimonas. The sequence continues at coordinate 2,136 of JBDVGI010000222.1, read as the reverse complement.
ACGGGACCAAGCTTGCTGGCTAAGCTCAACTATTTCGTGCCGCCGATCTCGATTTTATTGGGCATCATATTTTTAAATGAGCCATTTCGCGCGCGAACTATTCTTGCCTTTGCTATCATAGTCGCAGGTATGATTATAACACGGTTAGGCGACAAAAGACGAGAGCGTAAAACCTTAGCAACGCAAAAATTACATGAACCATCAAAAGACTTGAACGCGGATTGAAGCCTCATAGCGAGCAATTCCCGAAAACAGACCTCGGCCTAAAGGCTTGGCCTGAGCAATAAATATTGAAAACACCTCGCTAAAATGGCGTATTGCAACAATATTGCGCGCTCAAAGCCGCTCATAAGGACAAACTCTCAATCCAGTTAGCGCAACCCTTTAAGCGCAGCGAAAGGATTGTTTGCATCTGGCGACGTGTCATTATTGTCGCCTGCCGTCTCATCTTCTCCCAAAGCCAAACCGTGATTAAGCGGGCCATTACCTGCGCCGAGCTTCGGGGCGGTACGTATTGCTTCAAACACAAATTCACGCGCCGCAGTAACCGCAACTTCGAGCGGCGCGCCGAGTGCCATATTCGCGGCAATCGCGCTCGCGAGCGTGCAGCCCGTCCCGTGGGTATGGCGCGAGTGAATACGCGGCCCAGACATAATGTTCGCGCCCTCTTTTGACACTAAGACATCAAAAATAGATTTACCTGTTAAATGGCCGCCTTTCATCAACGCAGCATAAACATTCATCTCCAGCAGCGCGTCGCCTGCTTTGGTCATATCATCAATATCTTCGATTTTTATCCCTGTGAGTAATTCAGCTTCGGGGACGTTGGGCGTGACCAAATCTGCGAGCGGTAACAAGCGCGTTTTCAAATGCGCTACCGCTTCGGCGCCGAGCAAGCTATCACCAGATGTCGCGACCATGACAGGGTCTAGGATCACAAATGCATCAGAGTCTTCGATTTCCTCAGCAATCACATCGATGATCTGCGTATTCCCAAGCATCCCAATTTTGATCACATCCGCGCCTATGTCAGACAAGCAGCTACGGATTTGCGCACGCACAAGTTCGGCAGGCATGACTTCAACCTGCTGCACACCAACAGTGTTTTGCGCTGTAACAGCTGTAATCGCGCTCATAGAATAAGCGCCAAACGCCGCGCAAGATTTCATGTCCGCTTGAATACCCGCCCCTCCAGAAGAGTCAGATCCAGCGATGATTAGGACACGTGAGATTGTTGTTTCAGTCATTTATTAAACCCATAGAAATAAAGAAATTCCTTGAAGAACTAATGCAACACCAAAGCTTACAAAAGCGATTATTAAGCTTCTCGCTACGTACCTTTTATGTTGATTAGCATTCTCAGTACACTTTATAATTTTTTGTTCACATTTATTTATTTGGTCTTTAAGTTTGAATATTGCATCCGCAGTTTGTTCATCATTATACCCTAATGGAACATTAAATTTTTCCGCTAAAATCAACCACTGCCGGTCAGATGATATCTTATCAATCGAGCGTTTATAATTTTGTTTAGTATTGAGATAATTATATTGAGAGACTCGGTGAGAAGATTCTGAATTTAAAAAAATTAATCCCCAAAAAGAAGAGAACAAACCTACACCTAAGAATAAAAGACTATATTTAACCGAATGAAAATAGTTTGTTTTCTCAGCTTGAGTACCAAGAAATGCTAAAATCACAGATAAGGCACCAGCATTTCCATATAAGAGTGAATTCAAAATCAGCTTTTCTGAATCATATTCTCGATTTCGGTAATACTCTTTTTCACGAATAAAATCTTTCGATACCTCATTCGATACTTTCATCTGAAACATTCGCTTTAGAATTTCTAGGTCATTCTCCACCACTTATCGCCTCCCAAACTTTCATCGCTTGCACCGTTTCGCTAACATCATGCACGCGTAGCACATCCGCGCCTGCTTGAGCGCTCCAGAGCGCGGCAGCGACGGACCCGCCGAGGCGGTCATCTGCTGTGCTGCCGTCTATGCGTCCAATGAAACTCTTGCGAGAAGCGCCCATTAACATACGGCATCCTAGGTCTTTAAACTGTGCTAAATTCGCGAGCAAAGCCAGATTATCATCCTGCGTTTTACCAAAGCCAATCCCGACATCTAT
>JBDVGI010000221.1:0-19020 GCA_039962885.1 Litorimonas sp. | reverse complement strand
GATAAAAATACCTAAATTAGACCTGTGATACAACGTGCCACCATAGTTACCACGCTCGCCATTGGGCTCATAAGCGTTACTTTTACGCCCCGAGCCAGCTATGGCCAAATTCCTCAGGCTTTTCAAACACAACAGGGTGATGCTGAAGCCACTACCGGTCTCGAAGCTAGCAACATAGACACACCGACAAAGCCAAAAACCGAAAAAGAACTTCGTGCCGAAGCGAAACAAGCTCGTAATGAGGCCGAATTACGTGTGGAAACGGACATGCAACGCATGACTAATATTGCCGAAGCCTTGTCCAAAAACCTTGGGCAAATTCATTTTTTACGCACTTTATGCTTTGGACTTGATGACCAAAAATGGCGGAATTTTGCCAATGATATGATGAAAGTCGAAGCCGCCGACGACCCTGAGCTGCAAAGTCAATTCATCCGCGCTTTTAATGCTGGGTTTTATCAAGAACAAAGTCGCCATAATCAATGCACCAGTAAGGTTCCGATAGATGTTGCTGCTTTGGCTGAAAACAGCCGTAACCTTGCTACGATGCTTGGCGACCCTTATCGGCAACGCTAGGCAATGTTACAAGCCATACCCATTCTTATTCGTGTCGCCGTCTTTGCGGGTGCTGCAAAAGCTATTTCAGGCATTTACAAAAACCGTGAAATCAGCACTTTATCCCAGACAAGCTGGAAAATTACACGGCAGAACAAAACGGATATTGGCCAAACTATAACCTTCAAAGATGACGGCGAAATATTTGGCTTTGGCGGATGCAATCGCGTCTTTGGACAATATAGCCAAAGCGGCGATAAACTAACCATTGGCACTTTGGCATCAACCCGTAAGGCTGGCCCTAACCTTAAGGCTGAAACGAAAATGATAAGCGCTTTGCAAAAGGCGCGACGGTTTAAAGGGACCCCATCCCAGATAAAAATTTATAGCGAAACCGATGAGGTTTTACTAACTTTAACACGACAGAAAATTTGAGATAAGACATGAGCCAAAGCCTAACACTAATACGCCCCGATGATTGGCATGTGCATTTACGCGACGGAGTTATGCTCCAAGATGTCGCCAATTACACAGCCCGTCAATTTGGCCGCGCGATTGTTATGCCAAACCTTGCTGTGCCAATTACAACTGTTCAAGCTGGCCGAGATTACCGTGAGCGCATCATGGCCGCCGCTGACCCTGCTTTGAATTTCACCACGCTTATGACATGTTACCTGACAAATGATATTGCGCCCAGCGAGGTTATTGACGGTCATAGCCAAGGTGTCTTTACAGCGTGCAAACTATACCCTGCAAATGCCACAACAAATTCAGCCCGCGGCGTAACAGATATAAAGAACATCTATCCCGTCTTAGAGGCCATGCAAAAGGCAGGTATGCCGCTTCTCGTGCACGGCGAAGTTACCGATAGCCAAATTGATATTTTTGACCGCGAAGCTGTATTCATTGAAAAAATCATGACGCCATTATTGCGCGATATGCCAGAGTTAAAAGTCGTATTCGAACATATCACTACATCTGACGCCGTGGAATTTGTTCAGGGCTCAGGCGCGGACATCGCTGCGACGATTACGCCTCATCACCTTGAATTTAACCGAAACGCGATTTTTCAAGGCGGGATAAACCCGCATAAATATTGCCTCCCGATTGCCAAGCGCGAAACACACCGCCTTGCACTGCGCAAAGCCGCCACCTCTGGATTACCGCGGTTTTTCCTTGGAACAGACACCGCCCCTCACGCAATCAGCGCCAAAGAAAGCGCTTGCGGCTGCGCAGGAATTTTCAATGCACCCCACGCCATAGAAGCCTATGCCAAAGTCTTTGACGAAGAAAATGCTATGGATAAGCTTGAAGGCTTTGCGTCATTATTTGGTCCGAAATTTTACGGCCTTCCTGCCAATGACAGTATGATAACATTGACGCGCACTACGCAAAACGTACCCGAAACGCTCACTCTATCCGAAACAGATATTGTACCGTTTCACGCAGGGGGAACTTTGGATTGGTCACTGCAATAACCGATATTAAATATCTTCGGCGCAAGACCAAGGAAAGCGAAAGTTTATAATTTTTCCGCCGCCACCCTAGGGCATGTCCCTAGAGTCTTTAGTCATTAATTCCCATCAAATTGCGCAACCGCCACAGCATCACGCGGAGTGATGTCCTCATCGCCAGACGGTTTAAAATATTTCCAAGAGCGTACGCATTTTTTCCAATCCGTAGCAATAGCTCCCGTGGGTTTAGGAGCATTTTCCAGTAGAGAGTAACCAGAATAGTGTATTGCCCCAACCTCCATACTAGAATTCTTTTTATAACCCACCCCGCTAATGACCAAGAGGTCAGGAATATTATCTTTTGGGTTAGAAGGGTTTTCATATTCATTATAAGGTCTAATTCCATTTACAACGCACACCTTTACAAACTCTTCAAGAGTTTCAGGGTGATGAGATATCTCTACAAAGAACTCTAAAGATGAGCCGATAATGCCTTCTTTTCGTAACTTTTCAGCGAATTCATAAATTGCTGTTTTATGAACAGCAATCATTGCCTTAAACTCAGCAGCACTCTCATTCTTCCAATCATCTGGAGCCGCCATAAATTCTTGCAAATGCACAGAGCCCGCATCCGCGCCAAAGCGCGCTTGCCAGACTTCTTCCATTGTAAAGCACATAATTGGCGCGAGCCATGTGGTTAGGCGCAGGAACACCTCATTAATCACCATACGGCAAGCGCGGCGGCGCGTTGATCCCAGCGGATCGCAATAAAGCGCATCTTTGCGAATATCGAAATAAAAGGCCGATAGATCAACTGTGCAGAAATTAAATAATGTACTGAAAATCTTTTTATGGTCATGGTTTTTGACAAGAGCTTCATGCTCTGCCGTTATCTCAGAGAGCCTATGCAATACCCACTTCTCAAGCGCAGGCATATCGGCATACTCCACCTCATCCGCGGCGTCATAACCGTCCAACGCGCCGATCATATAGCGCAGCGTATTGCGGAGCTTACGATAAGCATCAACATTAGTTTGGATGATTTCTTTCCCGATTTTTAGATCATTAGCCCAATCGGATGACGCCACCCATATGCGCATAATTTCCGCGCCATGTTGTTTTGAAATGTCTTCGGGGCTCATGGTATTGCCAAGGGATTTTGACATTTTTAATCCCTTTTCATCGACGACAAATCCGTGCGTTAATATGCCGTCAAATGGCGCTTTGTCGTAAACAGCGCAAGATTCAAGGAGTGAGCTTTGGAACCACCCGCGATGTTGGTCAGAGCCTTCCAGATAAAGGTTAGCGCGGTCTGGTAAATCTTCGCGGCGCTTGAGGCAAAATGCGTGCGTGCTGCCGCTATCGAACCAAACATCAAGAATGTCTGTAACTTTGCTCCAGCCTGGATTATCACCAAGCATAAAATCTTCAATCGGTGTATCAAACCAACCATCCACACCTGATTTTTCTACCGCTGCGATGATGCGCGCATTAATGTCATTGGCATCAGCGCGGTCCGTATGGAGCTGCCCGTCTGGGCCAACAATTAACGTAATCGGTACGCCCCAATTCCGCTGGCGAGAGATGAGCCAATCAGGCCGATCAGACACCATAGCGCCGATACGGTTACGCCCGCGATCAGGCCAGAATGTCGTCCCTTCAATGGCGGCGAGCGCTTTTTCGCGCAGACCATCTTTGGACATAGAGATAAACCATTGCGGCGTAGCGCGGCGAATAACAGGGGCTTTGGAGCGCCAAGAATGCGCATCACGCAAAGTCAGCATACCACGCGCCAAAAGATTACCGCATTCAACAAGCGCTTTAAGCACTTCGCCGTTCGCTTTGCCATCTTGACCGCGTTTCTTGCCAGAGGTGCGGATGACATCAAGGCCTTGGAAACGGCTCGGCATCACATCTGTGTAACAGCCCGCATCATCAAGGGTCATTGGGACAACAGGGTTAATGCCAAGGCTTTCAAGTTTTTTCTGATTGGAAATCCAAACCACATAATCATCCTCGCCGTGGCTAGGCGCGGTATGCACAAAACCCGTACCCGCATCGGCTGTGACGTGAGAGCCTTCGAGAAGCGGCACAGGGAAATCATATTTACCTTCGGCATCAGCCATATTTTTGAGAGGGTGGTCGAGAACAAGTTGAGACAGTTCGTCACTTTTTAGATTCATGATTTTTTTCGCAGACTTAATAAGCCCTGCCTTTGCGACCGCGCCCCACAAATCATCAGCAACAATGAGCCTGTCCCCTAGTTTTGACCAAGGCTCAAAATCACTCTCCTCCATTTCGCTAACTTCATAGAGACCATATTGAACTTTTGAGGAAAAACTCACCGCCCTATTTGCAGGTATCGTCCACGGTGTCGTAGTCCAGATAACCACAAATGCACCATCATAAGTCGGCCAAGAACCTTTAACATCATCCACTTCATCAATAGGAAAAGGTTCATTTAAACCTCTAAAACCAATTCTACTCATTCGCCCAGAAACAGGAAATTTCACATAAATCTGCGTTGCTTTTCTGTCCGCATATTCCACTTCCGCTTCGGCGAGCGCCGTCTGCTCTACGGGGCTCCACATGATCGGTTTTGAGCCACGATAGAGCTGTCCTGTTTTGGCAATTTTTAAAAGCTCTGCGCAGATATCCGCTTCAGACTGAAAGTTCATCGTCTTATAGGGATTATCCCAATCACCGACCACGCCAAGGCGTTTAAATTCTTCGCGTTGAATATCGAGCCACCCTGCCGCATATTCACGGCAGCGCGTGCGAAATTCCGACCCCGGCACATCATCTTTGGCGCGGCCCTTACCGCGAAATTCTTCTTCGACTTTCCATTCAATCGGCAGGCCGTGGCAATCCCAACCCGGCACATAATGCGCATCATAGCCCAGCATTTGATGGGAGCGGTTAACAATATCCTTGAGAATTTTATTGAGCGCCGTGCCCATGTGAATATGGCCATTGGCATATGGCGGCCCGTCATGCAGCGTATAAGTCGGTTTGCCTTTGCTTTGTTTGCGTAGCTTTTCAAATAAGCCAATCTCGTTCCAATACTCTAGCCATTGCGGTTCTTTTTTTGGCAAGCCCGCCCGCATCGGAAAATCCGTTTGCGGCAGAAAAAGTGTATCGCGGTAATTGCGCGCTTGGGTGTTTTGGGAATCGGTCATGTGGTTCTCTTTAGGGCAGAGGAATGTTAGAAGTTAGGCGATAATTATCCCGACAAGGCCAGTTTGTTACTGGGAGCTTATCGGGCCGATAATTCGTGATATTCGGCCATAATCTAACATGCGAGGGCCGTAACACAGGCGTGCAAGGCCGTCCATAACTTTAGCGCTTAAACTGATTGAGCTTTGCGCGTTTATCGTCAATCAACTCTCGCTTTATCCGCGCCAATGTGAAACCGATATTGCGGCGGCGCATTGTATCGGGATGATATTTTGCAAGTTTTTCGCGGTAATCCATGTCGTATTTTCGCTGTAGCTCTTTATGCAAACTGCGGGTCATTAAAATATGCCCGCCGCGCACGAGGATAAAATAGAGCGTGAAAAACCCTGCAATGACGGCCTTATGGTCAAGGGCGTGGTCTGTATCCGTTATCATCCTTAACGCCGCCAAGATCACAAGTAAAATCAGCGCGCTGGGCAAAACGCAGCGCATGAGCCAGTAGTGCAAAGATAACCAATCACGTTGTAAGGCTTCGGGCGTCATAGAGCGATATTACCGCAAACTGCGCCAAATGCCATGCGGCAAACAGCCGTGGCTAAGCTGCGATAGCGTTTTGAATGGGCGCGGCCATGAGGTTTTGCCAAGTTGGATTTTGCCCCGAAATCAGAGCCTCAACCCATTGCCGCGACGCGCTTCGGAGCGCCTTTGCGCGGGAGCGAGCTTTAAAGGGGCAATCATAGCTTTCCGTGTAAACCAAACGGTCAATCCGCAGCGCATCATTTGAGACGCGGCCCATGCGGTGCTGTGTCATTCGAAATAATAAATCAGATGTCTCTCCGATATAAATCGGGCCATTATCTTTCGAAGTTAAAATATATAATACATGTTCCATCATGAGAACAAAAATAGAACATGTAAGTTAATATACCGTTAATGCTCACATATTTTTGGGGGAACTCACTGTGAGGTCAATCAACATGAACCACGGCGGCGAAGACCTAAGCTTTGCGCCAACTGCTTTTCCCGCCAGCGCCAGATTCGATAACAACGCCTTCGGCTTTGAACTGATCGCGGATTTCATCCGAGCGTTTGAACATTGCGCCCATTGTAGCTTTGTCGCCCGCTTCTTTGGCAGCAATGGCTTGCGCGCGTACGGAGTCGTATTCAGCGACAAGTGCGTCATAATCGAGCCCGCCGCGGAACCAGTCTTCTGGGTCTTTTTGTAGGAGGCCTAAGAGGTTTAGTATTGATAAAAATTCGTCAAATGGAGAAGGCAAACCATTAGGAAAGAACAAAGGGAGTTGATCATTAGGAACGACTATCAAAGCTTCATCCATCTTTTTGATTAGTTCAGAAATAACTCCAGGCAATCTATTTACGCTAAGGTCTTCGACCATGAAATATAGATAATACTCACTCAAATTGAATGATGGCTTATAAGGCATAAAATCTAATTTTGCTCGATACCAAGCATCCAAATTCGCCTTGCTCTCTTCTAGTAAGCTTTCAGTCCATTGCAATTCACTGCGATAATGTGCCTTGAGCAGGGCGAGGCGTATCACCTCCCCGTCCCAGTCCTTAAGTAGGTCATGAACAAGCGTCACATTACCGAGGCTTTTGGACATCTTCTCGTTGCCCATATTGAGGAACTCATTATGCACCCAGAATTTTGCAAAATTCTCCGTGCCATTGGCGCAGCAGCTTTGCGCTTTTTCATTTTCATGGTGCGGGAATTTCAAATCTACGCCGCCGCAATGAATATCAATCGTGTTGCCATAATCATCATCACATAAGGTCGCTTTGGCCATAGCGGAACATTCGATGTGCCAGCCAGGTCGTCCTCTTCCAAATGGCGCGTCCCAACCAACCCCGTCTAGCTCTGGTTTCCACAACACAAAATCGGCACTGTTTTTCTTACGCGCCACTTCGCCCTCACCCACACGATCTCCGCCGCGCAGCGCCTCTAATGTATTGCCAGAGAGCCTCCCGTAATCGTCATATTGAGACACGTCGAAAAACACATGCCCGTCAGAGGTATAAGCAAATCCATCTTCGATCAGTTTTGAAATCATCTCTACCATATGAGAGATATGTTCCGTCGCTTTGGGCTGATGGGTGGGCGGCAAGCAGCCAATTGCAGCGAGGTCTTCATTATATATGCGCGCGTATTTTTCGGTGATTTCGGAAATCTCCACGCCTTGTTCTTTGGCGCTTTGAATAATTCTATCATCTACATCTGTAATATTTCGCGCATAGACCACATGATCTTCGCCGTAAATATGACGCAGCACGCGGAACAGCACATCGGCGACAACGGCCGCGCGTGCATTGCCAATATGGGCGTAGCTATAAACGGTCGGACCACAATTATACATGGTCACACGTTGTGGGTCTTTGGGCGTGAACGCCTCTTTTTTGCGCGTGAGCGAATTATAAAGTGTCAATGTGGGTGTATCATTCATATCGCGCGTTCTATAGAGATATGACTATGTTTAAAAGCCCCTTTCAAAGCCTGAAAGCAACAGAAATCATAGCTGCGCTCATTGTTATGGTCGTTATTGGCTTTGGCTTAGCGAGTAATCTTAAAAACCCCGCAGATACGAACGGGCTTTTGCAGCTTCGCGCGGACGGGACCCGTGCCTATGCCAATGGTTATACGGACGCGCGCTCGGTGAGTTATGCGCGGAAGTTTTTCAAAAAAAATCCGCAAATCACCACACTTGTTTTACAAAACATGTCTGGCACGCAGGACGCGGATCAAAATCTGCGTATCGCGCGAAATATAAGACGGTTAGGCCTCAACACACATCTAGAGAGCGATTCTCACATCGCCTCCGGCGCGGTGGATTTATTTCTAGCGGGAGTGAACCGCACAGCCCAATGCGGAGCTAAAATCGGTGTTCATAGCTGGAGCGCAGGCGGGTTTTACGATGCCCAAGAGAGCTATTTTGACGATAGGAGGGGGCGGCAAGAACGGTTTTTGCGCGATATGGGTATAGATCCGCAATTTTATATCTTCACCCGCGAAGCCGCACCCGCAAAAGGCTTGTATGTCTTAACCTCCCAAGACATTGCACGTTTCACAGTCACAACGCAGGCGTATAACTGTCCTCCATAACTCCCCTGTATAATTCCCCTGTATAATTCCCTTGCAGAGATGCTCGCCATTGCCTCTAGCAATTTATATCAAAATCCTGCATAGGCACTTTTATGAAAAATGATACACCCAAAAAACCTGCTCTCAAGGCTGTAAACATTACACCGCGCCCCTCTGAGAAGGCTGCATTGGAGGCCGTGCGCACGCTTATTGCTTGGGCTGGCGACAATCCAGAGCGCGAAGGCCTAAAAGACACGCCAACACGCGTTATCAAAGCTTACCGTGAATGGTTTCGCGGCTATGATATAGACCCCGCCAAAGAGCTAGAGCGCACATTTGAAGATGTATCGGGTTACGACGACATGGTTATCTTGCGAGAAATCGACGTAGAAAGTCATTGCGAACATCACATGGCTCCGTTTTTAGGCACGGCTTATGTAGCCTACCTACCCACGGACAAAGTGGTTGGAATTTCAAAACTCGTCAAAGTCGTCGAAGCCTTTGCGAAACGTCTGCAAACTCAAGAAACAATGACAGCGCAAATTGCAGATGCAATTGATACGGCCCTACGTCCGCGCGGCTCTGCAGTGATGGTTGATGCCGTACATCAATGCATGTCCACACGCGGGGTGCATCACCCTAATGTTTCTACGATTACAACACAGTTCACAGGTGAGTTTAAAACGAATCCAGCTCTACAAGAACGATTTTTGCGCCTGATTAAACCCGGCTAAAGCCCAATCAGCAAATATATCGGCTTAATATTTAACCTTATGCCTTACATATAAAATTCACGCATAAAAAAACCCGCCAATATGGGCGGGTTTTTTTTATATATCGTGCAGATTAAGCTGCTTCGAGAGCTTCTTTGCTTTTTACAATCTGCTTTTTGATTTTCTTAGCTTTATCAGTAAGCTTGTGATTTTTAGTTCCAAGTAAAAATCCGTCAAGACCACCTTTAAAATCAACCGTGCGCAGAGTTTTCGCCGCAATGCGCATTCTAAACTTTTGGCCTAGCGAGTCAGATGCCAATGTTACGTTACACAAGTTGACTTCAAAACGACGACGCGTTCTATTTTTCGCATGAGAAACGTTATTCCCAGACATTGGGCCTGTATTAAGGAGATCGCAGCGACGTGCCATTGGAGTACCTATAAAATATGTATTATGTCCTCAAGGGGACTCTTAAATCAGAGCGCCGATTAGACCTAGGGGAACGCGGCGTCAATAGAATTCTTTATCAAATGTCCTGCAAAACTCGGCTTCTCGACAATATCTGTTGCCAAGACACCCAAGATTGTCTTGCATTTTTGTCACAAGCTTCAAAAAAACGCGCAAAATTGGCCCTTAAGACTGGCTCTAATGCGTATCATTGAGGCATAAAGCGGCATGGAAATACGGATTCTGAACATAAATTTGCACAAAATGCGTAACTCGCGGCTTGCGCGCAAGCTTTATCTGTCCCTTGCCATGCCCACTGCACTTCTAATGACAGGACCCAGTGCGTTTTCTAGCGATAAAGTCCCTAATATATTGAACCAAGAGCGTCATTACACGGAACTAAACGCCCAAAACCTTGGAGATAAACAATATTCAGCCGCTTTACCCGACGCAAGCGCTACGCAGTTTAAGTTTAAACTGAAAGGCTACGTCTTTGGACTGCGGATGATTAAAGCCAATTACTCAGGATGGTTCGATAACACGCGTTACACGGTATATGCTGATCTGCAAACAAGCGGGCTTGGCGCATTACTCAAAAAACTAGAGATTTGGGCCGTGTCGAGCGGAATGCATAACTCCAATATAGGGGTTAGACCTGATTATCACGTTCAACAAAATTTAGACAAAAAAAACCGCCGCGTAGAAATGAATTATGACGGCGTCCAAAAGCACGTAGATGTCAACATCCTCCCCCCGCTTGGAAGTCAAGGCATTCCAGCAGCCACCCCCGCAGAGCGCTATTCTGCTCATGATACATTGTCAGCCATTATGGCGATTATGATGCAGAAAAAATATAATGACGGGAATATTTGCGACGCCATAGTGCCTGTCTTTGATTCAAAGCAACATTACAATTTACGCATGGAACGCGTTGGTACGCGCCGCGTGAAATTCAACGGCAAAAAGGCTCAAACTATACGCTGTCATACATATTACGAACCTGTTTCGGGTTTTGACCCCGAAGATCTACCCGATGATGAAGAAACCGCAACTCCTGTAAATGTATACTTACATTACCAACCCGAGCTTGATCTTTATATACCAGTCCGCTTCACCTATAAAATTAGCGCAATTACCGCTGTCATTAAAATCACAGATATAGATATAATTCCCAGCGCCGACCAGCCGGTAGTTTCTGAACAATCAGCTATCGCCTTACCCGGTGACACGCCATAATATCGCATAAACCAATAAAAATTTGATATGCTGCAGAAAGCGCTATACACACCGTTCACACATCTCGCAGCGCTTTATTTGGTACAATGTCTTATCACGACCAACCTATTCTGAAGGCTATTCTTGGCCCGACAAACACAGGGAAAACACATTACGCTGTAGACAGAATGCTCGGCCATAGCTCTGGCGTTATTGGTTTGCCTTTACGGCTATTAGCCCGAGAAGTTTACGACCGTATTGTCTTACAAAAAGGCGCCTCATCCTGCGCGCTTATTACAGGCGAAGAAAAAATCATCCCACCCTTTGCGCGTTATTATGTCTGCACTGTTGAAGCCATGCCTACGGAAAAACGTTTTGCATTTTTAGCCGTTGATGAAGTGCAACTTATGGGCAATCACGAACGGGGACATATTTTCACAGATCGCGTCCTGCATGCGCGCGGTATGGAGGAAACGCTATTTTTAGGCGCAGAAACCGCGCGACCCGTTCTGGCGGCCCTTGTCCCTAAAATTCGCTTTGAACATCGTGAACGCTTTTCCGTTTTGAACTTTTCTGGCGTCACAAAAATCACGCGCCTACCGAAACGCTCCGTCATTGTTGCCTTCTCAAGCGCAGAGGTTTACGCCCTAGCTGAACTTATCAGGCGCTTTCGCGGCGGCGCTGCGGTTGTCATGGGTGGATTGTCCCCGCGCACACGTAACGCACAAGCTGATCTATTCCAAAGCGGTGAAGTCGATTTTCTTGTCGCGACTGACGCAGTTGGCATGGGTCTTAATCTGGATACTGAACATGTCGCATTTGCGGGTTTAACAAAATATGATGGACGTCGGCGACGATATTTAACCCCGATGGAAGCCGCCCAAATAGCAGGTAGGGCGGGCCGGTTTCGCAATGATGGTACCTTTGGCACCACAGGAGATTGTCCGCCAATGGAGGAAGAACTTGTTAAGCGTATAGAGACTCATGATTTTGAACCTCTACATTATGCGGAATGGCGAAATTTCGATTTAGACTATACATCCCTACAATCTTTATGCGGTAGCTTACACGCCCCGCGCCCTGAAAAACGACTACGCCGTATCAAAGGCGCCGAAGATGAGGCCGCCTTAGAACGCCTCATCGCGATAGATGAAGTTTCAAGCACAATTCACACGCGCGCGCAGGTCAAACAATTATGGGATGTGTGTCAAATTCCAGATTTTCGAAATTTGACCATAGATACTCATGTCAAGCTTTTACAAGACATCTATCGTATGCTACTGAAGGGCGGAGGGAGGCTTCCTGATGATTTCATGGCCGAACGCATTGCAAAATGTGATGATGTTTTGGGCGGAGTGGATATTTTATCCTCTCGCCTCGCACATATTCGGACATGGACATATTGCGCGTCCAAAGCGAATTGGATGGTCGATAAAAATCATTGGGTTAATGTCGCTCGTGAGGTTGAAGATAGGCTGTCTGATGCGCTACATGAAACTCTCACGGAGCGGTTTGTTGATCGCCGTACACGAAAACTGCTTAAAGGCATGGGAGCCAAGGCATATATGAATGCAACTATTAAAGATAATGGCGATGTATACGTCGATGACGTCTTAATTGGGCAACTCGACGGGCTCAGTTTCACGATAGACGCAGCTACAACTGGACTTGAAACCAAAGCTCTTGAAGCTGCAGCCGCGCAAAGCGTTGGGCCAGAGATTGACCGGCGGCTCACATCATTATGCAGTGGAACTCATCAAATTTTCACTTTGTCCGACACAGGGGACATTTTGTGGGGCGGGAAACCCATTGGCAGAATAGCGCCAAGCGGGTCAGTTTTCACCCCAGACGCGATGTTACTTGGCGCGGAATTAGGGAACCCTAACCTACGAAGCTTGGCAGAAGACCGTATGCGGGAGTTTCTACGAGCCGAAGTTGCCCTGCTCCTAACACCTCTGATCGCCTTAAAAGACTTTTGTGAAAGCGAGACTGCTACGCCCGCCGCAAAAGGCTTTGCTTTTATTATGCTGGAAAATCACGGTGCAATTGAACGCTACCCACATTTAAAAACTATTCGTGATCTCGAAGCCGATACTCGCAGAGAATTACGCGCGCTTGGAATTGTATTCGGTCAATATAATGTTTTCATGACAGAGATGCTGCGGCCAAAACCTGCACGCCTGTTAAGCCTTCTTATAGCTTTTGGGGCTGGCGGGGACAAAAAACCTTACATACCATTTGCTGGCGTGACCTCGATTCCCAATACGGGCGACCTAAGCTCTGATAATTTCACGCAAAGCTCAATGGCTTTAGCTGGATACAAAGCTGTTGGCACACGCGTTATCCGCTTTGACATTATGAACCGTTTAGCCTTTATGATTCGCGACGCACAAGCCCAATTTAAGGCTGAAGCTTTACCCGGCAACCACGGTGAAAAATTCCAAATCATGCAAGAAATGCTCGCTCTTTTGGGATCTGGTTACGAAGATGCCGAAGCCGTCTTAACGGCCTTACGCTATAAATCAGAAGTCCATGAAACATCTTTGACACAAGATGTTTCGCACCCGCAAGCCGCAGAACTAGCGGCTGAAACCATTGAAACGTCTCAGCCCAAAACGACTGAGGCCGCACCTGCTCACGAGAACGCCCCAAAGAAAAGCCCTTCTGAGGAAAGCACTCCAACACCCAGTGATAACAAAACATCCACAGACAAAGCTGACGCTGACAATGCGCCCTCCCCAGCGGTAAAGCCTGCAACCCCGCCAAAGGCCAAAAAGCCAGACCCAAGCAAGCGTCTCACACCATATTCTCCGCGTGATGTTGGCGAAGACGGGACAGTCACCTTTAGATCAAACCTCACATATTGGTTCACGCCAGCGCGGGCGAAAAAGACTTACACACCAAAGCACAACAATCAGAAAAAGCCGAACCCACGCTATAATAAAAATAAATCAACATCGCACCAAAATGACGGCTCAAAAAATAGTAAACCTCCTCAAAACCGCGCGCGGAAATTAGAGAACTCACCTTTTGCTGCACTAGCGGCCCTGCAGGTGCCCAAAAAGGATAAGTAAAGCTGCGCCGCAAAACCGACACTCAAAATCAAGATATATCCCAGATCGACATTAGCCCAGACGAAGCCTGCCGCCTTGATGTTTGGCTATATCGCACGCGATTGCTCAAAACGCGTAACGGGGCTAATCAACTCATTCGCAAAGGCAAGGTACGGATTACCCGCAATGGCCGGACAGAACGCATCAAAAAACCACACGCTCTTATTAGGCGCGGGGATGGTGTCACCTTCATGCGCGGCACGACTTTAATTGACGTTGTTATGAAACAAGCGGGCACGCGCCGCGGCCCTGCCCCTGAAGCGCAGCAACTTTACGAAAATTCTGGCCAAAATCACGATAAGATGACCCAAGATTAAGCTTTGCCTTCAAGTCTATATTGACAGGAGCCAAATATATCGCCACATCGCAGGCAAGCAACAGATTAAACAGGATTCAAAGGCCCATGACCTATATCGTCAAAGACGAATGCGTAAAATGTAAATTTATGGACTGCGTTGAAGTATGCCCCGTTGATTGTTTTTATGAGGGCGAGAATATGCTCGTTATTCATCCTGACGAATGTATTGATTGCGGAGTTTGTGAACCTGAGTGTCCCGTCGATGCGATTGTTCCTGACACAGAGGATGACCCTGACGGCAAATGGCTTGAGATCAATGCCAAATACGCAGAGTTGTGGCCTGTTATTACACTCAAAAAAGACCCGCCTGAAGACCGTGAAGAATTTGAGTCTGAAACAGGTAAATTTGAAAAATACTTTAGCGAAAAACCCGGCACGGGCGACGCTTAGAGTATAAATTCCGCGAGATATAGAAAAACTTCGCCATTAGGCTAGTTTTTTGTCCATTTTTGTGTTATGCTTAAAGCACTAGGGTGCATTTTATGTGCCCTTCACTATTTATAGGTGTCCGTTACACAACTGGACACGAATGGATAAAAGGGCCTTCCCCATGAGCACATCAAAAAGAGCCTCTGGTAAATCCAGTGGTAAAAAAGCTGCAAACAAAAAAGTTAATTTCAAAATTGGGCAGCATATTGTCTATCCAGCGCATGGCGTTGGCGAAGTTACAGGTATCGAGCAAGAAGTCATCGCTGGATTTGACATTGAAGTCTATGTCGTCATTTTTGAGCAAGATAAAATGACTTTGCGTGTTCCAACCGTCAAAGCAGCAACATCAGGCATGCGCCCGCTTTCTAATGAACTTGTTCTGAAAGATGCGTTTACAACACTTAAGGGTCGTGCGCGGATCAAACGCACAATGTGGTCACGCCGCGCGCAGGAATACGAAGCTAAAATTAACTCAGGCGACCTCATTCTTGTCTCCGAAGTTGTCCGCGACCTCCACCGCACAGATGCGCAACCCGAGCAAAGCTATTCAGAGCGCCAACTCTATGAAAGCGCGATTGACCGCATGGTGCGCGAAGTGGCCGCGATACGCAAGACCGACCGTGGTTTGGCACTTGATGATGTATTGGAAACTTTATCCAAAGCGCGTTCACGCCAAGCTGCAAAAGCCGCAGCAGAAGACGAAGCCAATGATGCAGCAAAAGGCGAAGCTGATGGAGATATCGCAGCCGCATAACATTATTTTATTATGTCAAGTTATCTAGCCTTGCCTTGTGCAGGGCTTTTTAATGCTCGTTAATTGGATGGGACAGATCTATATCTAGAACCTCTAATCGCGCGGGATGGTCGGCCCAAATTGACGGACCATTTATAAGCTCAATCCAGCCCCGCACCCGAACTCGCGCCCCTTCAAGGCCTAGTAAATCAATGTTCGCTTTGGTAAATTTTTTGACATTTTTCCGAGCGATCGTAATGGTGAAATCTGTTTTATAGTCAGTCCCAAAGTTAAGATAAATGCGTCCTCTAACATCTGCCGCCGATAAAATAATGCCTTCAACAATTTGCGTACTATCCACATATTGCGCAAGACTATTGGGCTCTGGAGAGCGCACCGCGTAAAACTCGTCATTCCATATACCCCGCCCTGCAGCGCGGGCTTGGCCTTCTGCAATGTATAATCTCGCGCTATCAACACTTTCATTGTCCCATGTGTAAACGCGCGCTAAACCAAGACGTATCATCTCCTCTTGCACCCACAAATCAGGCGCCCCGTCTGGCGTAAGCGTATATATTTGCGCAATCGCGCGCCTATGCCTATCGCGCCTTTGGCCGCCATAGAAAAGCTGCACATCGCGACCGCTAATGAATCCAGACAGGGCAGCCGTGGCTTCTTTGGCAAAAGGCCATGCGGCTCGGTTTTGCGGCCGTAAAGCAGATTGAGGCGCCTCAATGGAGGCGAGTTTGACGGATAGTCCTGAGCTTAACACAAAGCTATCCCCGTCAATAATTCGCGAGACGGGCTCGACTTCACCTCGTGTTAAAGGGGTGTATTCATTAGCCCGCGCCAACGCAGGATATATCAGCCCCAAAACCCCTATTCCCAAAATTGCACGGCGGCGCGTAGGCATTAAACTGTTCTGGTCAGCGTCCATAAACGGCATATTGCATGAAAAACACAGCTACGTCGAATCGATTAAAGTCGCTGATGAAATCCCAGAGATGTTTATACCTAAAGCTAACCTGCTCAGGCGTTCACCGTCCTTATTTTGGCAAAGCTTCAACGAGGGCGTAAAGCTTACGTCGGTCGACCTTACCCGAACCTGTTCTTGGAATAGTTGGTAAGTAGATAAGCGCTTTTGGCAAATGATTATTCGCTAAATGTGGCCGCAATTGCCGCAACAACCCGCCCTTCGTTAAGGAACTATCTTGCGATGCCGCATAGGCAACAGGCACGCGTCCTTCAATGGCATCTTCGCGGCTTAGAACAATCACATCATCAAACAGATTAAGCGCTAAAATAGCGTCCGTTATAACTTGCGATGAAACCTTCAAACCAGAGCGTTTAAAGACAGAATCAGAGCGGCCCGATAGGTGTAAGAACCCAGATGTATCAAAATACCCAACATCTCCTGTTTTAAACCCATGAGGCGTCATAACTTTTTCATTCGCTGCCGCGTTTTTATAATAGCCAGGAAAGGCGATTGTCCCTCTGGCATATAATGCCCCAATTTCATTGTATTCGCATTCCTCGTCTTCGTCATTGAGAAGCACAAGTTCAAGGCCAGAAATCGGATATCCAACGCTACCTTTATGTTCTTTGACAAATTCAGGTGGAAGACAACAAAACCGCCCTGCAAGCTCTGCCATGCCGTAAACTGTGTTAATTTTTATATTTGGAAAAGCGTTATGAAGGCGGTCAATCACATCAACAGGCAAATGGTCACCTGAGGACATAAGCCACCTCAAATGCGGTAATGTATCTATGTTGGTTCTGGAAATCATTCCCGCATGAAACGGCGACCCGCCAAAAGACGTAATGTGTTTTGCACCAAGCCGGTCAATTAAATCTGCCGCCATTAATTTATCTTCGGTTCCGTAAAACGTCGCGCCAGACAAAAGTGTGACAATAAAATGCGATATTGACGAGATAAACCGAAAAGGCGTTGCGATCATAAGCTTATCATTGGGCCGTAGCCCTAAGCGCGTTGCCGTACCCAGCGCATTTTGCACGAGCATTGTGTGAGTTAACGGCACACCTTTGGGTAAGCCCGTCGTTCCAGAGGTGAAAATCAACCCTGCCAGATCAGAATCTGGATCTTGCACAAATGGGAAGCTTTTGAGCGATAATGCCCCAAGCAATTCAGGCACAGCATCAAAATCAATATCTGGCAACGCGGTTAATTCGGAAAATACGGCTGGCGGAGCAATAGGGCTAGAGGAAATAAATTTCACATCCGTTAGCTTTTTAACATTTTCCCCGTGGACGGGCTCAACATTACTCTCCAGACAAATAGGCCGAGCGCCAATGACCCATAGAGCTAGCAAATCAATCCAAAAAGACATGCCTCGGTCACAAAAGACGACAACAAAATCTTCCACTCCGACATTGCAGGAAGTCAAAGTCTCAATACGGTGTATGACATTCGCAAATAAAGTGCGGCGGCTCAGAGCTCGGTGGTCATCTTCCACAACCTCCTTATCAGGCGCTGCTAAAATAGATGATAAAACCGTACGGGCAATATTATATGTCATGGTGCTTAGCTGTAGAGTTTATTTTAAACGATTAATGGTGGCGGTAATTCGCTCGACACTATCAAAATCATCTAAAGAGACATCAAGCGGGGAAATTCGGACACCCATTTTAGCCTCAACAAGAGAAATAACTTCAATACTATTGAGACTATCGAGTAAATTAGACGAGAAAAGCAACGTATCGGGCTTTAAACCTTCATCAAGTCCAAATTCTTCAATCAGCATTTGTCTGACTGTTTCAGTAACATCTATATTTTCCATGAGGCATCCCAAATTACATTACAAGTTTGGGTGTTATCTAGCTCTCTTTGAGATAGAACTCAATGACAACGCCATAAAATAAAGCATAAATTTTGTTTTCGTAACGTCTGTCGCCCTGTATGCTCGGTTAGAATAGTTCTTTACCTTCCAATTGTGAATCTGTAAGGAGCCTATAGTTAATATTGGCAGTCTCCTGAATGAAAACTTTCGTAAAATATTTAGCTTGGCTATCCTTATTTGTAGCGCTTTTCGTCTATCTTTTTTTCTCGACAGCGGACCTTAATGCGTTCCGTTATGCGGGATTTTAACACCGTTCGACGATCATGACATCTCACATTCGTCCTTTTTGGGTTGCTCTAATCACAGCTATTGCCCTCGTGTTTTTTACTGATGTTTGGACGCGTACACAGCTTAATTCTATAGCCCAAAACCTGACAAATGAGTCTATGTTCTACCTCGCTCACGAGAAAGATGATCATGGGCATTTGGTTAAAAAATCCATTCTTAACGCCAAACAGCAAGCTGAGAAAGCGCGCAAAACCCTCTATGTGATTGGCGGCTCCACCCTCAGGGAAGGCCTCCTCAAAGATCGTCTCATTCAAAAGGATTACATAGATCCGATTGATCCAGAACTGCGCTTTGTATCTTATTATAGTTTTGACCAAAACCTTGCTGAAACGGCACGCATTGCTTTATCCCAAAACATAAATTCTGGCGACACAGTTGTCATAAACTTGAACCCTCCTAGGCTTGGTTTTGCGCCTGACACATTAAATCAAGAGCTGTCATTATCGCGCCTTTCCATGCTACCAGAAGCGTCGCTCTACCCGCTTATCAACACCCTAAACGAAACTTGGCCCACGTTAGACACGCCAAGCGCAATGGAGTTATCCTTACTCAACCATAGACTATTTGCTAAACAATGGATTA
>JBDVGI010000220.1:0-2383 GCA_039962885.1 Litorimonas sp. | reverse complement strand
GTAATCAAAATTCTGTTCTTCACTACGGGGTTTAAGGCCAAGCCAAATGGTCGTCATCTCTGACTTGGGTGTTTCTCGAATAGCTTGGCACACATCAGTTAATTGCGGCGGGGGTACATAGGCGGCACGTTTTTTTTCAAGGTCTGCCTTGCGTTCAGCTTTTGTTGAGGGCTGATCGCACCCTGACAACAGACATGAAGCTACAATCAAGCCGGCTACGAAAATCTTATAATTCATATGAAATAATATCATAGATGAAACTTTGAGTCTATGAAAACACACGCAGGGGGGCTTTGTCACGCTAACTCCCCTTTTCCAACTCAATGTTAATTGACCAGCATGAAAACATCAATCTATTCTCGTTATCGCTTCCATGCTGATATTATTCGGCGGGCTGTTTGGATGTATTTTAGATTCAATCTAAGTTTTCGTAATGTGGAAGAGCTAATGGTCGAACGCGGTGTCGATGTATCTTGTGAAACGATCCGAAGATGGGTCGATAAGTTTGGAACCGTTTATGCCAAACGAATAAAATCAGGTATTGTCAGGTTATTTTCTAGGGACGTGTTTCATCTTAGATGACAACTCTATCCCATAACTGGAGAGGTCACAACATTCCATTCGGATTGCGCTATGCGGCGGAGTTTTCCGAGTGTGTTTCGTGAGATTAAATGGCGGCGATGATTAAAGAGATTGTAGAGGGGACCGTAAATGGAAAGCAGCCTTTGCGCGCTTTTTATCGACTTGAACCTTTGCGTTTTTCGTTCTCGCTTTCGTATCGGCAAGTGAGAGTTTTCCGCCCGGTTATTCTTACGTCCGCCAACGTCTCGTATGGGTTGAGCTTACGTTTTTTCAATGCTGAGCCATAAGACTCCAGCTTATCCGTAACGACCCGCTCAGGCATTACGCCTTGGTATTCTTTCGGCTTTGAACTACAATATCTAAGACCGTACCTTCGTCATCAACGGCACGCCATATGTAAACCATCTTGCCGTTCATCTTGGTATAGATCTCGTTTAAATGCCATTTGGTGCCAGATGCCAAACACGCGATGGCCTCTCAGATCTCGCTTTAATCCGGTTGGCGTAAAGTCTCCCAAACTTATGAACCCATTTATGGATTGTTTCACAGGACACATCAACGCTCCGCTCTGCCATTAAATCTTCAACGTCACGAAAGCTCAAGTTAAACCTGAAATACAGCCAAACTGCTCGTCTAATAACGTAAGGCGGGAAACGGTGACCGGCGTAAATAGATGTCTTCATACGCATTTAATAATGGAAAACTCAAAATCATCCGTTAACCTGACAATACCGGCGATTGCCATGTCCTTCGCCAAGCGCTTCGTAAAGCTCATGCCGCCGCCACCCTTAGAACTGTTCGTCTTGGGTGTGCCTTGCGAGCTAGATTTTCTATTCTTTCGCCCACCAATAATGAAGTCATCATCATGCGCCATGACAGAGCTATAGCAGAAAATGGCTCAAGAGTCTCGACTGGAACGGGGGTAATTAATACAGGATTTTACAGGGTTGCGGGATAGGGTCACTCGTGGCCCAAGGTGATAAGAAAGTGGGGGCACTTTGGCCCAGTAAATTAGTCGCAAAAACAGACGCCTACGGCGTAGCGTCGAAGTGGGCCACAATGGCCGCTTCGCTTTATCTCGTTTCTCACCTAATCTGTCCCTTTTTCGACTTCTGCTAACCCTCTTTTAATTTCAGGCATAATTTGTTGGTAAAAAAATTCTGGGCATTTTTCTGGGTCGTTTTTATAACCAGGATGAGGTTGTTTCGATAAAATTGTAAGTTCCATTTTTGCTTTACCCCATTCTTCTAAATGCAAGTATAAAAAAGCAAGTAAGGTTTTAGAGCGAAGAGTCCCCCAAGATAAGGCTGTTCTTTTTCTACCTTCTAAGTTGACCTGTTCAAAATTTGGATGGCTTGCGATGTATTGTTTAACTGCCTGTAAATCAGAAAATTTCTCAAACCAAGGCAAGATATATTCAGTGAGGTTTTCAGACAAATCGGATATTACGTTTCGCTTCAAAAATTTCCAAGGTTTCGTTCTCCATTGATTACTTTTGAGGCCATCACGTAATAAAAGCTTAGGTTTTGACAATGTTCTAAAATGCCCATCTATAGAGTTTTCAACGGGAAGGTTATTGATACCAGTAAAAGATGCCATCATTGGATGCGGAGCAAACTTAAAAAAAACTGAAGCCTCAATCTCAAAAGAATTTTCACCTGTGTTAAATGACGTATTATAACCTGCTCGCGCCATTCTAAATTCAATAATATCAATTCTGTCTTGACTTGCTCTGTAAGCAATATTTTTATTGTGCAGAGAAAAACCCGCTTCCTTTAATATTGTAGAATAAACTTGAAGA
>JBDVGI010000219.1:0-8629 GCA_039962885.1 Litorimonas sp. | reverse complement strand
AAAACGCATTTGCAATTAGAGCCTATCTCTCCAGATCAAGTTCGCAATGTTGAGGGTCTTGTTGAGGCTTTTCCGTTGCGCGCGGTTAACATGCATGACGGGCAAGACGTCGAGATGCGGCCATGACTAGGCGTGTCACGTTAGGATCGCGGCAGAAAATATCTGTCGACCTCTCTGGTAAAAGCTTTGCGTCAACTCGTAATGTGGTCGTGGCTGATGATGAATTCATTGCCGTATCCGAAGGACGTATCCGTATTCGCATCGGTGCGTTTGCTTTTGTTTTTATGGTAGTTATTGCGCTTGTGCGGCTTGCCGAGGTTTCATTAATGTCTGGCCAGACGCATCAGCGAGTTTTACCTCAGGCTTTAACAACTGAGCGCGCGGATATAACCGACCGTAATGGAGAGCTTTTGGCGACAACGCTTGAGACGTATTCGCTATATGCTGAGCCGCGCCGCATTTGGAACCCAAAACAAAGCGCAAAGAAAATCGTAAGTCTGCGGTCAAAACTAGACATGTCTGACATTCATAATAAACTCGAATCTGATCGGGCGTTTGTTTGGCTTGAGCGCGGCCTGACACCTAAAGAACGGCAAGCTATATTTGAGCTGGGCTTGCCGGGTATTGGGTTTCGAACAGAATCAAAGCGTGTCTATCCGCGCGGAGATTTAGCGTCGCATTTTGTTGGGTTCACGAATCTTGATTTGAACGGTATTGCCGGGGCGGAGAGGGCGCTTAATGAGCGCCTCACAATAGAAAAGGCGCCTGATGTGGCTTTGTCATTGGATATGCGCGTGCAATTTGCTTTGGCAGATGAGCTTGCTCGATCACAAGAGAGGTATAATGCGCTATCCGCCTCTGGCGTGGTTATGAATATCAAAACTGGCGAAATTGTCGCGATGGCCTCTTTGCCAAACTTTGATCCGAATGTTCCTCACGCAACATTGCCGCAAACACGCTTTAATCATGCCGCAATGTCAACCTATGACTTGGGTTCGGTGTTTAAGCCGCTCACCATGGCGATGGCGTTAGAAGATAATATCGCCACCAAGTCGGAGATGTTTGACGTGCATAAGCCTTACAAAGTGCGGTATAAATATATTCGCGACGATCATCCCTCAAAGGTTCCGTTGAACATGATGGGTATTTTATCGGAAAGCTCTAATCGCGGCACGGCAATGCTTGCGCAGCGCATCGGGGCCGATAGTCAAAAATCGCATTTGCGTAACCTTGGGTTACTTGACCGTGTGCCTTATGAGCTTGCCGAGAGTGCGCGTCCGCAAGTGCAAGATAATTGGGGAGAGCTGGCGACGGTCACGATTTCTTACGGTCATGGATTGTCTGTAACTCCATTGGCTCTGACGGCAGCGATAGGTGCTACGCTAAATGATGGGGTCTATATTACGCCTACTATATTGCGCCGCGATGCTAGTTCTAACGTTCAAACACGCCGTGTCTTTCGGTCTGATGTGTCAGATGATGTGCGTCACATGATGCGCGAAGTTGTAACAGTTGGGACGGGGAAAAAGGCTAATGTTGCAGGTTACGGCGTCATGGGTAAGACAGGCACGGCGGAGAAGCCAAGCCTTGGGGGGTATGATCAAAAGCGTCTTGTTACATCTTTTATTGCGGCTTTCCCGTATTCTGATCCTACTTATTCGATGATAGTGACATTGGATGAACCCAAAGCGGCTGAGGGAACATATGGCTACGCAACGGCGGGGTGGAATGCTGCGCCGACGGCGGGTCATGTTATTGCGCGTATCGGGCCAATGCTTTCTAATGCTCGCCATATAGAGACGGTTGCAGCGAATTTGCCAGCGGGCCAAGGGGTGCAGAGATGAGCTTGTCTTCTAACGCTTTAACTCTGCGCGCATTGTTTGGGATTGATAATGATCAAGTTATTACGGGTGTGAGCTGTGATAGCCGCGAGATAAAACCAAATATGATATTCGCTGCGCTGCCTGGGACCCTAGTCGATGGTCGTGACTTTATTGGTTCTGCGATTGACAACGGAGCGGCTGCGATTTTGACAACACATGGCACTGCGGCAGATGTTCCTGTTATCCATAGCGCAGAACCGCGTTTGGATTACGCGTATTTGGCAAAGGTCTTTTTTCCAAAGCAGCCTGAAACGCTTGTGGCGATGACGGGAACAAATGGCAAAAGTTCTACTGTTGAATTTTTACGCCAAATTTGGGCGCATGCGGGGTTAAAGGCTGCGTGTTTTGGAACGCTAGGAGTGACATCCCACATAGGGTATCGCCCGCTGACGCATACAACGCCAGATGCGTTATCTTTGCATCAAACTTTACATGACCTCGCGAATGCGGGGGTGACGCATGTTGCTATGGAAGCTAGCTCGCACGGGCTTGATCAGTACCGCCTTGATGCTATTAATGTATCGGCGGCAGGGTTTTCGAATTTAACGCAAGATCATTTTGATTATCATCCCGACATGTCTGATTATTTTGCGGCGAAAGCGCGTCTCTTTACAGATATTACCCCAGAGGGAGCGCCCGTCATTATTAATACGAATGATGAATATGGCCGTAAGCTTGTAAATATCTGCGAAGGCCGTGGTCAAGAGGTCATGCAAGTCGGGTGGAGCGGAGAACATATTCGCATTGACGAGCTTATGCCGCATGGCGCCAGCCAAATCCTCACTTTGATTGTCATGGGAGAGCGTCATAAGATAGAGCTGCCTTTAGCGGGCGAGTTTCAAGCATTAAATGCTGTCGCGGCATTGGGGCTTGCGCTGAACACAGGTGTGTCTTTAGAGGGCGCGCTTGGAGGATTGAAAACGCTGAAAGGTGTGTCGGGCCGTATGGAACGGGCAGGGCAAACCAAAGACGGCGCGCCCATTTTTGTAGATTTTGCGCATACGGAAGACGGGCTTGATAAACTCCTTCGGGGTTTACGTCCGCATATTATGGGTAAGCTCGTAATTGTATTTGGATGCGGCGGTGATCGTGATCCTGATAAACGTGCTAAGATGGGCGCTATGGCAACGCGTCTTGCTGATGATGTGATTGTAACGGATGATAACCCGCGGACGGAAGATGCGGCTAGTATACGCCAAGCTGTTATGCAGGGCTGCCGCGGCGCAAGTAATGTTGCTGATCGTGCAGAAGCCATTGCGCTTGGTATATCTCGGCTTGGTCCGAGCGATGGTTTGGTCATTGCTGGTAAAGGGCATGAGCAAGGCCAGATAATTGGCAATAAAGTTATTCCTTTCAACGATGTTGATGAAGTTCATAAAGTATTACAGGCGGAAAAATATGTCTAACCTTTGGACAGCGAAAGAGATTGCGGCGGCAACTAATGGCGACGTGCAAGGCAGTTTTACTGCGAACGGCATATCTATAGATACGCGTAGCTTGAAGTCTGGTGATTTGTTTGTGGCCATCAAAGATGCGCGCGATGGGCATGATTTTATCAAAGCGGCTTTTACGGCGGGTGCATCAGGAGTCTTGGCCTCACAGCCTCATGAAGCTCCGCGCGGTGTTATGGTCGAGGATACGGTGCAGGCTTTACGGGATTTGGCGGTTGCAGCGCGGGATCGCAACCAAGCTGTTCGGATTGGAGTTACAGGAAGTGTTGGGAAAACAAGCGTGAAAGATGCGTTGTTTACGCTTTTTTCTACCTTCGGACATGCTCATAAGTCACAGAAATCATTCAATAATCATTTTGGCGTGCCGATAACACTCGCCTCTATGTCGCAAGAGAGCGATTACGGCATATTTGAGTTAGGGATGAACCATGCAGGCGAACTAACGGATCTGTCAGGACTTGTCGCGCCGCAAATCGCTGTGATTACAAATATTGAAATGGCCCACTTGGCTAATTTTGAAAATATCGAAGCTATTGCTCGTGCGAAAGCAGAGATCATGGAGGGCATGTCGTCAAGCGGAACGATTGTCTTAAACGGAGATAATGCACAGACTGCGCTTATTGAAAACATCGCCAAAGAGAAAAACTTGCGCGTGATAAAATTCGGATATTCAGACGATCATGATGTAACGATCGTGTCGACGAATTCTCACTCTATGGGCGGCAATGTTCGGCTACGTATTGCAACGCAGCAAATAGATGTGACTTTAAGGGTGCCAGGAGAGCATTGGTTTGTAAATGCAGCGGCTTGTATGGCTGTAGCGCATGCGGCAGGGGTTGATCTGCGTAAAGCGGCAATGGCGCTTCGTAAAGTCACAGCATCTGAAGGACGCGGTGATGTTTGTACAGCCAATATTGACGGTAAAACCGTTACTGTGATTGATGAAAGTTACAATGCTAACCCTGCCAGTATGCGTGCAGCCTTTACTGCGGCGGCGTTAAAACCTGGCCGCAAAATCGCCGTGCTAGGTGATATGGGAGAGCTTGGCCCTGATGAGTTAGATTTACATGCGGGCCTCTCGCAGCCTTTAATTGATGCAGGGTTTGCTCGCGTGATTGTTGTTGGCGAGACAATGCGGGCTTTGCGCGGGGCGTTACCTCAAGAGATGCGCGCAGGCTGCATTGACACTGTAGAGCAGGCCTTTGCCGCGCTGAATGAAGAGGTTCAAGATGGTGATGTTCTTCTGATTAAAGGATCTAATTCTGTGGGACTAGGTAAGCTAGCCAAGACACTGAAATGTGTTGACGAAACTAAAGCGGCTTTGCGGGAGACAGAATAGATGTTATATGAATGGCTCGGCCCGCTCTCGGAACAATTTCAACTTTTCAACCTGTTTAATTACATTACCTTTCGCGTAGGCGGGGCGGTCATGACGTCTATGCTTATCGCATTTATCCTCGGCCCGCGTATGATTAACCTGCTGCGCTCTAAGCAAGGCAAGGGGCAACCTATTCGTGAAGATGGGCCTGAGAGCCACATCATTCAAAAGGCTGGAACACCAACAATGGGGGGGTTGCTTATATTGCTCTCGGTTGTCATTTCGACCCTGTTATGGGGGGATTTGCATAATAAATTTCTCTGGGTTGTGTTTTTTGTAACGGTTAGTTTTGGCGCGATTGGATTTTATGATGATTATCTAAAAGTCTCAAAGCAAAATCCGAAGGGCTTTTCGGGTAAGATAAAAATTGTCCTTGAATTTGCGATAGCGGCTGTAGCGGTTTATGTTTTGACGACAGTTTTTCCGCAAACAGCTGACGGGTTTGAGACTGGGTTAGCTATTCCGTTTTTGAAGAATTTTACGATCAACCTTGGAGTTTTCTTTATTCCTTTTGGCTGTCTTGTGATTGTTGGCGCATCAAACGCCGTGAATTTAACGGATGGGTTAGACGGGCTCGCGATTGTGCCTGTAATGATTGCAGCATCGAGTTTTGCCTTGATTGCATATCTAGTTGGGAATGCGATTTTCTCCGAATACCTTGGCGTACCATATGTACCGGGCAGCGCCGAAGTTACGATATTCTTAGGGGCCATATTGGGTGCAAGTCTTGGGTTTCTTTGGTATAACGCCCCGCCAGCTATGGTGTTTATGGGCGATACGGGCTCATTGGCCTTGGGCGGCGCATTAGGCTCTACGGCTGTTGCTGTTAAGCATGAAGTTGTCTTAGCAATAATTGGCGGATTATTTGTTTTAGAAGCTGTCTCTGTGATTGTTCAAGTGGCCTCATTTAAACTGACTGGCAAGCGCGTATTTCGTATGGCGCCTATCCATCACCACTATGAGAAAAAAGGTTGGGCAGAGCCTACGATTGTTATTCGCTTTTGGATTATTGCTATAATTTTGGCTCTTATTGGGCTTTCAACTCTCAAACTACGCTAGGACGTTATGATTAAGGCTGGGACATTTAAGGGGCGGGTTGTTGCGGTGTTCGGCATGGGCCGAACGGGCATTAGTGCGGCTTTGTCTTTAGCGGCTGGCGGGGCGGATGTCTGGGCGTGGGATGACAGTAAAGTCACGCGAAATAAGGCCGCGAAAGCGGGGGTTTCGATTAAGGATTTGGCGGCTGCGGATTGGAGCCAATTCGACTCACTTGTTCTCTCGCCTGGTGTGCCTGACACGCTCCCTAATGCCCATTGGAGCGCGCAGCGCGCGCGCGAGGCGGAGGTTGAAATTATCTGCGACATTGAAATTTTTGCCCGCGAAGTTAATGCACGGCCAGAGCATGACAGACCTAAAATCATAGCCATCACGGGTACAAACGGAAAGTCAACCACAACGGCGCTCATCGGCCATATTTTAAGCTCTGCCAATAAAGACGCGCAGATAGGCGGTAATATTGGTCGCGGCGTCCTTGATCTTGACCGTATGCATGCGGGTACGCATTACGTTTTAGAGCTATCATCTTATCAACTAGAACGCACATATAGTTTACGGGCCAATGCAGCCGTTTTCTTAAATTTATCACCAGATCATCTTGATAGGCACGGAACGCTTGAGGCGTACGGCCTTGCTAAACAAAGAGTTTTCTCTAACCAAACGCAGGATGATACGGCCATTATTGGCGTGGATGATGATTATGGCAAGGCACTGTGCAGCCAACTGAAGGCTAAAAATAATCGCCAAATTGTTCCCATTTCTGCGCATAGGTCTTTGGGGTTTGGCGCGTCAGTTTTAGGCGGAAAACTGTTTTGTAATGTCAGCAAAAAATCACTGAAAATATGCGACATGACCAAGGCTCAAGCTTTGGAGGGGCGACATAATTGGCAAAATGCCGCTGCGGCTTATGCGGCAGTTAGGTCAGTGGGAGTTGATACTAAAACTATCGGCAAAGCCATTTTGGATTTTCCTGGTCTTGCGCACCGTATGGAAACCATTGGGAAGCTGCGGAAAATACGATTTGTCAATGATAGTAAAGCGACCAATGCAGATGCTGCGCGGCAGGCTTTGTCGAGCTACGATAAAATATATTGGATTGCGGGCGGAGTGGCCAAGGCAGGCGGCGTAAAGCCTTTGCTGGATTTGATGGGCAATGTGTCTAAGGCCTATTTGATTGGTAAGGCAGCCCCTAAATTTCATAAAGCCTTGAGTAATGCTGGCGTGGACAACAAAATATCAGGCACATTAGATATGGCCATCGTCTGCGCTACGAAGGACGCGCTTGAATCCGATGCCAAAAATCCGATTGTTTTACTTTCGCCAGCTTGTGCAAGTTTTGATCAATATAAAAACTTCGAAATTCGCGGCGATGTTTTTCGAACGCAAGTGCAAGACCTCATTAACCTTTTTTCGCAAGATATAGATCAGTCGCAATTTACTGATTCTCACGAAAGTGCCGCCTAATGGTCATGGACATAATGTCGTCTCGCTCCCGCCGTAGTTTTATTGGCGAATGGTGGCGAAGTGTTGACCAGATGACATTGAGCCTTTTGATTTGTTTGCTTGGCGTAGGGGTGATTTTGTCAATGGCTGCATCGCCCGCAGCCAGCGCACGGCTTGATTATAACAACTCTTTCTTTTTCCTCTACCGTCATTTGGTATTTGTGATGATGGGACTAGGCGGAGCTTTCATTGTCTCTTTATTTGATACTTTAAACGCGAGAAGGCTAGCGTGCGTTGCTTTATTAGGCTCCATTGTAGTGCTTATGTCTTTGCCCTTTATTGGTAATGAAGTTAAAGGCGCGGTCAGGTGGATACGAATTGGGCCGTTATCTTTGCAGCCCTCAGAATTTGCAAAACCCGCTTTTATCGTATTTGCGGCATGGATGTTCTCGGTTAAGAAACGAGAGCCAAATGTGCCAGCTGTTTTGATTGTTTTTGGGGTTTATATAGCCTTGATTATGATGCTCATATCCCAACCTGATTTTGGGCAGTCTTTTTTACTAACTTTAAGTTTTGCAGCGGTGTTTTTCTTTGCGGGATTATCGCTTGGCTGGGTGCTGTTCATGCTAGGTATTTCGATATTGGGTGTTGTCGCGGCTTATGCCGCTCTTCCGCATGTGCGCGCGAGGGTGCAAACATTTTTAAGCCCCAATACGTCCGATAGCTACCAGATTGATAAAGCGCTTGAAGCTATCTCAAGCGGCGGGTTTTTTGGACGAGGGCCGGGAGAGGGAACGGTAAAGTACAGCTTGCCAGATGGGCATACAGATTTCATTTTCGCTGTAGCCGTCGAGGAATTTGGCTTTTTAATTTCCGCAATCTTAATTTTACTCCTGACCGCTTTTGTTATTAGGGCCTTTCGCAATGCGCTTAAACTCAATGATTATTTCTGCCAACTTGCAACAGCGGGATTGGCCACGCTTATCGGCATGCAAACCGTTATTAATCTCTATGTAAACCTGAACATGGCCCCGTCCAAAGGTATGACCTTACCGTTTATTAGTTCTGGCGGTTCATCCATGCTCGCCTTATGTTTTAGCGCAGGCTTGATACTCGCTTTCACTCGCCGCCGTCCTGGAGCTTACGCTTATGGCAAATAAGGCCAAACGGCTTTTACTGGCTGCGGGAGGTACGGGCGGACACATGTTTCCAGCGCAGGCTTTGGCAGAGACACTGAAGTCCCAAGGTTGGGAAATTGCTATGATGACAGATGGCCGCGGTAAGAAACATGCGAGCCACATTCCTGCCGACCCTATTATCGAAGTGCAAGCCGCGAGTATTTCGCCGCGTAAGCCCATTGCGGCAATTAAAGGCGTTTTGAAGCTTATCAAGGGTACGCAGCAAGCTAAGAGTTTTAT
>JBDVGI010000218.1:0-5836 GCA_039962885.1 Litorimonas sp. | reverse complement strand
GTTGGGTCCGTAAGGTTACCTTTCGGAATATAGATCACAAGCCCTTGGCGAGCTCTCGTCAAAATAACCCGGTAGGCATTTATCAAATAAGTTTTCCGCGCCTCTTGATTGACATTTTGCCACTTGGTGCCTTTGAAAGCCAACATATCCCAGGCGCCAGAGACATAGCGAAGGTCCGCATCCCAACAGATACCGGCCCAATCCACTTCCAAGCCTTGTACATCAAACTCGGTGGCAACTTCTTCGAGATAGTAAGCCGAGCGCACATCTTCGGGCCCATTGAGAAACCAGTTAACTGCGTCAATTTTAACGCTGACGTTCAGACCTTCGGGCCGCAAACGCTTAGCTCCAGAAGACGCCATAAACCCAAATCGCTCATTGCCCCGTGCATGATCCCTGAGCCAGCCCCGAGCGGTCTCCAAGTCCCGCGTCAAAGCTATAGGATAACGCTCCCTAATCGTCTCAAAGATCTCAGACGCCTTTTCGGCCTCATTATCCAAAATAGCCGCAACAAAGCCAGATAGAGCCTCCGCTCTAAAGGAGCGCATAGAGACCCCCAAATGCAAATCCGGTTGCCATTGAATTCTCGCATCGGCTTTTAAAGCCAGTGCAGTCTCTTCCAGCCCATAATGTGGATCTAAAAGACGGTTTGAGAGATGCACATTCCACTCAGTAAATCGCCCCTCTAGAGCCCGCATCCATTCAGATAGCCCCGCTTCTCCTGTGTTAATCTCCTGCCCTCCGCCTACCAAGCATATCACGACTGACCAATCCTGATGGCGGTCCATTACCTCAATTAGGAATTCAGGTTCGGATTTATCAAAGTCTGTCTGCCCTCGTTTGGCCTGCATGAACTTACAGGCTTGATGCTTGTCCCAGGCTCTCTGGGCTTCATCAAAAATCACAATGTGCTCAGGCGGCGCCTTAGGGTCCTTAAGGGCTTCATCCCGAAAATGGTGGATATTTTGAACAAAGCTAGAGACCTGGCGTTTTGCGTCCCCTTTCGTACAGCCTGTCCGTTCCTTCTGATCCCGCGCTAGCGCTTCGCGCAACACATCCACAAGCGGCCCATTCCCCGAGAGAAAAACGGCTGTCTCTCCATCAGGTCGATTGGCGGTCTCGGTTGCCATATTCAGCCCCGCTAGAGTTTTCCCTGACCCAGGTACGCCGGTCACAAAGCAGATCGTCTTCTCACCCTTCACATGTGCGGCAGAAATTATATCTCGAAGGCACTGGGTCGTCGCATTCAAGTTCTTGGCGCCGGCATCTGAGCGGGCAATGTCCTCAACGGAATGTTTCTGATATAAAGCCTGGGCGGCCTCAACAATAGTAGGTGTAGGAAGATACCCAGATGTGGCCCAGCTTTCAGCATCAAGAGTTTGTGTCAGTGAAAGCCCTCGGACCTCCTTAAGCGTGGTTTCAAGTAAGTTCTTCAAGCTCGCTGTGGCACACGCAATTGGCTCGGCAACTTGGTCAGATGCCCATTCCAATTGAGATGCTCCGCCGCTCTGAGCCTGCGTCGCAATCAAAATAGGAATAATCGGGAGGTTATGTGACCCCCTGTGGAAATTTTTCAGGTCAAGGGCATAATCGTGCACTTGGCGTATAGAGGCACCATCAAAGGTCTTTGAGCCTACTTTAAACTCCACAACGAAGACTGTGCCCTCCAACAGAATAACAACATCAGCTCTCTTTCCCATTCTAGGAATCGAAAACTCAAAGAAGAGCATCCCTACTTTAAGCCCAGAGAGCTCGTTTTGCAGCAAATGAATTTGCGCTACCCAGGCATCTCTTTGTGTGCCTTCTAAGCTGAACTTATTCTGACGTGCTAATTCTCCCAGGATATACTCGGGGATCGCCGCATTGAATTCGGCAATGGGGGCTTGGTAATAAGCAACGTTTAACATGCTAACTTTAGAATGGACTTCTCTGCTCATGGCAAGGCACAAAAAGTTTCATTCAGGTGTTTGGAGCGTAAATGTTCTAATGCCCGCAGTCTCCCCTTAATCAGAAATAGTTGAATCTTCTATTTTGAACGGCTTAAATGCACTCAGTTGCTCAAGACACATCTGGAAACGGATAACGCCCAATAAGAAAATTTGCGTCCAGCTCTAGAAAAGCTCACTAATCTTTACATTTAAGGCCTGCGCAATTTCAGCGATTGACTCAATTGTAGGGTTTAAAGACCCTGCCTCAATTCGGCTTATATATGCTTGGTCGGCGTTTATTTTCAACCCAAGTTCTTCTTGAGACAGCTTTTTGGACTTTCGAACACGTTTCACATGACCACCAAATGTTGATTTGGCAGCAGAATAAATCCCATCTTTAGGTGTATCTCGATACATGACTTGACTGGGCCGCAAAGTCGAGCCATCGTCCATGTATTATAATACATTAATGCGGATTTAGAGGATTACAATGTGGAAGTTTATTAAAAGGCTATTGGGTATCACACTTCTGTTGTCAATTGTAGCCAGCGTCGCCTTATCTATGAATGAAGCTAAAAAGCTTGATAAACTTAGCCAATCAGATCCAGATGCTTACTTACAGGTCCTTGAAGGCAAGGACGATATGGAATGGATGTTAGCCCTTAAGGAGTTAGACTCAGAGCGTTACACGGTGGAACTCAGTAAAAGAGTTGCAGCGACGCGGGCAATCCCTGCAGACGAGCTTTTTAAAAACCTGCAAGCCTATCGTACACTTCTAAAGCTGGAGCCCGAACATGAACAATTTGCCCAGAAGATAAAGCATTACGAAACTAAATTAGAGGAGGCAAAGTCTCGTTCTAAACTGTGTGATGGAGCCCGAAAGTCTGAGGCGTATATTTACGCTAAACAAATTATAAGGCCTCAATTAAAGTCCTCGCGTTCAGCTAAATTTGGTTCATATGGACAGACAGATATAAAAGTCTATCAGAATTGCGAGTTCTTAATCAAAGGCTACGTTGATGCGCAAAACGGATTTGGAGCCATGATAAGGTCTCATTACAATATTCATCTCAGACGCAATAAGGCTGGCTGGACAGTTAAAACTTTGCAAATTCAGTAACCCACGCGGGGATAAGCCGTAAAAACAATAAAAAAGTGCACCAAACGGGGATAAGTCTAAACTTTCCTCTTGCAAACTTTCATTAAAATCAATAACGGAAAACCTGAATTCGGATCTAGTCCTGCACGGTGGGACAGAAGCGGCGGCGGTAAACTACCGTCATACCAAGCTCCGCGCTTATTCATTAGAAAAGGAAAAGAAGATGCTAAAATCAACCCTCTCAGGGGTGAATGACGCTTGGGGTAACCTTACTTAACCCACCTTCATCCTCTCCTGATTAACAACAGGAGACCACAATGGTTATAAAACTACAAGCTGAACAAAAACCCAAATCCGGTATTATCTGGACCGACACTCAAACTCTAAGGCCTTACGCCAATAACGCAAAGGTCCACTCAAAGGCGCAAATCAAGAAAATCGCAGCCTCAATAAGTGAGTTTGGGTTCTTAAATGCCATTATCATAGACAGCCATAATAATATAATCGCAGGACACGGCAGGCTAGAAGCGGCGCTTTTACTGGAAATGACTGAGGTCCCGGTCATACAAGCGAGCCATCTGACGCCTGCACAAGCCAAGGTCTATCGGCTGGCTGATAACCGAATCGCTGAAGACGCCAAATGGGATGAGCGTCTTCTCGCCATAGAAATTAAAACCTTGGCGCTGGAAACTCCTGACCTTGCTATTACGCATACCGGTTTTGAAATGGGAGAAATAGATGTCATTCTTGGCGCAAGCGAAGATGGCCTTCTCTCTTCACATACGGATTCAGACGACGCAGTACCAGATAAAGACCAGGCTGCCCTGCCCGTTAGTCAACTTGGCGACCTTTGGGTGCTAGGGCAGAACAGGTTATATTGCGGCGATGCTCTTGATCCAGATTCCTATTCCAAGCTCATGGGAGATGAAACAGCCGGGATGGTCTTTACGGACCCGCCCTATAATGTGCCCGTGCAAGGTCATATTAGCGGTAAGGGCAAGACCAAGCACCGCGAGTTCGCCATGGCCGCAGGAGAGATGTCCAAAGATGAATTTACAGCCTTCCTAAAAGAAGCCTTATCTCTTACAGTCAAAGCAAGCCGTAACGGCGCAATCCATTATGTGTGTATGGATTGGCGACATATGCAAGAACTTCTACAAGCTGGGACCGCAGCCTACACAGAGCTAAAGAACCTGTGCGTCTGGGTAAAAAGCAATGGTGGAATGGGGTCACAATACCGCTCACGTCATGAGCTTGTCTTTGTCTATAAAGCGGGAACCTCCCCTCACATCAATAATGTCCAGCTAGGGCAATATGGACGCAACCGGACTAATGTATGGGAATATCCGGGCGTTAATAGCTTTGGTAAAGATCGAGATCTCGAACTTGCAATGCATCCGACAGTTAAGCCTGCAGCCATGATCAAGGATGTTATTCTGGATAGCTCAAACCGCGGTGATGTCATTCTGGACCCTTTTCTCGGCTCTGGAACAACACTTATCGCAGCGCACCAAACGGGGCGTAGAGGGTACGGCATGGAGCTGGACCCGCTCTATGTGGATACCATTATCCGCCGCTGGCAGAACCTGACGGGCGAGCAAGCTGTAAATACACAAACAGGAAAGCTATTTGAAGAACAGTCATGCCGCTTAGAGGGAGGCCATCATGGGTAACATAGCTGATGATGATAAGGGCCCTAGTAAGTCTGCCAATACGGATAGCTATGAAGTCGGATACGGGCGTCCGCCTAAAACCCGCCAATTCAAGCCCGGGCGCTCCGGTAATCCCAAAGGACGGTCAAAAGGATCACGTAACATGAAAACTGATTTGAATGTAGCGCTCAAAGCGCGCATGCGCGTGACAAAAG
This sequence comes from Litorimonas sp., assembly GCA_039962885.1. GTDB lineage: Bacteria > Pseudomonadota > Alphaproteobacteria > Caulobacterales > Maricaulaceae > Litorimonas. Next base: position 942 of record JBDVGI010000218.1, on the reverse strand, counting down.
ACGGGCGAGCCGTCAGTATGAGTACGCAGCAAGTCCTCATCGCGAAATTAATCGAGCAGTCTCTAAAAGGTGATATCCGCTCTCTCTCAAAACTCTTTGATTTGGTTGGTACTCATCTCAAGGACGAAGAAGAAGCAACAATCAAGACTAAAGCTCTGTCAAAGTCAGATACTCAAATTTTAGAGGACTATAGGCGCTCATTAACGGATGGAGATAATTCAGATGTCTGAGCCAATCGATTATCAAGCACTGCAAGCTCTGCTCAGGGAGGACTTTCGCTATTTTATCCAAAAGGTATTTAATACCCTTCATGTCGGAACAAAGTATCATCATAACTGGCATATTGATGCGATTGCTCATGCACTCGCCCGCGTAGGAGGAAGCCAAGATAAAAGGCTTTTAATTACTCAGCCGCCCCGCTCGCTTAAATCGATCATCACATCTGTGGCTTGGCCTGCTTGGAGGTTAGGTCATGACCCTTCTCATAGTTTTTTGTGTATTAGCTATAGTCAGGATTTAGCAACGGAACTCTCAGAAAAGTCCCGCCGGATATTTCAGAGTGATTGGTATAAAGAGCTATTCCCGAAAACCAAACTTATAAAACTCACCCAAACCGATGCTCAAACAGATAAGGGAGGGCGGAGGTTCTCAACCTCTATCGGCGGTACACTAACAGGACGCGGAGCTGATACCATTATAATTGATGACCCTCTTAAGGCAGATGAAGCCGCCTCTGACGTCGCGAGGAAAGCCGTCATAGACTGGTATGCAGGAACGCTTCAGTCCCGCCTTAATGATCAATCCAAAGGCAGCATTGTTGTCGTCATGCAAAGATTGCATGAAGAAGACTTAGCGGGCTATATATTACACAAGAGAACAACTCAGGCTAGTAACGGCTCAGTCAATGAACTCCCATCAAAAATTTCTCCATCGCATTGGGCT
>JBDVGI010000217.1:0-2282 GCA_039962885.1 Litorimonas sp. | reverse complement strand
TCTTCATCCTTTTGCGCCGTTATGGCGGCAAGACGTTTGGCTTCAGCTTCTGCCTCTTGTTTGGCTTTTAGCGCTGCAGCGTCTTTGATTTTTTGGACAGCTTGTGCCTCGCGCTCTCGTTTGTCATCCGCGGCTTGTTGCAGGGCTAACGCGGCGGCTTTGTCTTTACGGGCTTTTTCTTCAACAAGTTGTTTGGCTCGGGCGACGTCTTTGGCAGCTTGAATATCGGCATTGCGTTTGTCTTCGGCGTCAATGCGGGCCTTTTCGTCATCTGATAAAGTTGCCGCTTGCTCATCTTGTTCGCGCGCTGATTTGAGCGCTGCCGCATTGATGGCTGCCATACGTGCGGCCATTTGTTCGTCGACGAGCTTTTGTTGCGCCGCTTTTTCAGCAGCCTCGATGGCTAATTTTTCATCCTTGGATTTAAATCCAATTTTAGATAAAAAGCCGCGTTTTTTCTTTTCAGCCATTTTCTACCTGTCCAATTAATTCATCATCATTTGAATCGAGAATTTTCACCTGCACTAAGCTACCGCTTTTGGGGGGATTGTCTACGCGTATTAAAGAAAAATCGGGCAAGCGCCCAAGGCCCGTATCTTCAAATAATGCGGTGTCTGTATCGCCGATGCGGGATTTTAAATGTTCGCGCTTAATACGCGCTGTTTCATACCGAAGTTTTTTGGCCCTTGCCTTGACGAGATTTCCATCGACAGGCGGAATTTTAGCCGCAGGCGTGCCTTCGCGCGCTGAATAGGGAAACACATGCAGCCAAGGAATGTTAATGTCGCTAATGATGCTATGCGAGTTTTCAAACATAGCGTCATCTTCGGTTGGAAATCCTGCAATGATGTCCGCGCCAAAGGTGATGCTTGGCCGCGCAGCTTTTAGGCGTTGGCAAAGGTTGATAACGTCTTCGCGGCTATGACGGCGTTTCATACGCTTGAGGATTAGGCTGTCTCCTGATTGTAGCGATAAATGCAAATACGGCATCATACGAGGTTCTGTTGTCAGTAGCTTAAACAAAACATCATCCACCTCAGCAGGATCAATGGAGGATAGGCGAATACGTGGTAGTTCCGGCACCAGTTTCAAAATCCGCCTGACGAGGTCACCAAGCGGCGGTGTGCCGGGCAAATCACCGCCCCAACTGGAGAGATCTACGCCAGTTAATACAACTTCTTTATATCCTTGCGCACATAAGGATTTGATAGAATTTATCACTTCGCCAGCTGGCACGCTGCGCGAGTTTCCTCGGCCATAAGGAATGATACAAAATGTGCAGCGGTGATCGCAGCCATTTTGAACTTGTAAAAATGCGCGTGTGCGGTTTTGACTTTTACGAAATGTTTGATTTTCGCTGCCGATAAATTGGGGGGCAGTGTGTTTCACGCTCATAATGTCATTCACGCGCACAGGTTCGGAAGCCATAAGAGCGTTAGGCTCAAAACTGGCAGGCTGCATTTTCTCGTCATTACCAATCACGCGGTCAACTTCAGGCATATTAGCAAAGGCTTGAGGATCAATTTGCGCGGCGCAACCTGTGACGATGACCATAGCGTCTGGAGCCTCACGGCGGGCTTTTCTGATTTGGCGCCGCGATTCGGCCACAGCGTCATTGGTGACTGCGCAGGTATTGATAATGACAGCATTGTCTAATCCAGCATCGCGTGCATGACCCTCCATAACACCGCTTTCATAGGCGTTAAGGCGGCAGCCAAGGGTGATGATTTTTGGAGCCTGAGACATGACGGCTATGTGGGGGGCAAGTGTAGTCAGGTCAAGTAGAGTCTTATGCGCGCGCAAAATGTGTGAGGGAGTTAAATTGTGCCTTCGCTTTCCAATTCTACTGGCCCTGTCATAATGACATGGTCATCGGCTTCGCGCCATTCTATATGTAAGCTGCCTCCGTCTACGATAACGTCGACTTTACGGTGCGTGCGTTTTTGCCGAACAGCCGCGACAACAGCCGCGCAAGCGCCTGTCCCGCAGGCGAGCGTCATGCCAACCCCGCGCTCCCAAACTTTCAGGCGGATGGTGCCTTTGTCTTTCACCAGCGCAAAGCCAACATTGGCTTGTTCTGGGAAAAGAGGATGAAATTCAATCATAGGCCCAACCTTCTCAGGTTTAGCCTGCTCAAAGTCTTCGACAAAGAACACGCAGTGCGGGTTCCCCATGCTGACAGCGCCAGGATTGGACAGCACAGGGTTATCAATCGGGCCAAGTTTCACATCAATATGGTGGGTATGCATAACTTCTTTGAGAGGAATTTGGTCCCATCCGAG
>JBDVGI010000216.1:0-4123 GCA_039962885.1 Litorimonas sp. | reverse complement strand
CTAGTCACGACATCAGTTTATCCATAAGGTTTTGAAAAATTAAAAAACTCGGTTTGCCTGATTAACGTGACAAAGCGGTCGTGTGGCGTGGCTATTCACTCATTGATTTAATTTCCAAAGGCACCCGCTGGATCGTCAAGTGATAGATTGCAACTACTATCAGAAAAGAAAAGACCATAACCACTAGTCCCATACGCTGGGCTACATATGGCATAATCAATACTCCAAATAGAAATATGAATATAAATTGTGACCACAATTCAATTTTTGTAGGCTTTAGCAATACCCCACAATTATTGCAGGACTTCGCCTTATTTGCGGTCATACGTCTCTGGAAGAAATTAAACCCAGTAGACTCTAAACAATTTGGACAACAGGCAGCCTTCATAAAACGTAGTTATCACAATCGGGCACATTTTGCAAAGACCACAGCTTCTGCCGGCGCATTAGACGTCAGGCGAGCGACTTAAACCGTTCAAAGCAAGGCACTGAGCTAAGGCCACTGCAGTGGCTTTGAGTGGCGCTGGAGGCAAAGCGGGAGACGGGCCTAATATTTAAGGACACAAAGTATTAACCTAACGACCTTATCATAGCTGCATGACTACCGTCAAAATTATTGCGACGCTTATCTTTGCACCCATAGTCTTGTTTCCTTTTCTAGGCTCTGCCTATTTCATTTATGACCGCGGGGAAATATTGCTTAATTCTGATTGGGATAGAGGGGAAATTGTAGCCTGCGCAATAGAGCGCTCGAAAAGCAGAAGCCCAGGCGTGCGGCGCTATAGCCGGCCTACGACCACCTACCGCGCGCAAGTCAGAACGCCAGATAATAAAAAAATTACCGCCTCTCTTGCCCCCGCCCGTTCAAAAGATTGCAGAAAGCATATCGGCAAAACCGTTCGTGTCTTGGTACATAGGACGCGCCCTGAGCGCTCTCGCATAAATACATTTTTCCAACTCTGGATGATACCCTGCGTCTATTTCCTCCTCTCTGGAGCCTTTGCCGCCGCATTTATTACGCGGCCGAAATAAGGGAAGGAGGTGACTATGCAATCATTTTTCCAAGACCTGCTCAGCGGTGATCGCGCCGCGATTTTAAATGTGATTGCGGGTTATTTTTTCCTCTGCGGAATTTGCGGCCTACTCTATTGGCGACGTGTGCGCTCTTGGCCGCAAATAAGCGGGACGCTTATAAAGTCCGAGATTGGCAAACTAGGCAATAGTATGCGCGCGGATGAGCAAAGTTATACGGCAAAGCTACGTTACCAATATTCTGTTGGCGGAGAAGAGTATGAGAGCAAAAGATTGTCCTCCATACAGGTTGTAGCCAGTACGAATATGCGGGCCTTATTGCGCTGGCAAATGCGATATATCACCTATTTGGATAAGGACAAAAACGAGATTGCCGTCTTTTACGATCCTAAAAAACCGCAAAAGAGCTACCTTATCAAACCCCTCAAAATCGAACCTTTTATCTACGCCGCCTTTTTTATTCTCCCCATTATTTTTTGGCTGATGTAAAATTAAAAAACCGCCAACGGCAACCGCTTGTTCCATCCCAAAAATCAATTCTAGTCGAATACAATCATGGCACTCGCTAACGTCTGCTATGGGGATCTCGTTACGTTTTTTCAGAGGTCTAAACTCGCCCAAAGTAAGCCGCCCAACTCAGGGGCTTTGGGATTTTTCTTTTTTGATCCTTTTTTGCAGTCTCTGTGAAATATTATCTGAGTAATTTTCGCATCCATCTGAAGAAGAAAGCTGTTCATTTTGAAGTCGTTTCATCATCTTACTTGCCGATGGGTGTGGGGTGACAATAAGCGTGCAATCAAGTTGGCGTAGCCTACTCAAACCAAACTTGTAATTCTTAAGGTAGTTAAGGTGATCTGAAAACTTATAGTCGTCTCGACCTATGGGAGATAAACTATCTGCGTAAACAATCCACTCACACGACTCTGCATTACAACTCTTCCATTGCCAACTCAGTGCTCCTTCAGTGTGTCCGGGTGTTTCAATAGCCCTTAGGAATATATCTCCCAATTCAACAACCTCATCATCTTGTAAGGTTTTTGATACATTTGAGGGTGGAAACGGTTCATGCATGCCGTGTTGTGGATCAGAAGGGATACTCTTCCCCGTCAATAATACGGGCCTTGCGGCTTTGGATGCATAAAGTTTTGCCCCGCTAAGCCGCTGAAGCTTCGCCAATCCTGCGACATGGTCAAAATGTTCATGGCTATGCAGTAATATTTTTACGTCCGAGAGCTTATAACCTAAGGATGAAATATTTTCGGAAATCACCATCGCGCCAGCCTCGGTACCGCCGTCAATGAGAATGTGCCCTTTTTCACTCACGATAAGTATGGAAGAAATTCCACACGTGCCGACATAATATGTATTGGCATGAATTTGGAATGCTGGACTTGGTTTATCCCACTCGTCCCATTCATCGCATGTCTCTGCCCATAATTTTTGAGTCTCAGGTTTTGAATATGTTTCGCGCGAAGCGGTTTCAGGGGCTGAGCAGCCATATAATGCTAACAACCAGATTGTCGTCAGTGCGCCAAACTTCATGGTCTTCTCCTCTCATACTACCTCCCATATACGCATTGAAACCAAAATAAGTCGATTCCGTGGTGTTTTCAAAGGTAACATTTTTTTAGACGGACATTAGGCGAGCGGTTTAAGTTCGCCCAAACAAAGACGCTCGCTAATGTCGGGTTTGGGGATGTTTCTGCATTTTCTGAGCGGTTTTATCACATTAACTCCCTCTTTCCGTCGTATTAGTTGAAGGATATGAAAACATCAGCCTAATCCCGCTATCGTTTCCATCCTGATATTATTCGGTGAGCTATATGGATGTATTTCCGTTTAAATCTAAATTTTCATTATGTTGATGAAAACTATCTCAAGATCAACATCACGGAAATTCAGACAGGGTGCTCAAGCCGTGTGGAATTTAATGACAGGTCCAGTTTGTTAATAATTCATGCATCTCAACAAAGCGGCGACGGGTTCGTTTAACGCGGCAAAGTCAGGCTTATTTGGAGCAAATTTTATGATATATACGCTAGACAGAAATACACTGGAATAGTTCGCCGTTTTTATTTGGAACAAAACGATAGGTCACCTTATCCCTAGTTGACGTTCCTCCACCTATGACTTCGATATCGATTTCAACCATAACCTCATAGCCTAACTCTGGATTCAGTGGAATGGTATCCTCCGTCCAAAGCGTTGCTATATTCCAGTCTTGTGACAGACGTGGATTTCCAAACTTAACCTTTTCAAATTCAATCGGCACTGGAAAGTTTAAATTCTTCGTCTTCTTGGCAGCCTCGTTCACTTGGATAGGGTGCACATCATAGTTATTTGACTTAAAGTCAGTCACCTTTACCGAGTGAAAAATGACACTTTTATGCGTCAGATCATATGACGTGACATTTACAAAAAACTGATATGGAGATGAGCCACTAGTCGTTGTTTCGTCATGCGCTTTGAAAAAACATGAACAAAGGCCCCGTCAATATATAAGTTGGAGTCGTCCTCTTGGCTTGGTAAATTCCAAGCGTCGGGATATTTTTTAAACTGTATCACAGAGTCATATTCCCATGCGCCCCAAGGCGCTGGACTACAACACGATGAGAGCATCAAGACAGAGAATGCGACCCATAATAATCGTACCATTAAAATCTAACCTATCAATTTAAGACACATGCCACGCAGACGCAGATGCAGAGACCTTAACGTCTCAATCCACAATGTCCCAACGTTTTAAGCATTCAGTCAATGCCGTGATAGATAACGGCTTGGACAAATAATCATCCATACCGCTATCTAAGCATGCTTGTTTATCCTCTTTCATGACATTTGCCGTTACGGCTATGATAGGCGTTCTCGGAAGATTATCTCTCTCTTCTATTTCACGTATGGTTTTAGTCGCTTCATATCCATTGAGGTTAGGCATAGAAATATCCATCAAGATAACCTTGGGAGAGAGTAATTTCCATTTCTCTATGGCGACACGGCCATTTTCTGCCATCTTAAATTTAAGATCAAGGCCTTTCAGAACATACTCAGCATAAATTTGATTTATCTCATTATCCTCTGCAACAAGTACATC
>JBDVGI010000215.1:0-10630 GCA_039962885.1 Litorimonas sp. | reverse complement strand
CTTGGTATAGACTTCGTTTCAATGCCATTTGGTGCTAGGTGCCAGACAGGTGAGGGAGCTTCCGCTCGTGATTTTATTCGTTTGGCATAAACGGTTCCAAACTTACCGACCCATCTACGGATAGTTTCATAGGAGACATCGAGGCCGCGTTCGGCCATTAGCTCTTTCACATCGCGAAAACTTAAATTGAACCTAAAATACATCCAAACAGCGCGCCGAATAATATCAGGGTGGAAGCGATGACGAGAATAGATTGATGTTTTCATGCCTTTCAACTAGCATTGAGGCGGAAAGAGGGAGTTAATGTGACAAAGCCTTATTGTGTTGCGGCTTCTCTGCCACGTTTGACCGAATCCCAAAACTCTTGGGCGGTTGCATTACTGCCGTGAACAGGAATAAAGGTCTCAATATCTAAGTCGAGCTTTTCAAGCTCATCAGCGAAATCCAATTGATTGGCATTTGCAGGCGGCAAGGTATCACCGCGCTTACTGAATATATCTGCAACGAAGGCGGCTTTTAATGCAGGCATATAAGCAATGACAATCTCATCCGCATGTGGATTCGGCCCGACATTGATAAGTTCAACTGCAGCCGTGCCGCTGCCCATTGTCGTGCGGCCCTCGAAGCTACTGACTTTGGGCGTCGAAATCGCGCCTTTACTTGTGCCAATATTACGGGCTGCCGTGCCGATTTGAACCGCAAAGTCAACATTCCCGGGAGTCGTTAAAATTGGAATGCCCGCTTCGTGATAACCGTAAATCCCACCAGAATGATCAAAATGATGATGGGTTGGCACAGCCGCCTTAATCGTTTTACCCGGGAGGGTCGCTTCAATCGTGCGGATGACATCGCGCGAAGCTTGGATGGATTGCGGTGTTTCAAGCACAAGAATACCATCCTCATGATCTGCGAAAATTACGTTATAGCCCTGCGCTGCATTAGAAATATAATATAATCCGCCTCCTAGGTCTTCGGGAGTTAACTCGCGCGCGCTGGGAGGTGAGGCTGTGAACGGATCATTGACCGTTGCGTCTTGCGGTTTTTCAAAGATATCATCCGCAATAGGGGTGGTTTCAAAGCTCTCTAAGGTCACAATACTTGCGACGATATCAGCTTGCTTAGTTGTGGTCTGATGCGCGACTTGCGCGCCATTTATCTCCTGATAATCACTGAAAACCCGCGTGACCGCTATATCGCCCCATTGCGCGTGTGCCGCCAGACCTTCAACTTTGTGAAGCTCGCCATTTTCCTTAGCGAAATACGCTGTTTGCATTTGTCCAAGGCCATTTACAAAATCAATAGCATCAAAGGCCTTCCCTTTTTTCAGATGCGTACCAACATAACGCACATGTTGAGAGGCTTCACTCATGGCTAATAGTGTGTGCGCAGAGGTTTGCGTTTGATTAATAATTCCGCCCGCTAAAACAGGCTCCACATCAGCGACAGAGTTTTGCCCAGCAAAGAAAATCCAATCCGTTAATCCGCCATGGACATAACGTGAGCCAAGGTCTTCCCCGTTAAAACGGTCAATCGCGACTAGGCCATTTGCCCGCTGCGCAATGGTTTTGGACGCATCGCCCAAATCGCCATTTGCATCTGGAGTTGCCGCTTGACCAATACGGGCAGTACGCGTTGAGAATATCATTGTGCCCCGTGTCACAGTCTTGAGCGCATCCATACCCCCAGCAGCCTCAATAGCGCGCAGTATAATGGTTTGCGCTTTTTTTTGCTGATCAAAACTGGAGTGGTTTACAGATGATATTGAAGAACTTACGCTCTCAGCCGCTTCATTGGCCGTTGGGGCGCAAGCTGCCAGAGCCGCTGTGATAGTTATGAAACTAATATTGAGGTATTTCATGATTTTCTCCCCCGCACTTGATATTACGGTATTTTATACTGGGAGCAATTTCTCATGTTCAGGGCCCCGCTGCAAGATTAATGCAGGAGTTACTCATCACGTTCATGTTAGTTTCATAACTGCCCTAAAACTATGTTGTGTATATTAGTAGCTGTCCTTGGCTAAGTTTGAATTTAAAAACTATAATCTTTGACGGACTCCATAGCGACAAAGGTAGATGTATTAGCCACATGGGGAAGCTTTGAGATTGTTTCGCCTAAAACCATTCGGTAAGCCTTAATGTTCGAAGTTCGAATTTTTAAAAGATAGTCATAGGCTCCCGCTATCATATGACATTGTTCAATTTCAGGAATGGATTGAACGGCTTCATTGAAAGCATTCAAAGCATTTTCTCTTGTGTCGGACAGTTTGACCTCAGTGAAGGCTACGTGCTGCTGGCCTAATTTTTGAGGATTTAAGACAGCTCTAAACCCAAGGATAAATTTGTTGTCTTGCAAGCGTTTTAAGCGTGTCTGGCATGGGGTCTTTGATGTCCCGATGCGGCGAGCAATCTCTGATACGGGTAAGCGGCCCTCGCGTGATAAAATCTTCAACATCTGAGTGTCTATGTGGTCTAACCGGTCTGAATTATGAATTTTTTTGTCCATATTGTATTTCTTTTGCCAAAAAATAAGTTAAATCGATTTTTATCGGTCTATAATAGGTCTGACAGACCATCCTGACAATGATATATTTGATGTTAATGACATTCCCAAACTTGCTTAGCATTTGTGAGGTTCCATGGATAAATTAGCTCTATTACGCCGTGATATTCAGCAGTTACATTTGGCTGAAGACCAAGCCGTTATTCAGGCTCTGATGGATAAAGCCAAGATTAGCAAACCCGAAAGAGAAGCCTTCTCTCTCCGCGCTGTGAAAATGGTGAATAATATTAGGGAAGATGACAAGCCTGGCCTTATGGAGCAATTTCTAGCGGAATACGGCCTTTCAACAGATGAGGGCGTGGCGCTTATGTGTCTGGCGGAAGCTCTGTTGCGTGTTCCAGACTCTGAAACGATTGATGATTTGATTGAAGACAAAATCGCGCCGTCCTCTTGGGGTCAGCATTTGGGTAAATCCTCATCCTCACTTGTGAACGCGTCGACATGGGGATTGATGTTGACAGGGAAGGTTTTGGATAATGACAAAACCACTGGCCTTGCATCTATATTACACGGGTCGGTGAAGCGGTTAGGTGAGCCTATCATTCGGGCAGCTGTCACGCGGGCTATGAAGGAAATGGGAAACCAGTTTGTTCTTGGACAAACGATTGAAGAGGCGGTCAGGCGAGGGCAGAACAAACAATCACAGGGCTTTACCTATTCCTATGATATGCTCGGAGAGGCCGCGCTCACGTCAAAGGACGCTAAAAGGTTCTACGAGGCTTATTCGAAGTCTATTGATTACTTATCTACGACGGCTGGCTCACAGGACATTCGAGCAAATCCGGGTATATCCATAAAACTTTCAGCCCTGCACCCGCGTTATGAGCTTGGCCAAAGAGACCGTGTCATGACGGAACTGACCGCGCATGTCTTATCTTTAGCTGTGAAGGCGAAAGATGCGAATATGGGCCTGAATATTGATGCCGAAGAAATGGATCGTTTAGATCTATCTTTGGATGTCATTGAGACGGTTCTTAGAGATGATAGTCTTGCGGGATGGGACGGCTTTGGTGTTGTTGTTCAAGCTTACAGCAAACGCGCCTCCGCTGTCATTGAATGGCTTTATGAATTATCAAAAACACTTAACCGTAAAATTATGGTGCGTCTTGTTAAGGGAGCTTATTGGGATACAGAAATTAAACGCGCGCAAGTAGAGGGCATATCTGGCTTCCCTGTTTATAGCCGTAAATCTGCTACGGATGTATCTTATCTTTGTTGTGCCAAAAAACTTTTGAATATGACAGACCGCATTTATCCGCAATTTGCGACACATAATGCCCATACAGTTGCCAGCATTTTAGAGCTTGCACCAGATAGTTCGGTCTTTGAATTTCAAGCTCTGCACGGTATGGGGGAAGTGCTTTATCGTCAGCTTATGGCAGAAGGAGACTCGCGGTGCAGGATTTATGCGCCTGTCGGAGCGCATCGTAATCTCTTGGCTTACCTCGTGCGCCGTCTCTTGGAAAATGGAGCAAATTCTTCATTCGTAAATCAAATTGTTGATGATGAAATTAGTCCTGAGATTATTGCCCGCGACCCCTTCGAAACCCTTGTGCAAGACACTGCAGGTAAAGCTTCACATATTCTACATTCCAAAGATCTTTTTGCGCCAGCTCGTGCAAACTCTAAGGGGTGGGACTTGCATAATGCGGCCGATATTGAGGCCATAGAGCAGGCACGATTGGGTTTCAAAGACACGCAATGGACCGCGCTGCCAATCCTTGCAGGCAGACATAAAGGCATAGCTGCAAAACACGTCATGAATCCTGCAAATGATAAAGACATTGTTGGCAAGGTCATTGACGCGAGTGAGGTAGATGTTGAGCTCGCCATTGCAAAAGCCAAGCCTTGGTCAGCCAAACCAGAGAGGCGCTATGAGGTTTTAAATAAAGCGGCTGACTTATATGAAGAAAACTTTGGAGAGATATTCGCCGTTTTAACACGCGAAGCAGGAAAGGTGCCGCAAGACGCCATCGCGGAACTTCGCGAGGCCGTGGACTTTTTACGCTATTATGCTGCGCAAATTCTTACGCTCGCTGATAAAGATGCTCGCAAAGAACGGGGCGTGTTCACCTGTATTTCGCCGTGGAATTTCCCGCTGGCTATTTTTAGCGGACAAATTGCGGCGGCTTTGGCGGCGGGAAATGCTGTTCTGGCTAAGCCTGCAGAAACAACCCCTATTATAGCAAGCCTTGCTGTAAAGTTCTTACATAAGGCGGGCGTCCCCAAATCAGCTCTGCAATTACTGCCAGGCCAAGGCCGTATTATTGGCGCTAAGCTCACATCCTCGCCATCCGTTAAAGGCGTTTGCTTTACGGGGTCAACGGCAACGGCCCAACATATACATAAATCAATGGCAGATAAGCTTGACCCCTATGCGCCGTTGATTGCCGAAACTGGGGGGCTGAATGCGATGATTGTCGACTCGACAGCCCTCCCCGAACAGGCGGTTCAAGATATTGTGGACTCAGCTTTTCGATCATCTGGACAACGCTGTTCGGCGCTACGGATCCTATATCTTCAAGAGGATATCGCGGAAGATTTTAAGGACATGCTTTTCGGGGCTATGGATGAGCTTAAGCTCGGCGACCCATGGGAATATTCAACCGATATTGGTCCAATCATCACGCATGACGCCAAGGATGAAATAGTGGATCACATCAATAGGGCCAGACAAGAGGGGCGCTTGCTTAAAAATATGACAGCTCCAGACGTCGGCAGTTTCGTTGGGCCTGCTGTCATTTCCGTTTCAGGACTTAACGCTTTGGGGAAAGAAATCTTTGGACCAGTGCTGCACATTGCAACGTTTAAATCCGATGAAATCGATAGTATTGTAAGTGACATTAATGAGAGCGGATATGGTCTTACATTCGGTCTTCATACGCGCATAGATCAGCGGGTCGAAGAGCTGACAGCGTCTCTGCGCGTTGGTAATATCTATGTTAATCGTAACCAAATAGGCGCGATTGTCGGCTCTCAGCCCTTTGGCGGCGAAGGGTTATCTGGAACGGGGCCTAAAGCTGGCGGCCCGCATTACCTCAAAAGGTTTACGCGGCTTGTAAGCGGGTCTGTGCCGCAAGAATTAACCGAAGGGAAGCCGCTCGCAATAGATGTGGTTCAGCAGGCTTTAGGTGCATTAGAGGCTCCTAAAAATGTAGCGTTGAATACGCAAGACATGCCAGGGCCAACGGGGGAGTCTAATCGTCTATCAACTTACGCCCGAGGGAAAATTCTATGCCTTGGCCCAACCCTAGAAGACGCTCAAGGTCAGGCCAAAATAGCTCTGCAAGCGGGGTGCGTGCCGTTGATTATATGTTCGGGTGTATCAGAGGGCGAAGGCTTGAACGGTATTATAAACCCTAATGACATCACGAACCTGCAAGGGTTTGACGGGCTTGCCTTTTGGGGAAAGCCAGAAGACACTCGTCATATCCGCATAGCTATTGCTGCCCGTAATGGAGCGATAATGCCGATTTTTGATGATATGGATATGGAAGAGCGATGCGTTCTTGAACGCCATGTGAGTATTGACACCACGGCTTCGGGCGGGAATGTGTCTCTATTGGCTGGATCATCAAGTTAATCGGGTTTATCGCAAATGCGACTGATGAAGAGTATAACTCTGAATTTGTTGCGGGCGGGTTTGCACATTCCGCTGCTCCGCGTCAGTATAAAGTTGACTTTCGTTATAACTTCTAATTTTAATGATATAGATTTATTAAAACCCGCTTCGTGCGGGTTTTTTAATGTCTTACGGGCGAAATATAGGAGATTGGTATGGTGAAAACTTTAATCATATCCACTGAAATTGGTCACCTAACCATCAAGCTTAATTATGAAAAATCCTTACATACAGCCGGTTACTTTGCTGAAGAAACGTTGAAGGGAACCTTCGAGGGTGGTTCAGTATTTCGTATTGTTACAGAAGCTAATGCGAGTATGCGGCAAAATTCTAAGATTGAGGTTATTCAAATGGGCGTGAACTGGCCCGAAGATAAAGCTAATCACGATATTCTGCATGAACCTACCTCTGTCACAGGGCTGAAACACAAAAAATGGACGGTCTCTGCTGCGCGTTTTGCTCTCCATAAAAATCACCCTTCATTCTTCATCTGTATACGCGATGAACCTGTACTAGACGAGGGCAGCCCGCGTCACCCTGACGGCCACGGCTTTACAGCTTTTGGTGAATTAGTTGGCGGATTTGAGGTGGCAGATAAAATATTTCCAAAAGCAGAGCCTGAAGAATTTATGCATAATGAAATTAAAATTCACTCAGCCAGACTTTCGTAATGTGTTTCGTGAGATGAGGTAACGCCTGTGAATTGAAGGGGTTGTAGAATTGGGCATGCGCTAAGAAAAGCTTTTGAGCTTTATGTCCGCGTCGAAATTTCTGTACTTTATGCTCTCACCGCTTGATTGGAACATGTGAATATTACGGACAATTATTCCTTCTGTCTTTTACGTTTTGAAGGCTTTCTCTCAAAAACGTGTTGAGCTTTCGCGATGTGTTAGGTTAAAGATTTTTAGCGATGTTTCTTTCGCATATAAACTTAATCGGAGATAAATCATGAGCGCATCTGAAGAACTTAGCAAACTAAGCACTCTTTCAAACCTTAAACCAGAATCTATGGCAGCTTTTGGCGCTTTTGATGCGGCTGTCATGGGTGATGGGGCTATTTCCAAAAAAACCAAAGAGCTTATCGCTGTTGCAGTGGCTCTCACAACACAATGCGAATATTGTCTGGCAATCCATACTGATTTTGCAAAGAAAGCTGGCGCAACAGATGAAGAGCTTGCCGAAGTAACCTTCGTTGCAGCAGCTTTGCGGGCTGGGGCCGCTATCACGCACGGAGCTAATCACGTCGTTGGCAAATAACACCGTAAACTAATAATGTAATAGGGTTCATCTTATTAATTCAATAAGGTGAACTTTCTAAATTGTATACATTTACCGTCCTAAACTTGCCCAATTAAGACCGCTCAAGAGAGGCCGTTGTCGCCCAAAATAGGGCACTAGCTATCGACTAATAATCGCTACGTTAGGCCATTAGACTACCAGTTTAATTATACAATTTTAGGGCACTCGTTATGAGCTCTTTGACCGATTAGCGGGATTAAGAGTGCTTGATTATGCGCTCAATGAAACATGCCTAGCGCCAGAAGTGCTTACTTGACTAGCCAATGCGTGCCTAGTTGGCCGACTGAATTCATTCACGGCAACAAACACTAAACGGTCAATCGTCAATATTTTATTTTGTGTTGCTTTATTTCGTACATCGGCACAAACTGTTAGGGATGTAAGGCCAATTGAAACGGTATCAACCCCGATTTCAATAACCTCTCCAGCAAAGGCCGGGGCAAGAAAGTTAATTTCGCTAATATATTTAGTTACAATCAGCTGCGTTTGCATTTGGCAGGCGCAATAAATTGCGCATTCCTCGTCAATCCATTCTAATAGCCGTCCACCAAATAGCGTATTCCGCCCATTCAGGTCTCCTGGCTTGACCATCTTCCGTGTACGAAACTTTATAGTCATTTCACTCTCCATTGCAGCAAAAGGGAGATAACTTGAAGAATTAGGAATTACGACAAGTAATTGAGAAAATGATTACTATTCACCCTCCGCGCACAAGAATACACCCGATTTGGAGACGTCATGATGAAGGAGTGTAGTCTAAGTGATAGCTTACCGATTATGGTATATCCATATCTGCTGCATTGAAACAAAAAAAGCCCGGAACAAGTCCGAGCTATAAGTTGGTCACATCGGGGAAGGTTGATGCTGACCTTTTAAAACACTTTTGAGGACCATCAGCAAACAGCTTGTGCAAGCCTCATTGAAACACTCGAAGCCTGCTGAAATATCAAGCGAAAATTTCCAATAAAGACTGAATTATGTGCTAAGGTAGTACTTAGGTGATTGTTGCCTATAATATTATAGCCTAAAATGCCGCCAAAATAAAAATCAAACGAGCAGCTTAAAATTGCCCAAAAGTAAGTCCCTCGACCGATACGAATGATGCATTATATCAGATCAATTAGCCTTTGACCTCTTTCTTTTCGGAAGGAGGTTCTTCGAGGTCAACTGATAAGAGCAATTAATAGTCAAAGATTGCGATAAGAGTCTAAACAAATAGTATGGCAAAGATTTGGTCTGACAGGTCGATATCACATGGGTTTAAACGAAAGAAATATAAAGCCTCTATTTGCGAGATAAGAAGCGCCATGCTTGGGTTTTTCGATTTTCAAGACTGGACATGTGAGTTCTTAACATAGCCTAGACCTAATTCTAAGACATAGGCGCTGACGTTAGACGGGCTAGGTACAATGGCGGTTTGGTGAAGATAAAAACTATCCACTTTTGATGGTGATTGGGTACGTTCTTTAAAGCCTATTGAAGAGCAAATGGCCGTCTACCGTAAGCCGAGGCTTTCCATAGCTACGGCAATATCTGCCGCCGTAAACTTTTAATAAATTGAATGCCGGTTAGTTGAAATGTTTATTCTTGTAATCTTAAGTAATCCTGTGTCTATATGTTAACTATGGAATCACATATGAAAGCGGTAAGTTGTAGACCTGCAATTAATGCAGAGCTTGTTAAACTTGCTGTTGATAACTCTCACCTTGGGGTGTGGGTTGTTGATTATGAGAAGCAGGAAGTTATCTGGTCCGATAAATTGCGTGAAATATATGGGGTTGGACTGGATACAGATGTCTCACTGGAGATTTTTAACTCTATCCTGCATCCTGAAGACCGGGACCGAGTTTATGCGGAGGTTGATTCCAGTTTAGCTGAGAAAAAACCTTATGAAGTTGAGAATAGGATTGTTCAATTAAATACGGGCAAAACGGTTTGGACGCGCATTTCAGGGAGAGCCCTTTACGGGGCAGATGGTGAACCTTATCTCATGTTGGGGGCGGGATATGATATCACCGAGCTAAAAATGGCAGAATTTAAGGCCGAAGCCGCCGACCGCGCCAAGTCAGAATTTCTTGCGAATATGAGCCATGAAATCAGAACGCCCATGAATGGCATTATGGGCATGTGTGAATTGCTTCAAAATTGCGATCTCCCGGCTCATGAAACGGATCTTTTAAAAGTCATTTCAAGGTCTGGCGATGCTCTGTTAAAAATAATAAATGACATTTTAGACTTCTCTAAAGTGGAAGCGGGGCAAATGACGCTTGACCCAGATCCTTTTAATTTAAAAGATTGCATCGAAGATGTGACGACATTGTTAGCCAGCGCTAAACAAGATTCAAATATTGATTTACTTATTCGATATCAGCCAGACCTACCGACATACCTCATAGGGGACCTGGGCCGCTTGCGCCAAGTCATTACAAACATATTGGGGAATGCTATAAAATTCACCAATAAGGGGCATGTCCTCATCGATATTAGCGGACAGGTAAAAGACAATAACGCGGAACTAAGGTTTAGAATTGAAGATACAGGGATTGGTATCCCACCTGACAAAATAACGACCATCTTTGATAAGTTTCAGCAAGCCGATGGGAGTACGACGCGTAATTATGGCGGTACAGGACTGGGGCTTGCTATTGCGAAGAAAATTGTAGAACTCATGGGCGGTGATCTTACCGTAACAAGTAAGGTCGACGTAGGCTCATGCTTTAGTTTTGACATTTCGCTTCCCGTCCATACGGCTATACAAATGAAACCGAATATTCATGCAAAAATTGATACTGCGAATATTCTCATTGTTGATGACAGCAAAATCAATCGGCAAATTTTACAAGAACAGATAGCCCACTGGAAATGGAAATCCATTGCTGCGGATTCCGCAAAACAGGGTTTGAGTATTCTACAAAAAGCCCTTCAGAAAAATATAAAAATCGATCTTATATTGCTAGATTATCAAATGCCAAAACATGATGGTGAGGACTTTCTCAAAGTTCTACGTAAACATTCTAAATTTGACGCCACAAAAGTTATTGTTCTGTCTTCAGTTGATAATGCCGAAGTTAGTATTCGAATGAAGGGCCTCGGCGCGGAGCGTTTTATAACTAAACCGCCACGGAGCTCACACCTTTATAACTCGAT
>JBDVGI010000214.1:0-9293 GCA_039962885.1 Litorimonas sp. | reverse complement strand
ACTTCCCAAATTATTCAGGCAACTTCACCGATTATACGTCAGACATAGACGGATATTTTAATGATAGATTTGCCGCCCGCCGCTTTGCAATAAAAGCTGAGCGTAAGATACGCGGGTTTTGGGAAAATGTTGAACATAGTGTGTATCATGGTAAGGAGGGTTGGTTGTTTTGGAGTGAGCCGTCTATTTGGGAGTCCTATCAAGGACGATCAGGGTTTACATTGCAAACTCGGAAAGATTTTGAGAGTGTCATTGAAGCTTTAAAAGTTCGAAGTGACGCTAGCGGGGCCGCTTTTGCGGCGACAATCGTTCCAAACAAATCAACAATTTATCCCGAATATGCACCTAAACGGTTTGGTGAAAAATCACCTCGTAATTTCCTAGACTATGTCATGACACGTTCAGACGAAGCCAAGCTTCATCTTGTGAACTTAAAGCTCTTACTCTTGGAGCAAAAAAGCACATCTAAACTTTATTATAAGACAGATACACATTGGACCTCACAAGGAGCTTTCATAGCCTATAAAGCCATGATGACTCGTTTGCAGCGCAATAATTCTGAATTTGAAATTTTAGAAAATAATGATGTTACATTCCGCGCGCCAGTGGACTTTCAAGGAGACCTGGGACGTCTAAGTAATTCCCCTGTGTCTGAAACGGATAGGCGGTTAAAACCAACCGATTTGGGGAAGTTTAAGGTTGAAAAGTTGGAAGATGACACTGTAATTGACGTGTATAAAACTCTTATTTATCGCCGTGAAACACCGCGGAAATATGACGGCCGAACGATTGTTGTTATCGGAGATTCTTTTAGTTTACGCTATGTCGATTTCTTCAAAGCTCATTTTGATAGAGTTATCATTATGCATCATAGGCTGGGTGACTTTGATATAGATGATGTTTTTGCACATGATCCAGATGCTGTTATATTTTCCCCAGTTGAACGTTATTCCGAACAATTGGCCAATACATATAATCCGTAAATCAAAATTCTAACATTCTTAGAAAATGTTCTTGGAATAACGTTTGAAAATTTTGACGCATAAAAAAACCGCCTATTAAGGCGGCTTGTTGTACACCTTCAAATGAAGGTTAAAGAATTTATCGCAAATTTATTTACGAGGCGGTCTTTTCTTCATTGGAATAAGGCCTTCGATTTGCGCGCGTTTACGAGCAAGTTTACGAGCGCGGCGAACAGCTTCTGCTTGCTCCCGAACGCGTTTTTCAGATGGCTTTTCGTAGTGCTTACGCGCTTTCATTTCGCGAAGAATGCCTTCGTTTTGTAACTTTTTCTTAAGCGCTCGAAGGGCTTGATCAACATTATTTTGACGGACGTAAATTTCGACCATGTGGACAACTCGTTTCTATATTTCAAATATTAAAAGCCCCGCATCAATGCGAGGCGCTCTTAAACTTGGGCGATTACTAGCCATTAAGCCGTGCCACGTAAAGAGGAGATACGTAAAAAAGGCATAATTAAGCCAGTTTTACCAAGTAAAAGTCCTTTTTCGGGTGTAAATTTATAAAAATTAGCTCAATGTGGAATACATGACTTGGCCTAATTCCCACTTTATTCGTTCTGACGGATTTCAAATTGCAACATATAGTTTCGGCCCGAAGGACGGTCTGTCTGTGATTCTCGTGCATGGATGGCCTGAAATTGCCTATAGTTGGAAGCTAACCATTCCTGCGCTAATTACAGCAGGTTACCGCGTTATTGCTTTTGATTTGCGCGGCTTTGGCCGGTCGGATGTGCCTGTCGGGGATGTTCATTATGCGATGCCACAACTCGTGGGGGATATTGAAGCCGTTATGGATGGATACGGTATAAATCACGCCGCAATTATAGGGCACGATTGGGGTGCGAGTATTGTCTGGCATGCCGCCCGAATGATCTCGCAACGCATTACCAAAGTAATTGGAATATGCGTCCCACATACAGCGCGTGCGCCGGCTGCGCCGCTTAGCATCATTGAAAAACGGGCGGGGCGGCGACATTATTTTCTTGAATATAAATACCGTCCTGATAAAGTTGCAGAACTTTTCTCCCAAGACGTAGACGGGTTTTTCCGTCTCATGTTTCGAAGCGTTCCAGATGATGCCATCGCCGATGACACATTTACTTTCATTCCAGAAAAATTCAAAGCGTTCCTTAAAACTGGAGCGCCGCCTCTTAAAGGACAGATTTTAAATGACCTAGACCGCGCCGTATTCATTGAGGCTTATACGCGTACGGGTTTTCGGAGTGGCATGAATCTCTACCGAAATATTGACGAGAATTGGTATCTTTCAGAAGGCATGAGCGACCACATAAGTCAGCCCGTTTTAATGATTAGTCCAGAACGTGATCTGTTACTCCCGCCAGAGCTAGCCGCGCCGATGAAGCATATGGTGGATGATTTCACGCAAGTCAGGATTCCTGATTGCGGCCATTGGGCTATGTGGGAACAGCCAGAAGCGGTTAATGCTGCGATTTTAAAGTGGTTGAACGTTAAGTATGAAGTCTGAATGCAAGACAGCATTGGTTACAATAGGGACTCGCTATGTCATTATTTAAAAAAATAAAAACGGCTTTGACACCTAAACTTTATGCCTATGATCCAGAACACCTACATCCTAAAGCGCGAAATTTTTTAGAGCTATGCAATTCCGCTCAATATCAAGATGCGAGTGATTTATTTTATGCAGAACCGCGCAATGAACGCACATATCTGTTGGAAGCGGTCAACGCTATGGTTGAGCAAGATGATTTTTATGATGCGTGGTTCAATAATAGCAATGGTCCGCCATTGTCATGTTTACTTCGCGGCTCCTTGTTAACCCAAAGAGCGTGGCACTACCGAGGCTATGGACGCGGAGAAGAGGTTAGTGATGCAAATGTGGATTTAATGCATCAATGTTTAAACAAAGCTTATAATTCACTTGTTCCGATTTTAAGAGGCGAGCATTTAGGACAAGATAGCTGCGCAAAAATCATTCGCGTTCTTATGGGGTTGAATGCCGAATGGGAGCAGATTGATGAAGCGCTAGCGATTTTACGATCCTTTGGTGGTCCGCATCTACTCGGGGAAATGAATTACCTTATTGCCTCTTGCGAGAAATGGTTAGGCTCGCATGATAAGATGTATCAAAGTGCGCATGATGCTTGCGAACTATATCCTAACAACCCAGATATAACGGCCTTATATGCAACCGCTCATTGGGAACGCCAATTGCATTACGATGTTTTTGAGAAAAATGAAACAGATGCAGAGGCTTTTCGCAACAACCCTGATATCCTCACGGATATGACTTATCGCAGCAAACATTTATTGAAGCTAGGGGTAGGGCGTGAGGGGCAATTTGTTATCGCTCATAACCTCTATGCGGCCTTTTTCTGTGAACGCGGGGAATGGGATTTAGCCCAGCCCCATTTCGCTAAGATGAAAACGCGTATAAGTGTATACCCATGGGAGTTTTATGAGGATGATTTTCTTCATCGAGCTTATAATATTTCTATGCTGTAAGCCAATATATTGAAGGACTTAAAGACAATTAAAATGTGACCCAAATGCACATTTTGCGCATTTGGGTATATTCATCATAACGAATTCTGGCCTACTTATCTTCCCACCAATATGGCAGGCGCTTGGCGTCGCCCGTATGGACTTCGTTCATTGTACCAGACTCATATAGTCGTCCGCCGATCATGACATGTTCAATTGTTTCCGTATTACGGATGTCATCAAGCGGGTTTTCGTCCATGATAATTAAATCTGCGAGTTTGCCAGCTTCGAGACTGCCAATATCTTTGTCAAAACCTAGATGACGAGCGGGCTGGGTCGTCGCTGTTTGCAGCGCTTGAAGATTACTCATCCCGCCGCGTGCAAAGCTCCACATTTCCCAATGGGCTGCAAGACCTTCGCGTTGTCCATGCGCTCCAATAGAGACAGGCACGCCCGCTTCCATTAGCTTCTTAGACAGGCGCGCAGAATTGGCATCCGCGTAATCCTCAATAGGGGCTTTCTGGCGGCGCACAGCACGTGATTGTAGAACCGTCGGCGGGACATGTTTGGATAAAATAGGGTGCTTCCACACATCGCTTTCTTGATAGTAATAATCCTCACCGCGAACACCGCCGTAAGTCACAACCAATGTCGGTGTATAGGCGACATTTGTTTGGCTATACATTTGAACAACATCGTCATAAAATTCGTAAACAGGTAGATTATGTTCAACCGACGTGTTGCCGTCCTGCACAAGGCTCATATCCATATGATAAAGGGACCCACCTTCGGCGACGACAATGAGATCATTATCACGAGAGGCTTTGACAACCTGTTGGCGTTGATCGCGGCGCGGTTGGTTATAGTTTTTCACTCCATGCGCGCCTTGGTTTTTCAGACGTGAAACATGTTCTTGGGCGTCATCTTCGGATTGAATATTAGCAAAGAACCCTGGAGCTTTTGCGCCGTAAACGATCTCGCCAGTGGAATATGTGCGAGGCGCTAGTAACATGCCAGCACGCTGCATCTCCCCTGCGGCAAAGATTTCACTCGCGCGGCTTGAGGGATCAAACACCGTTGTTACACCCAATGATAATGTGGCCAAAGCTTTCCAGTTTTGTTGCGGTATAAGCTCATCCGTGCCTTGCGGGCCATGAGCATGAGCATCAATAATACCAGGCATGATAGTTTTCCCGTCAAGATCAACGGTTGTCGCGCCCTTTGGAATTGTAACATCTTCACCGATAGATTTAATGCGGTTATCTTCAATCAAGATTGTGCCATTTTCTATGACGCCGCCATCATCTGCGTTCATTGTAATGATACGAACATTGGTTAGCGCAATAAGACCCTTAGCGTGATCGGACTTCACCTTATAAGACAGCGATGTTCCCGTGGTGAGGGGTTCGAAATTAGCTTCCATGGCATCTTCGGCCTTGGCAGAGAATAGTGTCGCGCCAAGCGTCCAATTGATTTGATTGCCTTCACTCCAGCTTGGGAAAGTCGCGCCGCCTTTGCTAAGCTTGACGATAGGTAAAGCATTGCTGTCTTTACTGACATCGATGTTTTGCGGGCCAGATAAAAGCGGCGTGAGATACAAGTTATAATTTTCGCGAAATGCGACCATGTTGCCATCAGGGGATACATCGAAACTTTGAGCCTGCTTAGAGCTAGCATGCTCACGCATATCGTCGCCAAGTAAATTGACAGAGACAAGTGTGTTTTTTCCGTCTGCTGATTGAGTGAAATATACACGCCGTTCTTTTGCATCAAAATGCGGATTTCCGCCAAACTCGCTAATACGAATAGCTTCGTCGCTATCTGTAGCTTGGATGTAAAGGCCCGTTTTATCTGACCATTCTGGGGCCGTCATAAAGCCGCCTGAACCTTTTTCATAGACGATAAAGTCGCCAGATGGAGACATAGATGGGCGCTTATAATGTCCCGGGTTTTTTGTGTGAGTCGTGATGTCGCGGCTAGCAATATTAATGCTATGCACAGCGCCAAGCTCGTCATCGGTCCATGTTGTGAAAACAATGGCGCTGCTGTCCGTGGCCCATGAAGGGTAAAGCTCACGCTCATCTTTTGGTAATGTTGTAAGGTTCGTAACTTTGCCAGTTTTGATATTCCGTAAATACAGTTTGCCAAGGCTTTCAAAGACAGTTGTTTTCCCGTCAGGGCTTACTTGCACAAAACGCGGCATTTTTATGGAAAATTCTTTTGGAGACACCTCTACGCTAGGGCGCGGCGCATCCATGACTGTGCGTGTATCATTAATTTTAAAATCAATCTTAGATACATCACCCGTGTCCATGTTTAAAGATTTGATATGTCCGCCCGCCCAAAAATATAATGTCTGGCTGTCAGGACCCCAATCCATATTAGGGTAAAGGCCATGCACGGCCCATGTTTCTTGCATGTCTTGGTCAAGACCATCAAACACCATGCGCTGCTCTCCGCTCTCAAGATCTTTGATAAAGAGTTTGGATTTCGTCCGTTCACGTTTGATAAAGGCTAGATATTTTCCGTCAGGTGATGGTGTTGGACGCACGGCTCCGCCAGCGCCGCCAGCCGCTGTGCTGATGTCGCCTGTATCCATATCATATTCGCGGATTTGGAAAAGCTGCGTATTTGAATCTTGCGCATATTCAAATGTCGCACCTGGTGTTGTGTTTTGTGTGTAATAAATGCTTTTACCGTCAGGGCTGAACATAGGTTCGCCTAATTCTTTTTGGTGAGCTTCCGATGGCTTCTTGACGAGCTTCACGCCAGAGCCGCCTTTGATGTGGTACATCCAAATTTCGCCCGTTCCTAACGAGCGGCTAGTTGTAAAATGTTTGCGCGCCGCAATAAAGTTTCCATCAGGCGACCATGTAGGATTGTTCAAGAGCCGAAAGCTTTCTTTGGTCACTTGGGTTTTATTGGCGCCATCTGTATCCATAATCCAGATATTGTCTCCGCCTGCACGGTCAGAGGTAAAGGCAATTTGAGTTCCGTCAGGCGAGAAACGCGGCTGCATATCCCACCCCATACCAGAAGCAATGTTTTTGGCCTTGCCGCCGCTAACTGGCATTGTGTAAATATCGCCCAACATATCAAATGCGATTGTTTTACCGTCGGGTGACACATCAAGGCTCATCCATGTGCCTTCGTCAGTTTTAATGGAAATCTCACGCTTTTTACCTGGCGGGTTCGTGACATCCCATTTATCGGCTGCTTTATCCATGCCTTCATCTTTGGAAGGGGCTGCCGCGATTAGAGCGAAAACTGATGTAGCGGCGATGCCGCCAAGAAGGATGTTTTTAAACGCGCGCATGCGAGTCTCCCGTATAATTATGTTTTGTATAAATTATCGTAAGCCATACAAGGCGTCACGACTTTTCCCCTCATAGGGGTTATTCTTGAGTGAAGCTTCTTACTGACTTTATGGCTTTAAAATCGTCCTGCTGCGCCAGGGAAAACAACGGGAGTTTCTGATCCATCTTTGGCAACAGCAGAAACGCCAAAGAAGTAATTGTCGATGACAAGGTTCGTAAACTCCCACTCATTAACCTTGCCAACAAAACGTGAATGCGTCCATTCAGGTGCTGTTGTTAGGCGCCAATGTACGCGGTAACCCGCTAAGTTGCTCGCATTATCAGCTGTTTCCCATGTGAGCTTGGCTGATGGCTGAACTGCGCCTGTGGCTTCAACATTGCGCGGGAAGGGCGGCGCGCCTGCCATACCTGCCATTGTAATCGCGTTAAGCGTAGTGAGCTTGGCAGCGTAAACAGAATCTACGCCCTCCATTGTGTCGCCAAATTTACGACCATCTTTCGTTCGTAAATCCTGATGCTGGCGATCATAATGTTCATGAGTTTCCATGATGCGTATACCGGGAATGCCAACTTGATTGAAGGGTCGGTGATGGCCGCCGCGTCCGAAACGGTCAAGGCGGTAGACCATCATCACATCCAAATTCGTCAAATATTGATCGGCTTGGGACTTGATATAACGGGCCAAGTTTCGAGACGGGCTATCAACTTCGCCACCTGTGAAACGACGCTCGCGAGCCTCTGTTTCAGTTTCATTGGCGCGTGTGCCTTCGGAGAAAACCCGCACAGTGGAATTGTCAACCACTCCGTCAATACCCGTGATGTTGGAAATCATATCATTATTTAAAACGCCTTTAATGTCCCAGTTTTGATCTAGAGCATGTTTGGCAACAATCTGACCCCCGAATAAGCCCTGTTCCTCACCTGATAGGCCTGCATAAATAATAGAACCTGCATATTTGCGTTTAGTTAGGACACGCGCCGCCTCAATCACGCCCGCCATACCAGAGGCGTTATCATTTGCCCCCGGACTTTCGGTAGTCCCATCAAGCGGGTTTGTAACGCGGCTATCAATATCGCCGCTCATCATGACGTAACGGTTAGGGTCAATTGTACCGCGTTGTATCGCGAGGACACTAACAACCTCTACGGGGTCAGGAATACGAGTTTGTCCTGAAATCGTATCAGAGACATAAACCACCTCAAGACAGCCGCCGCATTCTGTGGAAATTTTCTCAAATTCAGCAAATATCCAGCGCCGTGCTGCGCCAATTCCTCGTGTGTCACTTTTTGTTTCAGACAAGGTGTGACGTGTCCCAAAATCAACGAGGGTTTGAATATCAGATTTGATACGGGCGGGGGATGACTCTATTGCCACTGCGTATATGTCTTGTACTTCGGATGGCGGGCCATAATCAGATTTTTGCGCCTGCGCGGAACAAGCCGTTAAAAGTATAATTGCCGTACCCAAAAATAAATTTTTCATATTTTGTCTCGAAATATTATTGTGTAATTCTTGTTTATAATATGGTGTCGTAACTAGCTTTAATTTCTATATTTGATGCTTGTTGCGCTTGGTTCATTGCGCGGTACAAGGTTTTGAAGTGGTCGTAGGCAACAAATATGTAAGTTAATCGTTTCGCCCCATAAGGCCGCACGCCGCGAATATACATGAAGCACATCTTTTAAAATGTAATTGGGCCTAATTCTCATTCATGTAACGTGAAGGGCAAGCTATAGACTGTCAATGCTTGACGATTTATTTTGCAGTGATGTTTTTAAGGTTAAGCTGCTTGTGCCTCAGGTGCTTGCGAAGCCGCATTGTTTTTAGGCGCAATCATATCATAGGGGTCTAAATTATTTTTGCGCATGACCTCATGTGCGTAGCGATAGGCTTTGGGGGGATTTATACCTAAGTCTTTTCGTACATCCTCGAGAGGGCGTTGCAGAAGGTTCATTATATCGTATTTTAAAATATCATCAGCGGCTTTACCAAGCCTGTAGCCTTCATGTATTGCCCGCATGATTTTTGCATCTTTGGGAGCAGATTTTCGTAACTCCCATCCCGCGCCATAAGCTATAAAGGCTACGCCTAATCCTTTGTTAACAGCGTAGCTAAAGGCAAGCAGGCTGGCTTCACCAAGGGCGTCACGGCCATAACCTGTTAAAATATGAAGCAAATCATGTGTATCACGGCGGCGATTGAAGTACCATTTTACCGGAGCTGAATATTGTTCCATTAAACCTTTATCATAGGACTCATATTCATCGACTAGACCTTGTGCTGTAAGGTCTTCTTTTTCCATAAATTCAACATATGCACGTCCTAAACTACCGTCAGGGAGTTGTTTCAGAGTTCTGTGGTCGTCTAATAAGGGCGGCAAGCATACGCTCTTTGACAGACGGTTTTGGCCTTCTGTTGATTGGATGAAGTCGATATATTGTTTGCGTTGGGATTTGCCATTTAAGGCTTCAATAATGTGAAAAACTTGTT
>JBDVGI010000213.1:0-5114 GCA_039962885.1 Litorimonas sp. | reverse complement strand
CTTGGTATTTATTCGTCATTAATTAAAATTGCGGCGCCAGATGTTTGGTCGGATATCGATATGGCTTTTGAAGCTCCCGCACACCTTTTTAATTGTGACTTGTCACGTATTGTCAACGCGCAATGCCAATTTGAAAGTGTGTCAAATACTATATTTTTTCCATCTGAAATTTTAAACCGTCCTCTTGCGTTAAGGCGTGCGGTCCAACAATCAGATTTGACGGACTTATCAAAACGGTTGATCAAGAAAAAACGCGATACACCGATGAAGATTCGGGTTAGAAACTTAATTGTGCTGTCTTTAGATAAAGGGCCTGTCTATCAAGAGACTATTGCCGCGGAGCTTGGCGTCACAAGTCGCACATTGCGGCGTCATTTGACGGCCGCAGGGGTTTCATTTCAAGAACTACTCGATCAGTGTAGAATGCAGCTCGTGACATTAGAGTTTAAGTCGAAAAGTAATGTATCGCTTTCTGAATTAGCTTTTAAGCTTGGGTATTCTGAGCACAGCACATTTTCGAGAGCTTTTTCTCGGTGGTCAGGCTTGACGCCCCAAGAATATAGGCAGGCCTTAGCGTCATAAGGTCATCATTACTCATTTAATATTATGTTGAACATTTAAAGAGAGGGGCAGAGTTTTGCCAAAAATCACCTTTATTGATGCCAAGGGTGCATCGCGTGATGTCGAAACAAAGGCAGGTCAATCTATTATGGAAGCTGCCGTTCAAAACATGGTCCCAGGGATTGATGCAGATTGCGGCGGAGCCTGTGCTTGTGCGACATGCCATATCTACGTAGCCTCAGAATGGGTATCTAAGCTTAAAGTGAAAGATGACATGGAAGAAAGTATGCTGGACTTTGCGGATGATGTTCAGGAAAACTCCCGCTTGTCATGTCAAATTCTTATGAGTGATGAACTTGACGGTATCATCGTTAAAACACCAGAAAATCAGTAGCAAATTTGACTTAGGTTTTTAAAGTTGGGTCTTGACGAGACCGACGATATTGGTCGGGCGTAACATCCATTTTGCTTTTGAAAGCGCGGCTGAAGCTCGCATTTTCAGAATAGCCAATACGTAATGCAATTTGACTAATGGGTATGTCTGTATGTTGAAGTAAGCGTTTAGCTGCGCCCATTCGTTTGTTGGCGATAATGTCTTGAAATGATGTGTTTTCACTTTTCAATCGCCGGGAAAGTGTTGATTCAGACATATCTAACTTTTGAGCAATTGCGCCCATGCTCACGCGGTTTTCCAGCATTTCATTGGTGATTAAGCTGCTAATGTGATCGGAAAAATTCAATGAATTGTTTTTTGATGAAATAATATTTTGCAAATGAGAGGCGATGATTGGGTAGAGCTTGTTGCTCATATTTGGCGCGCCTAAGCTGAGCGCTTCTTTCTCGAACACAATACAATTACTGGCTTGTCCAAAAAATACGTAGCACCCAAAGTGATGCTCATAAAAGGAATGACTTCCTACGCGTTCATGTTCAAAGCAAACCTCTAAGGGTTTGAAAAACCGTCCTGCGTAACGTTTCATCATGGTCAGTGTTGCGGCAATTGAGTATTCACTGTCCTGCCTTCTAGGCGCTATTTTATTGTCTAAAATTTGATACTCATATCGAACGTTGTCGCCATCAGGCGTAAGGACTATTTTCGTGCCTTCTTGCAGGGCTGCAAGATAACTTGCTAATCCTTGCAGGGCTTCTTCTAGTGTGGGCGCGCAATCGAATAGAAACCCTAGAGGGCCAAGGTTTTCTGCAATAATAGCTTGTCCAGACTCTAACCCAAAATGTGGTTTCTTTGTCAATTTTGCGGCCGCTTCAAAGAAGGCAACATATTGCTTTAGGGCGACGACATCATTCACATTCTCTAGACTGTTTCTGTCAATTTCTAGCTTTTCTAAGAGAGGCGCAGCGCGCAGTCCTACGATACGTAACCGTTCGACGATGGGAAGTAGTATCTGAGTGGAAATCATTGGGTGCGCAATCAAACCTATCTCCTTCTTGAGCTAATGTTTATGTCATATACACTTAGAATTATCTGACTGAAGGTCAATGGCCTTAACCTATTCGGACTGATGGGACGAAAGATGAAACCGATATTCGAGGGGTTAAAACATTGACCTCTTTTGCATAGCTATTCTCTAAGGAAATTGATAATATGCAATTCAAATGAATTTTCAATTTTGAGGGTTTAAATGTCCGATGCTTGTTTGATAATTGGAGCGTCTCATGCTGCGGCGCAAGCCTGCGTGTCATTGCGTCAGGGGGGCTGGGACGGCGACATTATTGTAATTGGAGATGAGCCAGACCTTCCATACCACCGCCCCCCATTATCGAAAGATTTTTTGTCGGGCCAAAAAGATATTGAAGATATCCTTATTCGTCCCTCTAAAGTGTATGAAACTGCGAATATCACGTTGAAATTAAACACGACAGTTGTCTCAATTGATTCGCAAGAAAAGACGGCTGTGACGGATAAGGGGGAAAAAATTCCCTATGCCAAGTTAATTCTAACAACGGGTGCGCGAGTTCGACGTTTGCCTGTTCCTGGACAAGATTTTCTAAATGTGTTTTATCTACGCGATACACAAGATGTACTTGCAATTAAGGCCCAAGTTAAGATTGGCAAGCAAGCTGTCATCATTGGCGGCGGGTATATTGGATTGGAAACAGCCGCATCTTTGCGTAAGCAAGGTATGGAGGTTACCGTCTTAGAGGCGATGCCGCGAATATTGCAGCGTGTTACCGCGCCTGAACTCTCTGCCTTCTACAAGCGTGTGCATACTGAAGAAGGCGTAAAAATTCTAGAAAATGTCGGCGCTGCTGAAATTGCAAAAGATAAGAATGGACTTATTGTTAAAACGGCTGATGAGCAAAGCCTTCAGGCGGATATGGTCATTATTGGGATTGGTGTTATTCCAAATACGGAATTAGCAGGACAGGCGGGACTAGTTGTCGGAAACGGCATCGAAGTCAATGAATTTTGTCAAACCTCTCATCCAGATATTTACGCGGCAGGGGATGTGACGTGGCATTATAATATCACCTATGATCGCCATATTAGATTAGAGTCTGTCCCTAACGCGACGGAACAAGCCAAGACCTGCGCCGCTCATATTAACGGTCAGGCGAAGCCATATAATAGTTTGCCTTGGTTTTGGTCAGATCAATTTGATCTCAAGCTTCAAATCGCAGGTTTGTCAGAGGGTTATGATGACATCGTCATTCGAGGCGATATAGAAGGCAGTCGTAGTTTTGCAGCCTATTATTTCGCGGGGAACAAGCTCCTTGCGGTAGATGCTGTGAATGCGCCGCGCGACTTTATGATGACGCGCATGGCTCTAAGCAAGGGTAAGAACTTGGATAAAGCCATTTTACGCGACTCTGACGCAGAGCTGAAGTCAGCAATTATTTGAAGGATTTCATTCCTGAAATTGCTTTAAGCGCATTTGCTAAGAATTGTCCGCAATGAGCAAGTCAAGTGTCTTAAAAGGATATAGGTCTAAAGACTTAAAGTAACTGGATATGACGCAACTATATTATAGGATGCTCTATGAGGATACATACCTATAAAAATAGACCTTTGCACATGGGGTCTTTACCAAAAGAAACATTGAAACGTGCAAGGCTCCCCATTGATCTCTCAAAGGTCAAGGCTCAACCTCAATTAAATTTTGAGGATACAGCTAATCCAGACTCGCTTATTAATGGTATGCGGCTTTATGCAAAATATATGGATGCCGCCCGAAATGGCCCGACGTCTGATCAAAAACCTGAAATCCCTGATAGTCTTGCGGAGCGCGCGCACCAAGCGAAGTCCCTTTGTTACTTCATGGATGCCTTTGATGTCGGCTGCGCAAGCTTAACGCCAGACCTATTCTTGAAAGCGCCTTATATTAATTCCGACTTGGCGGGTTTTCATTCAGAGCTTGAAGACTTCCCGACAGACCGCCCCGGATTTCATCAGCATATTGCTCATGGGCTTCATAACGGGATTGAAGACAACAACAGCCCTATCACACATCATACACATACGGTCGCAATTATTTACGACCACGCGCGTGAATTAACGCCTGACGAGGCGGCCTATAAATGGCTTTACGACACGGGTCGACATAGAGGAAGCATCCGAGCCTCTGAGACAGCTATTGTGTTAGCCAATTATCTTCGCGCGCTTGGGTTTGACGCGCGCGCCCATACAGAATCGACAACAGATGTTGACCTCAATAAAGTTGCCGTCGCATCGGGCATTGTTGACGTTGAAGGGGACGGTTCCATTCGTCATCCTTATCGGGGTAAGCAGTTCTCAATTGCCGCCGTCACAACGACCATGAGCCTAGAGCCAGATACACCTCTCGCACCACGCAATGCTCTCGATAAATTCAAATCCCACGGCCCAACATGGTGGCTTGGCGGCGGCGTAGGACACGGCAAAGGCATGGGAACAAGCAAAACCGCTTTTAACGTCGAGCCTTATAAAAACAAAAGCTTTGAAACCGACATATATGGTATGAGCAAAATTAAGCGCCAAGATAAAACAACAAACTTTATTGATGAGGCCCGCGTCCCGCGTGTGCCAAAACGTCATGATGGTTTTTGGCGCGGATATTTCGGCGACCTTGGCCCTGAAGTTCAGGCAAATAGTGATGACGAATTTTGCGTTATAAAATCTGTTATCGCAGAGGCCCAATATGGTCTCATTGGCCCGCTTCACCTGATTGAACGGATGGAAGAAAGCCCTCAAATAAAACCAGGAAATGATAATCCAGAAGAGAATGCTAAGAAGGTTAAATCGGCGCTTCACTTCCTCGGCGCGGATATGGTGGGAATATCTAAAGCTCCTGATTGGGTGTGGTATTCACATGAGCTAGACGGCGAGGAAATAATACCTGCCCATGATCACGCCATCACCCTGTTGATCGATCAAGGCCATGAAACCATGGAAGGCGCAAGTGGGGATGATTGGATCGCGTCATCTCAAAGTATGCGGGCCTATATGCGAGGGATGCTTTTAGGCGGAATTCTCGCGGAACATATACGCAGTTTTGGGTATAAAGCCCAAACCCACAGCGTCGTTGATAGTGACGTTTTGCATATGCCACTTGTCC
>JBDVGI010000212.1:0-4768 GCA_039962885.1 Litorimonas sp. | reverse complement strand
GCCCTTATTAAAAGTAATTGTAATAAGGGCTAAATGTAAAATGGCTAAAAATCTATTCAAAACAAACTTCAATTTAAAAAATCATGTCTGATTGTTTTTATTCGAAGTCTAGTTTAGATATGGGTTCACGTTTAATTTAGTTCTTAGGCTAAGACTTCTTATGGAAAAAAGACAAAAAAAACATATTAATGCCGTTCTTGTTGCGGGAGGCGCATGGCATGATTTTGACTATGCGCGTCTTGAGCTTTTAAAATTGCTGGCAGAAGATGACCGTGTGCGCACACGCGTGTTTGAAGATTATGATAGCGCGGCGAAGGCGCTTGAAGAGGCTGACTTTCTTGTCTCTTATACGTGTAATGTTGTATGTTCCGGTCCCACTCAAGAAGCTTTGAAAACCTTTGTGAGTTCGGGTAAGCGCTGGTATGCTTTGCATGGAACGAACTCGATATTGGAATTTCTTGCCCCTAAAGGTGCTGAATACGGAAAAGGCGCTTTAGAAATTAACGCGCCGCGTATCGCACCGACCTTTATGGAGGTTTTGGGCAGTCAATTCGTCGCGCATCCTCCCATCGCACCTTACACCGTTCATGTTACGCAGCCAGACCATCCTCTTGTCGAAGGCATTGAACCATTTGAAACGACTGATGAGTTGTACCTCTTGGAGGTCAAGGGCGATCTTGATGTGATGTTGCATAGTGAATTTGAAGGAGAGGCCACGGGTTTCGTTGAGAAAGATTGGGAAAAAAATACCCACCCTGTATTCTATACCCATAAGGTTGGAGACGGGGAGGTTCTATATCTTACGCTTGGTCATTGCCGAGGGCATTACGATATGCTCGATTTTATGGATTACTATCCAAATGTAGATAGGTGCGCTTGGGAGTTACCTGTTTTTCATACGCTTTTAAGACGAGGTCTTGAATGGGCGAAAGTTCCTGCTTTGGGTTAGGCTGCGTTTTGAGTTGATTGACTGAAGCGCGCAATCTCAGCATCGGCGTCGCCAAAGAGAGTTGAGAGTAATAAAATGCGTTTCATGGCGTGGCCAATAATCAACTCATTTGTCGTGCCCATGCCGCCGTGGAGTTGAACGGACTCTTCGGCAAGTGCAACGGCAGCTTTTGAAATATAAGCTTTGGAACCCGCAGTCATTTTAGTGTAATCTGCATCTGTTTCATTACTTGCGGCCATGCGGAGTAAATGAGAGCGGCAAAGCTCAAGGGAAACATGAGAATCAGCTAGTCTGTGTTGAATGATCTGCATTTTACTTAAAGGCCGTCCAAATTGTTCCCGCGTTTTTACGTGCGTTAAAGTGTCTTCGAGCAAGAGTTCCATAAGGCCGACCATTTCCGCACATGCTGCAATCTTTGCTAAATTAATAACGGACATTAAATCATCAAAATGACCAACCATCGGTGTTGCAGGCGTATTATCTAGTGTTAATTCGCAAGCAATGGATCCATCGATAAGCCTGTATTGATTGCTTGATAGTCCAGAACTTTCTTTATCTACCAAGAAGAAAGCGATGTCGTTTGATGTGCTTGATGATGCTTGCGGGACGGCTGTCACGATATAAGCATTTGCGCTGGCGGCGCCGAGTACGAAGGTTTTCTTTCCCGTAAGTTTTATAGTCCCATTTACGTGTTCAAATTTTGTTTTTACATAATCCAAATTATAACGGGCGGCAGGTTCACTATGAGCAAGGGAGATGTGAGCTTGTCCAGAAATAATTTTTGGAATCCATTCATCTTTTTGCGCATCAGTCCCCACTTTCTCGAGTAAGCTACCCGCAAGTATAGGCGAGACGAGCATCGGGTCGACAGCAACGGCTTTCCCTAAGGGTTTCATAACGCAAATGATATCTTCTGCTTTACCACCCAGGCCATTATACTGTTCGGAAAAAGGAACCGTAAGAATGCCTGTTTCGGCCATAACTGCCCAATTATTTGGACAGAACCCTTCTGGCAATTTCACATATTTTGAACGTTTTAACAGGTCATAATGATCAGTTGTAAAACGCTCAACCAAATTACCCAGCAGGGTTTGCTCTTCAGAAAACTCTAAATTCATCGTGGTCTCAAATAAGTCTTATATTACGTACAAATGAAGTCATTTCGTGACTTGTAAAGCAGTTTTCGCATGGCTTGACGCCTGCCTAATCTAATAGGCCTGTATTTATATCACAAGAAGGCTTCGTTTAAGGCAAATAATGACTAAATGAATAGTATTCTATATTTTAGTGGCATAGCTGTAGAAAATTACTTACAAAGCTTCAGGCTTAAGCAGGACTGGACGTCGTGAATGATGACTTTGAAGAATAATAAAAACAAGCCAATGACCGCCATTAGTACGGTTGAGGATATTCATAACGCTGCTGTTGCCTTACGTGATAGAGCTAAAGATTTGGGCGGTTACAAAGTTGCGGCTTGTGCAAATATTGCGGCGAAATCCCCTATGGTCGATGGTGAAGGAAATATACTCGCTTCAAGCGTCTTTGCGTGGATAGAAGCTGATGATATTTGGTGGAAACGTCCTCAAATGGCTTTAAACTCACCAATTCCAAGAGCTTGTCGTTATGAGGCTGAAGCCTTTTGGTGTAATGCTAAAGCTATCCACTCGCGTGGTCAGAACATGTTGCTTGGAGACATAGATCTTTCGAAGTTTTCTGATCATGTAGGGCCTGCGGCTTTAATTTGTGTGCCGATACACATGCCATTTGGTCAGATTGGTGCCGTGAGTTTTTCAGTCCCGGATCAAGGTAAAGACGATTTAAGTGATGAGTTTGAAAAGCATGGCTATGAGCTAGAGAATTTAGCGAGAGTTTTTGTGACGAGCTATGTTAAAGTTATGGATCAGCGCAATTGGATTCCAAAAAATTGTAAATTGAGCAAAAGGGAAGTCCAGTGTGTAAGTTGGGCTGCTCTTGGAAAAACGGATAGAGAGATCGCTTTAATTCTCTCTCGGAGTTGTGCAACCGTAAGATTTCATCTTCATAATGCAGCTAAAAAACTCGACGCAGTTAGCCGAAGTCAAACTGTTTTTAAAGCCTCTCAGCTGGGCTATTTAGGGGCCGTTGCCGTGGAATAAGGCAAGAGAAGGTAAACTTCTTTTTGAGTTTCTGCTTAGCCTAGTACTTATTACAGCAGTTATTTATTGAAAATATCTTATGTAGAATTCTAATTGATTAGGGACATAATAAATGGATTTTTCTTTTTCAGAAGAAGAAGAGGGATTTCGTCAGGAAGTGCGAGCTTTTTTAGATGAAAATCTGACGGAACGCTTGCGTGCTGGATCCCGTGGGTCGCCTGGCGTATTTGTCGAGCCTGATATAAGCCAAGAATGGCAAGCTATTTTAGCGAAAAAAGGATGGCTCACTTATTATTGGCCCGAAGAGTTCGGCGGAATGGGCTGGACCCCGACCCGGCGTTACATTTATGAAAAAGAACTTGCATTAAATGATGCGCCATTTTTACCTGTCATGGGCGTTAAGCTTTTAGGACCAATTGTTTGTAATTTTGGAACCGATAAACAAAAGCAAGACATACTCCCCAGAATTATTAGCGGTGAAGATTATTGGTGTCAGGGGTTTTCAGAAACTGGCGCAGGATCAGATTTAGCGAGTTTACGGACTCGGGCTGAAAAGATTGACGGAAAATACGTTATTAATGGCGGTAAAATTTGGACAACACATGCCCATCACGCGACGCATATTTTCTGCTTAGTGCGTACAGATCCTGATAGTTCACGTCAGCAAGGAATAAGTTTTCTCTTGATTGATCTACGTCAACCAGGTGTAGAAATTCGTCCTATCTTTGGAATTGCTGGCGACCATGAAGTCAATGAAATATTCTTCGATAATGCTGAAACATCCTTGGATAATATAGTGGGTGAAGAAGGACAAGGTTGGTCCGTGGCAAAGTTCCTTTTAGAGAATGAACGCAGAGGCTCCTGCCGGGCTCCAAAACTATTGGCTGATATCGAGCGTGTGCGGACATTAGCTGCAAATGCGGCTAATGGCCATGCGGGTAATTTATCAAAGGATCATAATTTTATGCGTATGCTCGTCGATCTTGAGCTTGAAGCTTTAGCTCTTGAAGCAACGGAATTTCGTATTTTAGCTGATGTTTCTGCAGGGCGGACGGGCGGAGGAAAAGCGTCTGTTTCAAAACTTATCGGCTCAACACTTCGACAAAAAGTTGACGCAGCCGCTTTTCGTGTGGCGGGATATGCGGGTCTGCAACTTGAAACCCAGCGCCCGCTTTACGGAAATACAGCACCAGAACCCATTCAGGATAAGGCTGCTCAGCTTGCGGCGCCAACTTACCTGAACAGCCGTGCTTGGACTATATTTGGCGGAACAAATGAAATTCAAAGAACAATAATTGCGAAAGCCGTGTTAGGGGTATAACCTTGCTTATCATAAAAAGTATTGACCATCCTATCATGATGTCAATTCTTTGCGTGAATGGGCTGACTACTGTTTATGATAGGATGATTAAACTACAGAACTGACTAATCTTATTGTAAAATGATTAGGCTGTGTTCTAGTGATTATGAATCTAACGGAAATAAGTTATTCATTTCGATTAAATCTCATAATGAAGCAATAAAATAGCTTAGGGAAATAATATGCAACTGAACCGAAACATATTACTGCAAGCTTATCGGAGTATGAAAACGATCCGTTGTTTCGAGGAACGCTTGCACGTTGAAATTAAGACCGGTGAAATCGCAGGGTTTACACATCTTTATGCAGGACAAGAAGCTGTCG
>JBDVGI010000211.1:0-2361 GCA_039962885.1 Litorimonas sp. | reverse complement strand
GCTATAGGGAATAAGACGGAGCGCTGCGCCCTGCGAAAAATCTGCCATATCTGTCTCGTCCACTTTCCCAAAACGGCGCGAAGCATGGATGATTGTGCCGTAGCCCGTCGCAATCCCGTAATGGCGAATAACCCCAAAAGCGCGCACTTCAAGCACGGCCCCCGCAGGGTAAATCTCGGATACGCGCTCAAATGGGTAGTCGGTCATGGAAGGAGCCTAAGGGGAGATGATTTGAAATGGAAGGCCGGTGTGCTTCTCAAACTAAAAGATTTTTAAATAACTCTCCTATAAATTGCACACGCCTTGTATTCCAGTCTACCAATTCTTATCTCAATTTAAAGGAAGAAAAATGGCTAGAAAACAAATAAACGCAGCGATAATTTATGATTTCGATGGAACTTTAAGTCCTATCAACATGCAAGAACATGAATTCATCCCCAAGCTAGGAATGGATCATGAGAAATTTTGGGCCAAAACGAAAACTATGGCTAAAGAAAACAATGCTAGTGAAATTCTTTGTTATATGTACCTGATGTTACGCGAGGCAGGCAATCAGAACATACCAATAGGCCGTCAATCTATAAGTGATTATGGAAAAAATATGGAGTTATTTGAAGGTGTTGAAACATGGTTTGATAGAACAAACAAATATGCTAAATCAAAAGGAGTTAAACTTTCTCACTATGTTATTTCATCTGGCATAAAGTCTTTAATTGAAGGCACCTCAATAGGCAAACATTTCACGAAAATATTTGCATGTGATTATATATACGATAGCGATGGAAAACCCGTCAGTCCTGGCGTTGCTGTCGATTACACCGCTAAAACTCAATACATTTTCAGAATAAATAAAGGTTGTGAAGATCAATGGGATGATAGAATGATAAATGAACATGTCTCTATGGAAAACCGTCCCATTCCAATAGAAAATATGATTTACATAGGAGATGGACCAACGGACATCCCTGCCATGAAAATGACTAGCCATTACGGAGGTTTATCAATCTGCGTGTACAAACCTAACACTCCTAAGAAAAAGGCTCGCGCATATCAATTACTAAACGAAAATCGAGCAGATTGCGTTGCACGTGCTGATTATAGAGCTGGCAAATATCTTGATGAGGTAGTTTCAGCACGCATTGATCACATCTCAGCTGCAAAAATTTTTGAAAAAATCAAAAAAAAGCAATTAAAGTCTTAATATTCAAAATGCTACACCACAGAAGACATCGGCTATCGGCAGCAGCGAAATTTTATTTGATATCAGGGAAGGCTTTAGCTTCTAACGCATTCATAAATTTTAGATGCCCGCCATTTTCAGTCGATAACCAAATTTCAAGCCAGTTTTCTTCTTTATTACCTTCATGAATGCGATAGATAGCATCAGTAAGATAATCACCTTTTTCGATTTCTTCTATTTTTACGACCTCATCAACATCAATGTCATATATGAAAAGTTCATCTTTTTCATCTTTCGTATAAGATATAACGGTATCTGTGGTCAGAATATTTCCACCTTCCAAAACTGAAAAAAGGCCTTCAGAATAAAAATATTCTATGGTTTCCCCTTCTAAAATAATTTTAGCTTCGAATAATGCAGCAAGTTGTTTTTTGGGTAACTCATCTCCAGTCTGCACTTCTGTTGATGGAAAAACACCGGTCGTTGTCATGATTCCAAAAGCAAAAGCAAAAGTAAGAATCAGCATAAATGGGGCAATAATTATCCAAACCCATATTGGCGTTTTACGGCGCGCAGCTGCATATTCGTCATGATTCATATCCCCGTCTCTATAACATTAAAAGTTATAGAGTAAAACCTACAGTTTTACTCAGAGATATAAACATAACTGCCTGATATTTGAGCTAGATAGCTCCTAATGCCTAAAATGGCGCATTCCCGTGAACACCATAGCTATGCCTTGGGCATCGGCGGCGGCGATGACTTCGTCGTCGCGGATTGACCCTCCGGGCTGTATGATCGCGGTTGCCCCTGCAGCAGCAGCGGCGAGCATACCATCAGCGAAAGGGAAAAACGCATCTGATGCACAGGCACAGCCTTGTGTGCGCGGCGCATCCCACCCTGCGGCGGCTTGCGCGTCTTCGGCTTTGCGCGCGGCAATACGCGCGCTGTCGATACGGCTCATTTGGCCTGCGCCAATGCCTGCTGTTGCGCCGTCTTTGACGTAGATAATTGCATTAGATTTTACGTGTTTGGCCACTTTCCATGCCATGCGCAAATCAGCCATTTCGGCCTCGCTTGGCTTACGCTTGGTCACGACTTTTAAGTCCTCATCTGCGACATAGCCATTATCACGGTCTTGAACCAAAATCCCGCCCGCGACATTGCGCTGCGTGATTGAG
>JBDVGI010000210.1:0-18254 GCA_039962885.1 Litorimonas sp. | reverse complement strand
GGTTGAGGTATGGTTTATACATCCAAGTACTCCACATCACGTTTATGACGCCCCTGATTGGCAATCATCCAATCTCTTACATCGGGTACGTAATATCTGATTTGACTTCCTAAGCGCGTCCATGGTGGCCCTGAAGGCTGTTTTCGTAATCGTTTAAGGGTTGAGACTGACAGACCTAACAGTTGGGCAATTTGTCTAGTGTTTAAGTATTGTTGGTTCATATGATTTCCTTTGTTCCATGTGTGTTCATTGAATGCCTTCAAAGGTCATTCAGGTTTATTTATAAAGTTTGAGAAGTGATTGGCCTTTACTTGGTAGCAGGGAGGCTCATTTCACTTGTTTCAACGGCGTTTTTAATGCCGTTTATAAGGGGGTAGCCTTAATAAGGCCTATGAAAACGGCGCTTAAATACCATTGTTGATAAGGTTGTTTATCTCACTCCATTTCCAACATGTTATTCTAGGTCCTAACTTTACAGGTCTTGGGTATAACCCATCCTTCACACCTTTTAGAAAACTTGATTTACTGATTGGTAAAACTCCATTCGGTCTTACTATCGAGCTAATTCTAACCAGATAGTCATTCTGTTCATTTTTTATCATCGGTACTCCTCATGAGAACATTTTGTTTTAACATGAGGCACATTTATAGTTTTGAGTTCGTATTTTGAATCTAGATTTTACGAAATCCGTATTTTCTAGTCAGAGATTTTATTTCTTGGGTACAACTCTTTCAAGTATTTGGATATCATCTCATAACCAAGAGAAGTTCCATCGGTTTTTATAACACCAGAGAGAGAATGTTTTTCTTTCTCTTCTCTACTTAATTTTAACTTCACCAATTTCCATGTTTCACTTTCAATTCGCTTAGCCATTTTTGATCTGTTTAATTTGCAATTAAATTCCTGCCCATTTTCACTCACCCAACGACTTATCGAATTCAAAATATTAGCTTTTCGTTCAGCCTTTACAGCGGCGGCGGCTGGTGGGCCTTTCACTCGTCCAACTGCCATCTTGTAGCCAGTGACAATATCATTCCCTCTGTAAATTACCCAACGCAATCTCTCATGAGAAGTGGCAAAATCATAAAATTCATTTGGGCTGACCTTCACCCTATCCATTCTCAAAGAATGACTAACCTTCCCATCCATTACTTTAACATCCACGAAATGCCCAAGTTCGAATATGATTGGCTTGATTAGTATTTTATAGAACTCTGGAACGTCATCATTGAACTTATAACTCCAATGAAGATGAGGAATAGAAATAGTGTTTTTTGCATTCGAACCCTCACTATTCGCATTCAATTCCGCAATTTTTGCATTGATTTCCTCAAAAGGAACTTGAGATCTAAAATCTCCATGTTCGCTAAGCATTTTAAACATCTGTGACACGCCTCCCCAGTGTTCAGTTCGTACATTTAGGACTTCTTCTGAATTGACCTGTAAAAAACTTCCCACCTTTACATTACTTGGCACCATTATATCAGCGTAAACAAATTCAATTTGCACAGTAGCAATATAATTACTCTCATTGAGTTTTTTGCATTCAACCACCTTCGCTTGATTAGATATATTTTTACTATATTCCATTTTTTGCTACCCTGCTATCTATGGATATGATTATCCCAATCATCCATTAATTCTCTACGCTTTTCCAATAGCTTACCTCTTTTATACGCCGCTTCTGTTTTATTTCGGTTACTGTGAGCCAAAGCCATTTCAACCACATCATTAGGATAGGTTCTAGTTTCTGAAGCCCAATCCCTAAATGTTGACCTAAAGCCATGAACTGTAACCTTATACCCCATTCTCTTTACCGCAGCAGAAAGCGTGGCATCTGACATTACCTTTCTCCAGTTTTGGGAGCTAGGGAAAAGCAATTCAGATTTACCACTAATAGGTCTGATTTCCTTTATGATTTCCAAGGCTCTTTCGGTTAACGGAACAGTATGCTCTCTATTCGCCTTCATTCTTTCATCTGGAATAATCCATAGCCTGTTCTTAAAATCAATTTCCTCCCACAAAGCCCCACGTAATTCCCCAGAGCGACAGGCCGTAAGTATCAAAAACTCCAAGCCTAACCGTACATTTGGGGTTTGAGAGCTACTTTGCAATCGTGCTATGAAAGCGGCAATGTCGTCATATGACATAGCTACAAAGTGTTCGCGTTTTCGTCTAACTTTGGGGAGAGCTTCCTGAATATCCTCTGCTGGATTTTCTTTCATGTACCCTTTGCGTTTACACCATTTGAAAATTTTCAACATTCTTTGCCTAACACGGTTGGCAGTTTCAGCTTTCACAACCCAAATTGGGTTCAAGACAGATAACACGTCATCAACACTTATATCATCAACCCTTAAGCTTCCAATTTTTGGGAATGCGTAACTCTTTAATGAGTTTATCCATTGATCAGCCTGTTTAGAGTTTTTCCAAGTCGGTATGTTCTCTCTGTGTACTTGATAAGCAGCTTCAGCAAATGATGGAGTAATTCGTTTTTTTTCTCTCCTATACTTAACAGGGTCTACACCAACGTTAATCAAGTTTTTCAACTGCAAAGTCTCTTCTCTTGC
Source organism: Litorimonas sp. (assembly GCA_039962885.1). Lineage (GTDB taxonomy): Bacteria > Pseudomonadota > Alphaproteobacteria > Caulobacterales > Maricaulaceae > Litorimonas. The sequence continues at coordinate 15,683 of JBDVGI010000210.1, read as the reverse complement.
TTGCGCTAAGCTAACTGAAGGATACCCACCTAAACCTATATCTTTACGACGGCCATTTACCGTCGCCCGTAAAACCCATTGTTTAGAACCTGTTTTAGTGACGACTAGGTACAACCCGTTGCCATCAGCAAATCTACCTGCATCCTTCAACCGCCTGATGCGTAAATCAGTTAGAGAATGTACGGGATGTCTACCTTTTTTTTCGCCATGACGCATTATACCACAAAATATACCACATTATAAGCACTATCTTGTTAATAAGTATCAACACTTATGGATACAATAATACTTTAATACATTGATTTTTATATGGTTAATTGCACTAAATGATACATACAGAACATTATAATGGCAGACATCCTCACCTCCAGCGTTGTTAATTAAGCTATTGATAATATAAAATAATTTATTATCATTTATTACTCTGGCCTAATATTTTTCCTAATAACGCTTTAAAAATAGCTTAATTCACGTTGCTGCAGCTATGTTCGCGTTAAAAAATCGTAAACTCAAAGGTTACTGGCTAAAGTCGATATAGACAAAATAATAAAATAGTTCTATTATCGGGAGGTGATATTGGACGGAATCACTCTCAAATAAATTAGGAGAATATAAATGTCCAATACCCCCTTCAATCTGCAAGACCTAGATAACTATCTAAGTAAATATCCTTTAACGCCACAGCAAAAAGCTAAGATGCGGGAGGACTATCTCGCTCGAAATAACAGGTTCAAAATCTTGCCTATAGTGAGAAAGTGGCCAAGGCGCTAACCCGCGCAGAATTCGTAATATCAATTAGATATTGCGCTTCCTATCTCTCTGACAAATCACAACCCCTTCACGCTGAACCCATAACACTGTCATGGGCTGCATTAAATTCACTCACAGCACGTTTGCGGTAGCCCTATACAAAAACCGAGCAGGCTTTCGCTTGCTCGGTTTTATTTTGATTATTCCTCACTCATCCAAAACTTTGGTTGACTGAGATATAGAGTTAAAGCCTAGAACCGTGTCAAGAAAGACGAGACACGAGCGCCCCGGTTTACATAACGCAATTCCATTGCCCAGCCGCTACCAAAGAACGATATCGGTCCCTCATTTGTGCTGAGGAATGATGAGCCAATTGTCGCGGGATCAAGCCCGACAAAGGCAAGTGGGAAGCCTGCATTTGGTCCAATTTCTACATCATTAAGCTCTAACAAGAAGAATAGTTGTGCATTTGGATCTGCATTAAAAGCCCGGCGAATTTGGAATGGTAACGCACGTGTTCCGTTAAAGGCAAATGTGGCCGTATCATCATCTTGGCCAGCAACGTCTTCTTCACTACTGAGGACTTGCGTAATATCAACAATGCCTGTCGCAGGATCAACCGTTCCAATCGCGAGCTGCGCATCTGAGAAAATAGCCGTAGATGCATCTTCACCAAACAAATTAGTCTCGGCACCGCCGCTAACAGGCTCAAAGCCTGCGGCCAAGAGCTGACTAACCTCATCGCGTCCAAACATTTCAGCATATATAATGTCATTCGCGCCAAAAATTGCACCTGTTCCAACAAATGCCTGTGGTCCAGAGTTACGCTGAATAGTTTCAGAGTTCGCAATAATGTCTAAATTACTTTCAGAGTTTGATCCGCGAATGCTGATCAATGAAGCTCTTAAAGGTTCAAGTTCGACAGCGCGTTCTGTGACGCCGCGTCTTACGGCTTCATCAGGGAATTGATTTAACCCAAGAATACCTGAAATAATTGCGCCTGTACTGATATTACCTGTCGCAACAGGCACGCCATCAAGAGCTTCGATTTCAACCGTATATAGACTGTCTCTTAAAACAGGCAAAACGTAATCGCCATTGACAGCAGATTCAGGTAGCGCAACCAATCCGCCCGTAGGCGTCTCAAAAGCTGATGTTTGGCCAGAATAAACTTGAGCCGCTACGGATTGTGAACGGAAGTCAATCGCCTTAACGGCTGCGCTCGTCAAAGGTGTTTCCGCACTCGTAGAAACAGTACCCGTAATCAAGCCATATGCTTCGTCAAATGCAATATCTCCTGGTTGAATTTCGGAAATTGGCGTTGTGCCATTGCCTTCTTGATAAATATGCGCTGAAGCGCTCAAATCATCTGGGTTTGGCGTACGCTGTGCAATTTCACTATTAGCTTCGGCTGTTGAGATAAACGGGAACATTGTTGAGCTTGTTCCGTCATTATCACCCGTTTGGTTTGTAATCGCGTGGCTCAGACCATGTGAGTGACCAAACTCATGCGTTGAAACAGCATCTACATCCGCGCCGCCGCCGTTCGTTGGTGTTGTTTCCCAAAGAACAGCCGCCCCAAATTGAACGTCATTGTCCAAAATTGTGCCTGCTGCGTAATCCCCTGCTGGGAATTCAATGTCGCCATCACCGTCAAAGTCAAAACATGTGTTATTGTCTGCTGCAACAGGGTCAAAAACATCAGAATCCCCGTCACCATCAAGATCGTCGCCGACTGCGAATGTCTGATCTTGCACCAAGCTGAATGACGGTGACGATGCCAAAGCTCCAAATCCAGGCGCTGTAATAAAGGTAACTTCATTGATAAAATCACCGCCGATACGAGGACGTGCCCCAAGATCGGTGATATTTGTGATATTCATATCAATATATGAACTTGGGTTGTCGTTCCAACGGTCAAGGCCAGTTTGAACAATACCAGCAAGTTCCTCAGGAGAAATTTCATTCGGTGTACCAGGGTTAGCACCGACATTACTATTAAATGTATATTCTACACTGGCGCAGCGTTCATCCCAAAAAATTCCTACAATCGGGCGCTCCAAAAAGAGGGCTGTATCGTCTCCTATTGATGGAAGAGGCGCTGGAGCGAGTGAGGCATCCGTCGCAATAATGTCAAGCTGACGGCCTGTTTGCGTTTGCGCAATCGCATTGGCACCAAAGGCAGTAAGTAGAGCTGAACAAAGCAATAATTTCGTTTTCATTTTCGTGTCCTTCATATCTTGTAATTATAGAGTCTTGATATTTATTCAGAAATCTCATTTGATGATGATGTAGACCGCTCTACATTGATCATTTCAAACGCCTTCTCAACACTCTGAACACCGCCAACATTTACTGGCAAAGTTACATTGTCACCAATGACGGCAAACTGCCCTTGGTTAAACCCGACAATGTCATATCGACCACGACGACCAGTCTCTGTAGGTGTGAGCAATAAAAGGCTAGATGATTGATCGAAAAAGCGCGTTGCACCAGCGACAACTTCTACTCCAACTAACCCTCCCATTTTCTTTTCACCGCCTGGTGTAATGACGTTAATAAATGTGTTTGTTTGGCCAAAGGCAGTTTGCGTAACACGGAACCTTGTTTCGGTGTATATCTGTCCGTCGCGTTCAAAAACAGTTGCTTTAACGGCTCGGCCCATCACACATGCATGGGCAGAATCGACCATTTCACCAAATGATAACTCTTCTAAAGTTGTTGCGCTCGCATTCGCACCTATTAGCAATGTCGCAGCTGACACAAAGCCAATAATCCATTTTGATTTTGACATAGTTTTATACCCTTGTAATTGTGTTTTTCTAATTTTTTGGTGACAGCCTTATTATCTTCAGGTCGTATTAATGCCGATATTTTTCATACCTAAAGCTTCACCTCTTATTAATATGTTAACTATCGATTAACCCGCACGCAAGGGTAGCTACTGTATTTAGTAGAAAAAAATATAGCTAGTGAGTTCACCATACTTATGCCTTTAATCAAAGCATGACATTACAGCGAAATTTTTTTACCAATATATGTTTAGATTACAATGCGTTATATTTCCGTTTCTGGTCAAAGAAAAGCTATTCGGATTTATTTTAAACCATAAGGCAACATTGACAATCTGAACTCACTTTAAAGCCTATGACGGTAAAATATAAAATTACACTCAATAAGTGAAAGCGTTAAAGTGCCAATTCCATAGGAATTACGGACATTTTTTGACCTAGAACACCGACTCAATAAGGCGGCCGACCTTGTTTAAACTAACAAATAAAGCCTCGTTAATCAGATCAAATCGGCAGATATTTCCTCAGCGCCATTATTTCACATCCAAAAGCAAAGCCTCTCGAAGAGGCGCGTTGGAGTTGATTAAATCAGCAAGCGTAAATTGACCCAGACTTTCGTAAAAGGCCTCCATAGCATTTGCGAGCATCCCTTTAAGCCGGCATGAAGGCGTTATGAGGCAACCGCCACTTCCGCCAGGGAAACATTCAACCAACGCGGATCCCGCTTCCATATCTCGAACGAAGCGGCCAATATTTATATCTTCAGCAGGCATGGCCAGCTTCAATCCGCCTGACCGCCCTCGGATTGCTTCAACATATCCAAGTTGCCTCAAATTATGGGCGACCTTCATCAGATGATTTTTCGATATTCCATAGGTGTTAGCCGTCTGCGCAATCGTCGTTAAACGCTGATCTTGAACACCCAACTGCATCAGCATTCGCAATGCGTAATCAACATGAAGAGGTAGGCGCATATAAAACTCCGCAAAAGAGGTATTTTATGTATTGCTTTTGTGAAAATGTAAAGATATATTCTAAATGCATCTTTTAAGGACATAGCTAAACTTAGATAAACTTTAACCCCCACCCCAAGATTGAAAGCCAATTCTCATGCTTAGCCAAAAAACCATCGACGTTGTAAAATCAACAATTCCCGCTCTCAACGAACATAGCGTTGCACTGACGACGTTGTTTTACACAAAGTTGTTTGAGAACAACCCAGAGGTAAAACCGTTTTTTAATGCTAGCAATCAATCCGATGGTAGACAGCAAAAGGCCTTAGCGGGCGCTATTGTTGCCTTTGCGCAAAATGTAGAAAATCTTGAAGCTCTCGCTGAGGCCGTCGAACTTATCTCGCAAAAACATGCGTCCCTCATGGTTAAGCCCCATCATTACCCTATTGTAGGCGCTAACTTACTGGCCGCCATTCAAGAGCTGCTGGGTCTTAGTGCTGACCATAAGGTCGTCACGTCATGGGGCGAGGCTTATGGATTTCTCGCGGGCATATTATCAAACCGCGAGTCTGAGATTTACGCCGCGAACACTAATCGCGATGGGGGCTGGGAAGGGTTTCGGAAATTCCGCGTGGCGAAACGCGTAAAGGAAAGCTCACTTGTAACCTCATTTTATTTCGCTCCAGAGGATGGAGGCACTTTGCCTGACTATCTTCCGGGTCAATATTTGACGGTTCGCGTGCCAATGGCTGATGGTCAAACAACTATGCGGAATTACAGCCTTTCTGACAAAAGCGGCAGCACACAATTTCGCATTAGTGTGAAGCACGAGACAGGCAATAAAGGCGCGCAGCCAGCGGGCTTCGTTTCAAATTACTTGCATACCCTATTGGAAGAAGGCGGCAGCATTGAGCTTGGACCGCCATGTGGTGAGTTCGTCTTAGATAGTAATGTAAATCCAGAGAAGCCGCTTGTCTTTCTTGCGGGCGGGATTGGCATTACCCCATTGCTCAGCATGGTAAAAACGGCGCTTAGCAAGACCCCGGGCCAAACCGCAATCTTTGTTCACGCCTGCCAGAACAAAGATGTGCAAGCCTTTAGAACCGTTTTGAATGAATTATCAGAGCGCCACCCAAACCTCACCCTGCGCCATAGATATACAGACGCGAGCACGGACATTACTGGCGAAGATAATGCGAGCCACGGCCTTGTGGACTGCGCTTTCCTAGAGAGCCTTATTGAGGACGCCGATGCAGAGTATTTCATTTGCGGGCCTGATGGGTTCATGAGCGCAATGACAGGATTGGTCAGCGCGCGGGGCGTTGCTGACGCTCAAATCAGATATGAAAGCTTTGGACCAAAATTGGGATGACCCCCTCTCAAAATTCACCCTTAAAGACTGCGCTGTCTGGCGTTCAATTACGGCGCAGCCTGATTGTCATGGTGGTTGTCGGAACAGCTTTAAGTCTCATCAATCAAGGGGATGTTTTGTTCGCGGTCGCGCCGCTTAATATGCCTAAAATCTTTTTGACTTACTGCCTCCCATTCCTCGTTGTCTCCTTCGGAGCTTGGTCCGCCTTGCAAAAGGACATTAAATCTAAGGGTTCATGACGAAATTTATGAATTTGATAATTTTTACCTAAGAACCAAGACACGTCATGAATAGGGTGATTAAATCGACATTTATGACAGGGCGAGTATATGAAAATTGATGACGCACATCAGCCCTTCTAACTAGCGGTCTGCCAAACAAAGCTAATTGAAAAATCCCTGCCCTTACATTAATGTTAGTTCCATGATTCTTCACCTAAGAACCAAGGCACGTCATGGATAAGGTGATGAAGTGGATATTTATGACAGGGCGAATATATGAAAACTGATGACTCACATCAGCCCTTAGTCAATCTTGAAATTGAATCCAAATTAGGCCTCGGGGGCCGTCTTGCATCTAACACAGCCATGCTTGCTAGCGCGCGAATTATCTCAGCCATAATGGGCGTTAGCACGCTTATTTTAGCCGCAAAGGTACTCCCTAACAATGCCGCGTTTGGAACACTCCTTTTCATCCATGCCTATATGTTATTTTTTTCTGAAATTGCCTCATTTAAATCTTGGCAAGCCCTTATTCGTTTTGGAGCTGATGAAGTAAAAGCGAAAGACGCTAACCGGCTTGGTTCTCTCATTAAAACAGGACTTATTTTAGATTTCGCCGCAGCTATCTTAGGGTTTTTACTTTCCATTTTCCTATTCAATGTTTTCCTTTGGGCGCAAGCAAATTTTGGAACCAGTGACGATGCGGCCACCACCACGCAAACTATTGATGCTGAACAACTTAAAACATGGATCTTTTATTATTGCACAGTCATCTTGTTTCGTCAGGTCAATGTCTCAATTGGCATTTTCAGGCTGTTTGATAAGTTTTTCATACTCTCTATGCGTGCCCTTGTAATGCCAACTATTCGGTTCGTAGGTGTCATAATCGCAGGCCTACAAGGCTGGGGGTTATCAGAACTTATATGTATATGGTTCGTCGCCTCAGTGTCTGGATATGTGTTTCTACAAATCTTCGCTACCGTTGAAGTTTTAAGACGCAATTTGTGGCCAGCCGTAAGAAATGCAAAGTTTTGCCGATCAAAAACGTTCCCAGGTTTGTATAATTTTATTGTAAAAACGAATATTGATTCCACAATCAAAGCTTTCAACAGCAACTTCCCAAGCCTTGCTATTATGTTGGTTTTTGGCCCCGCCCTCTTGGCTATCTATAAGGTTGCTGAAGAAATATCGAAACTTCTATCGAGGGGCATCACTTTGTTCAATCAAGTCTTATTCCCCGAACTCAGCCGCATGGCCGCAGATATGGATTTAAAATCCCTCACTGCGACAACGGCAAAAGCCGCCCTATGTATTGGTCTTCTCAGCTTTGCGATTACGGGCGCAGTCTTACTCTTTGGACAAGACCTTGCCGTTAGCCTATTTGATAACAGCTTTACAGACGCCCCCATATTGGCTGTCATGTTGCTTATCTCAACGTCCCTTGTTGGAATAGCGACGCCCTTTTACGCCTTATTTTACGCAATAATGAAACCCGGCGCAGCCATTCAGGTGCGAATTATTCGGACAGTTTTTTTCATAACTCTCTTTTTCATGCTCTCCATGAGTTTCGAATTATATTCCATTGGCTACGCCGCCATCGCAAGTGCGATGATAGAAACGGCCTTAGTGATCGGCATGGCTACATATCTAACCGTAAAGCTATCACGGCAAACTTAAACGTCAGCTAGCTTTTTCATCCGTCGCCGTTTCAACCAATGCCGTAAAATAACCTTGGGGTTTCGGGTTAGGTCACGTATCTTCACAGGCGTAAGCTCGTTGTTTAACTCATAATGCCGCGGCACGGCGGTTGAAATACGAAATTCACCAGATTGCACTTCATTAAAACCTTCAAGGCGGCTCACCATAGCTCTAATGGAGTTTGTGTGAGCAATAATTAAAACATTTTTCTGCGCCTTTAGGGCGGGTTCAACTTCGTCTTCCCAAAAATTCAAGGTGCGTTGAGTGGCTTCAAACATACTTTCGCCTTTGGGCTGTTGAGCCATTGGCACTTCGGGCAATCGGTCTATTTGCTCAAGCCAGCGCGGGTCATCTTCATTTAAAGGCGGAGGACTTGCATGAAAATTTCTGCGCCAATCCGTTACATGGGACAGACCGTGTGCCTCGACCATATCGCTGCGTAATTTCTCTTGAAGGGCTCCGTAATGCCGTTCATTTAACCGCCAATCATACTGGATATGGCCTGTAGGCATTCCCATCTTTTCACCTATGATATCTGCCGTAAGCTTGGCACGTTCAAGGCATGACGTGAAACACATATCAAAAGAATAGCCAGATGCGGTAAGGGCTTTCGCAGCAGATTGAGCTTCTGCAAGGCCTTGCTCACTTAGCCGAGCATCGCCCCAACCTGTGAATCGTTTTTCTTCGGTCCATTGGGTTTTTCCATGACGAACAAGACATAAAGACATCAAATATTTACAAGCTCTTTGAGGATCAGGGGAAATGATTGAAAAGAATACACGGGCATGTTTCGAAGTCAACATTAGACAATCAGAATGGACTTGTCCTGTATTAATTCCCTGCCCTCATTCCATTGTACATACCTGCTTTTCGAAGGTCATTACTAACAATCCGCCAAGGGTCTTATGACCCTACCACATTCTCCAAAAACATAAGCATTGTCATTACACATAAATACGTGTTATTAAGTTACATCTCCAATAAGGTGTTTCAAATGAGGCCACGTTCACATATTTGTATAATGAATATTTTGATAGTTGGTATGATAGCCGGATGTACGGAGCCGCACGACTCGCATTCCACCGAACATCATCCAAATGAGCCTGATGCCGCGCAACACGCAGAGCATAAGCATGACACAGACAACATAAAGCCACTGCAAGGCTCAGTTCCAAATAGCAGCCCAGCCGCGCGATCTGCCGATGCTCATAGTCATGGAGATGCGGAGCTGGCGATTGTGATAGAAGAAAATGTTGTGACGATAGAGCTAGATTCTCCCATTTATAATATTCTGGGCTTTGAACATGCCCCTGAAACAGATGCTCAAAAAGCAGCCCTAAAACAGGCTGAGCAGAAGCTTGGCAGCAGCGAGGCGCTATTCACGTTTAATAATAAGGCACTGTGCAAAGCTTTATCCCGCGATGTGAATGTGGCATTATTTGATACAGAAACACATGAAGAAGATCATGATGATGAAGATCATGATGATGAAGAAGATCATGACGATACTGAGGCACACAATGAAGATAATCATAAAGATGTCATCTTGACTTATGATTTTGAGTGTCAAAACCCCGCAAATCTTTCAAATGTGAATATTAATTTATTTGAATTTTTTGAGAATTTATCGGAAATTGACGTAACTCTTCTTGGGCCTGCTACACAAAAGCAAGTCATCTTAAATCCTAATCAGAAACAATTGGATATAACGCCATTATATTTTCTAAATCGACAATACCGTGCTTTGCCTTAGCTGTTTGTCTCGGCGCTTGTCAGCCTGCGTCTGAAAAAAGCGAAGCTATATCCAGTACTAAGGCGCAAGATGCATCTCAAGTTAAACAAGCCGCACTAACACCAGCCCTAGAGATTGAAACATTAGCTTGGGAAGATCTCATGCCTGAAGGCGAAGACCAGCGCTTAGAGGAACTTTATGCTGAGTTTTTTGAGAAACAAGAAAAACAATATCGCGAGCAACTAACCCTCTCGCAAGCTGCAAAAGTAGATGCAGATATCGTTAGCCTAATTGATGAAGGCAGCGCTCAAGACACGATGGAACAAATCGGAACTTATAATGTGGTCGAGAACCTAAACGGCGCAAAGGTTCGATTGCCTGGATATGTTGTACCTTTGGATTTCAACGCCTCATCTGAATATGACGAGTTTTTACTGGTGCCTTATTTCGGAGCTTGCCTCCACACTCCACCGCCCCCGCCAAATCAAATTGTTTATGTTAAATCCGCAAAAGCAGCTAAAATTGCAAATATTACTGAACCTGTCTGGATTGAAGGGGTTATGAAAACGGGCCAATTTGGTTCTGACCTCGGCAGTAGCGCTTATGAACTCACACTGTCTAAACTCGAACCTTATGAGTATTGATCGCGTTCTTGATCTGAAAAATTTACGTTTTGGATATACACCAGATCAAACGCTAATTGAAATTGACAGTTTTAGCATTAATCACGGTGAAAGCGTTTTCTTGAGAGGACCTAGCGGGTCTGGCAAAAGTACCCTTCTGGGCTTAATCGGCGGCGTTCTAACTCCGCAAGCAGGTCACTTATCCATTCAAGGGGCTGATATGACGAACCTTACACCAAGTCAGAGAGATAAAACACGAGCCGACCATCTTGGCATTATATTCCAGCAATTCAATTTATTACCTTATATTGGCGTCTTGCAGAATTGTATTTTGCCGTGCCGGTTTTCCGCTCGTCGGCGTCAGCGAGCGGTAGAGGCAAGCGGGTCTGTTATGGCCGCCGCCGAAGCGCTTGTGCGAGGGTTAGGATTGACGCAGGAACAACTCTTACGTCCTGTTGGCGAATTAAGTGTAGGACAACAACAACGCGTAGCTGTCGCGCGAGCTTTGATTGGCGGCCCTGATTTGATTATTGCGGATGAACCAACCTCCGCCCTTGATCATGACAATCGCGACCGTTTTATAGACCTTCTCAATCAAAGCCGCGAAGAATTCGGCAGCGCGCTCTTATTTGTCAGCCATGATCAAACTTTAGCCTCTCATTTTGACCGCTCTGTTTCACTCTCCGAAATCAACCAAAAGGTTACGGCATGACAAACATGGCCGTCATATCACTCGCGATGAGATCGCTTTGGGCTCGTAAAATTACTGCGATCTTGACTATCATTTCAATTGCAGCCGCCATTTTGTTATTTGTCGCCGTAGAAAACCTCCGTCAAGGTGCACGCACCAGCTTTGAACGTACAATCAGCGATACAGACGTAATTGTAGGTGCACGTTCCAGCCCGATTAATCTCGTGCTATTCTCCGTTTTTCAAATTGGGGACCCTACTAATAATGTGACATGGGAGACTTATGAAGATATCAAAACACGCAAAGACGTCGCGTGGACGGTCCCGATTAGTCTTGGCGATTCACATCGCGGATTTCGAGTTGTCGGTACAACGCCAGATTATTTTCAACATTATAAATATGCAGACTCTCAATCCATTTCCTTTCAAGACGGAGAGGTCTTTGATGATTTATTCGATGTTGTTGTCGGCGCGCAAGTCGCGCGTGAATTAGGATATGGCACAGGTCAAAAACTGACGTTAGCTCATGGCCTAGGCGGGACAAGTTTTGTCAATCATGACGACCTACCTTTTTCAATTACGGGCGTTTTAAAGCCGACTGGAACCCCTGTTGATCGATCTGTTTATGTAAGCTTGGGCGCGATTGAAGCCATTCATGCAGGCTGGCAAAGCGGCACGCCTACGCCAAGGAGCAAGTTAAATACACCTGACAAACTCAGGACAAAAAACCTAACACCAGAGAGCATTACTGCAATATTTGTGGGCGCAACATCGCGCGTTCGAAGCTTGGGTTTGCAACGCGATTTAAACACATATGCTGCAGAACCTTTGCAAGCCGTCATTCCGGGTGTGGCGCTCAGTCAATTATGGAATGTTGTCTCAGTGGTAGAAGGGGCTTTGGCGCTTGTTTCTGCGTTCGTCATTGCCGTGGGTTTAATTGGTATTTTAACATCAATTTTGACATCTCTGAATGAAAGACGGCGCGAGATGGCCATTTTGCGAGCCATGGGCGCCCGCGGTAGGCACATTGTAAGCTTATTGGTCAGCGAAGCCGCCTTGCTTGCCTTTATTGGTAGTGTCTTAGGACTGACAAGCCTTTATATACTTCTATGGGTTTTCCGGCCTGTCTTAGAAGCACGATTTAACATCAGCGCACTTAGAATGTTGCCTGGGTCATTTGACTTGGGGGTCGTCTTATTCGTGACAGCCACTGCCGCAGTTTTAGGATTAATTCCTGCCGTCATCGCCCTGAAGAGGTCACTGTCTGACGGATTAACAATTCGCGTTTAGGTCGGTTTTTTAGCGATGTCTTGTTTATTGACTTTACCGTTATCGGCCTTTTTTACGACGCGCGCTTTTGCTTTTGCAGACGCCATATTTGCGGCATTTGAAAAGCTCGGCTTGGCCTTTACTGGCGGGACAGATTTATTCGTCACAGCAGACGTCAGTTCATCTTCGTAAAACGCAGGATCTGTTATGCTCACCTTTGGGCTATAGGATTGCCACTGCGCATTTCCCATACCAAATCCGCCATACCCAGCGCCGTGTCTATCACAAGCAAAGGCCATCTCCCCTATCGAAAGGGACGCTAATATGATGGAAGACGATAAAATTACATTTTTCATGAAATTAATCTTCCACAAATTATCATTTTTGTCAATACGCTGACACCTTCTCAATAAGAGTTTTATACGGCATGAATTAAAATGATTGTTTTTAGGGGTTCAAAACCTCCATGACATGGCTAAAGCAATACGATTAGGGGGGCGTAATGAACCATTTTAAATATCTATTTATATTGAGCTCAATATATGGATTGATATTGAGCGGCTGTATAGAGGCCTCACCTGCTTCAAGTTCTAGCACCAAATTATCAAGAACAAACGAAGTTAACGGATCAACTCAAGACGTAAAAATCTCTGAAAGTCATACCTCCTCTGAACATTCAAAGTTTCAAACCTGTGAACGCCATCAGCGTAGAGATTATACAAACGCATTAAAAACGGCTGCGTCTCATGGCAACCCAATAGTTCTAATCGGCGAAGCACACGGTAATCGGAATTCAATTGAATTCGCACATGAGTATATTTTGACAAATATCGCATCTGGGAAAAGTGTGATTTTCGCAGTGGAGGCTCCATTGAATTCTGGGTTTCAATTCGACCAAGTATGGAATGGAGAAATTAGTATAGAACTAGCTTGGAAAAACATGCAAGAATCAGTATTTTGGGGGTGGTCAGACGGTCGTCAATCCTGTGGCTTAGCTCTTATGCTGACAGATCTAGTTGAAGCGAACCTAATCGAGAATGTAAAATTATTTCAAATTTCACATACTCGAAGTAACTCTGAACAAAACATTTTCAAAGGTCATGGAATGGCAAATCAACTGAATGAATTTAGAAAGCAACTGCCAAAGTCTACTCAATTTTCAACTATAGCATTAACGGGGAGGCGTTATCAGAGATTAGATCCCAGATTTAGTGTTGCTGAGCAATCAACCATGTGCGGAAAAATGAAGCAACTCACAGAAACAAAAGTGTTATGTATCGGAACGGTAGGGAACAATTTACCTAAATTGGAATCCCGTGCAAAGAAAATGAAAGCTTTGATATAGTGGCTCCAGAAACACTCCCTGATCCATCATTTTATACAGATCTTGATAGAGTTTTAACCTCCACTAACTTTTTGCAGACTTCACTCCAGTCGCTATTAAATAAATATAACTATAGCCTATTCAAAGGTCATCCCTCCCAAAAGGCATAAACCCGCTCAGTCCCCATCAATGCGGAGACATTAAAGGCTACTTAAACCTTATCGGTTTGGTTTCCCTGGATGGGGCGGGCTGGCCGAGTATTCAGTTAACGCATAAACAAACGGAAAAGCCGTGTTGGCTCTGCGAATTTTATCAGGTGAAAAGATTAAGTATCGGTGTGATCCGTAAAGTTCGGTGCCAGCATAATCTTCTAGAACCACCTCGGCCCGGCCGTTGAGCGTAAGTATATCGCCTGTCTCAAGATTTGGTATTAATAGGCCTATGCGCGGATCATTTAAAATATTACCATAGGCATTAAAAAAATTATTGCCCGCATAATCGGGGATAACAATGGAGTTGTCATCTCTAAGGGTAATGAACCCCGCAGGCCCTCCGCGGTGATTGACATCAACGCCCTTACGCGGGTCACTTTTTATGCTCCGCACCCTTGTCGCGATAAACAATGTGTCGGCCGCTGCGATGAGGGTTTTGTCTTCCACACTCAAACTTTCCCTGTCTTCTACGGATCCAGCTTTATTATTATTTCCTCTTTCGCGAACATGAATATAACGCGGACAATTACCGTAACTTTGATCAACCTTGACTTCAACCATCGTGTCATCAGCTTTAGTGATAGTGCCGTTCATACGGTTGCGCCGTTTGGTTTCAGGGACAATTCCGAGGACACTAACTTTATCACCCGTTTGCAGGAGCAATCCCTCCGGCTGTCCTGAGAGAGGTCCCTTTTTTATGATCAAATATTTGGGGTCAGGTGAGGACATAAAACCCACCTCTCCCGACCAAATAAACGGCCAAACACGACCAGATTGATCAAGAGCGCTTAGAATTACAAAATCTAATTCAGAAAAAAACTCACGGTGTTGATCAGGCATATAATCTCTGATCATCCGCTGTCCGAGGTCTTTCATTTTATCAATTATTTGGAGAGCTTCATGAATGTGAGACTCGCCGCTATGCCAAGGTGTGTCTTCCATATCGATTACCAGATCCTTCACTACCCCTGCATCTGCTCGAAATAATTCTATCCGTGAAACATAAGGCTTGCTCGCCCACATCTATGAAACAGGCTCTTTACAGTAGATGATTTCTACATCTTGTCTCTTCACGATTTTGGGAAATTTTCTTAACGGGTTGCATGCGCCCTAAGTAAAACACTTTATGAAGTTCGTTTAAATCAAACCCCGCAGTTAAGGCAGGTTTTAAGGCTCCCTTAAAGGGCCGATTATCAATCAAGTTTTCTTGAACTTTACGCTTGAAAGCACGGCTAACGATTATAACGGGCAACAGCAGTTTGGCACGCTTCCGAGGTAAAGCCTTCTTGGTTACATACGCCGAGCTTTCTGCAGGCGGATGATGTCGGTTTGCCAGAACGACAGACTCTTTCATGAGCATTTTCGATAGCAGTAACAGTGCTCATACTCACGCAGGCTTTACTAAGATAATTCTCTTCGCAAACTTGCTTCAGCTCATCGCAAGTGAAATTCAATCCCAGTTGTCTTCTGTGCGCGGCTAAGTGTTTTAAATGGCCTTTTTTATCAAGAGAGGCTGCGTTGCATCTTTTGTGGAGCTTATTCAAAGCAGTTTGCTGCTCTGGGTTTGGTTTTTGCACAGGCTCTGATTCACAAGCCGTTAAGTTCAGTGATAAGATAGCCGTACTCAAAGCAATACACAGATATTTCTTTAATAGCATAACATGCTCCCCCCAATATCATGGAGATGTTTAGCTCAATGTCGTTGACATAAAGTTAACTATAAAATCATCCTCAATTCCAATCATCGGTAAAATTGCTTGTCGTAATTACTCATGAAAATTTGCTGAAGAGGTTTGTGAAAACAAAATACATAAAACGAGACGGTTTGCACGGGCCTTGGGTATTGAAAGTCTCTACTCCCAACACCCCTAGGCCCGCTTCAAAGTTGTTTACCGGCTATTGCTTCCAGTGGGGCGGGTATGTTTCGTCATACCCTGCAATGGATTCTATATTCGCATTCCATTTTGCAATATTTGAGAAATTTCCTGGGAATTTATATAACTTCCCAGCAACATCTTCATCGGTCTTATTAATCGCGCGCGACATA
>JBDVGI010000209.1:0-11901 GCA_039962885.1 Litorimonas sp. | reverse complement strand
TTGATGACATTTAAAACCCCTGGAGGCGCTCCAGCTTCGCTCAAAAGAGCCGCCAGAGCTATAGGTCCAGAAGGATCACGTTCAGACGGTTTCAAAATAAAACTATTCCCGCAAGCAATAGAAATAGGAAACATCCACATCGGTACCATTGCAGGAAAATTAAACGGCGTTATTCCAACACAAACTCCAAGTGGAGCCCGAACTGACCAGCTATCTATACCTCGGCCAACCTCGTTTGAATGCTCACCCTTGAGCATCTGCGCTATCCCGCAAGCATATTCAACGACTTCAATACCTCGCCCAATACCCCCTTTTGCATCATCAATTGTTTTCCCATGTTCTTGGGTAATGAGGCCCGCGATTTCACCTATGTTTTTTTTCAGCAAATCCCTGTAATTAAACAAAACTTCAACACGTTCTTTTGCTGGCATTTGCCCCCAAATTGAGAAACCATCTACTGCAGATGAAACGGCCGCATCAACCTCCCCGACAGTTGCCAAAATTGTTTGCCCTGTTTGCTCACCTGTAGCTGGGTTATAAATCGGTGATGTCCGATCGCCAGCACCTCTACGCCGTGTTCCAGCAATATAATGACCTACCGATTCCATTTCCATTCTCCAGTTTTGCTGCGCGTTGTAATTAAGCCATGCGCAATTTAGTTGTTTTTATGCCGCCCTGAAAGGCACGATTTTCTCAAATTAATGCAATGCTATTACGCCCTGCACAGCGCCATAGCTTGTTTTAAAGCAGGGTAATTCGCTGCCCCTAATGGCAACAAAGGAGACCTAGGCGCCCCTAAATCAATATCCGTGGTGTTAGATAGAGCCCGAACGGTTTGTGGGACGCCGAAATATTTAAACATAAGGAAGAGTTTTTGATGCCGCGCGTAAATTTCTGCAGCCTCTTTAGGGTCTGCTTTTACAGACAATGCCTGATACAGATCAACACACCCTTTAGCGTAGCTAGGATGCATAGCGCATTCCCAACCTTTAGCCCCAAAAGCAAATACGTCGGGGGCCATCCAATGAAATCCGCAATAAACTTTAAAGTCTGCGTCGCATAACCTAACTATTTCCTGAATACGTTTTGGATCGCCTGAAGCGTCTTTCACTGAGTCAATTCTCTCGATTGTGGAGAGCTGCAAAACTTGATCCGCTGTAATGTCATATTTCGTAGGCGTCGGGATATTATAGAGTCTAATAGGGATTTTAATGGCATCCCCAACTTGTTCGTAATGTTGAAAAACATTTTCAAATCCGAGCGGGAAATATGTTTGCATTTCCA
Organism: Litorimonas sp.; assembly: GCA_039962885.1. Taxonomy (GTDB): domain Bacteria; phylum Pseudomonadota; class Alphaproteobacteria; order Caulobacterales; family Maricaulaceae; genus Litorimonas. The sequence continues at coordinate 10,617 of JBDVGI010000209.1, read as the reverse complement.
TGATGACGCGCTTGGCCCCTGCAGCTTGCGCCTGCAGAGCATATTCAATAGATTGCCGTGTCCCGCGGGCTCCGACACCAGCGCTCACTTCAACGCGATTATCGGCTGCTCTACATACTTCTTCAACGACTTTAAAACGTTCTTGTTCCGTTAAATAGTCGCCTTCAGTTGTACTAGCTACGCACGTTATTCCATCAACACCTGAATCGATAACAGCGTCAACATAGGGCTTAATTATATCATAATTAACATCACCATTTTCTTTAAATGGTGTAAGGAAATAACAAAAAATGCCACCCCAATTAGAATCTTTTTTAATGCTCACGGATGAATCCTTATAGTTTTGATGTGCGGCCAGATGTGATACTATTTTATCACTTAGTACCAGATAACAAGGACCAGATAAGCTCACAAGTACCGGCGCAATGGTTTCAAACAGTACCAGACCGAAAGTGTTCAATAACAATTGTTAGGTGCCGCCTTGCGGCACCTAAACTCGAAGTTTTAGAAATTGTAATCAAGTTTAACACGCCATTCTGCAGGTCTGTTAAACGTGGCCGTAACGATACTTACACCCGCACCAGCATTAAAACCACCGCCAATAAAGCGCTCATTCGTTATGTTCCGTCCAATAGCGGAAATTGCCCAGTTACTGTCCGATGGCTCATATTTAATATGCGCACCCAGCAGACCAACACTGTCCTGTATCAATTCCGGTGTATTTTGAGCATCGTTAGCAACTTCGCTTCGCCAGCTATAGTTAACGTTAAAAGTCAAATCGCCTTCGTGGAACGGCTGAGTGTAGTTACCGGCCAACGCAAAGTTAAACTCTGGGGTATTCTGAAAATCTGCATCTTCAGTAATCGGCGCAGCAAGAGGGTCAAGATCGGTATATTCAGCATCTGTATATCCAAATGAACCCACAAGGGATAGGCGTTCTGTTGGGTAAGCCTCCACTTCAAGCTCTAACCCTCGAATACGTCCATCGCCCGCATTTTCATTCGCAGGCGTAATACCTCTGGTTACCACAGTTTGAATGTTATCATATAGATTCCAAAACGCCGCCGCATTCACACGCGCTAGGCCGTTGAATAAGTCTGCCTTTATACCGAATTCGAAATTATCCGATGTTTCAGGCTGAAATACGATACTATCTAACCCTGGTGGAATTCCGCCGCCAATCAATGCCGCACTCGGATTAAAATCCGGATTAAATGGAGCTGTTAATCGAGTTGTAAAGCCGCCCGATTTAAAGCCTTGCGAGAATGTGAAATAACTAAACAGGTCTTCGGTAACTTGATAATTCACCCCAACACGGATTGATACATCATCAAAATTAGCGACTTGTAACTCTTCAGGCCCCAAGAAATTCACATTGGGAGTACCATCAGCATTCAGACGAGGAAACACAGAATCTCCGTCGTCATCTTCCAAAGCCCCAGATGGGAATGGAGCGGCAAAAGCAACTCCAAAGAATCCGGTTAGGTTTTGCTGATCAAGCTGAAGCTCTTTGCGCTCATCTGTATATCTAATACCGAATAATACCGATAAATTTGAAGATATATCATAATTCGCCTCTCCGAATAGTGCGAAGGCACGTGTATCTTGCTCGTTTATGCCGCCGATTTGTATAAATCCACCAAGAGGAACTTGGTCAGCCTGCGTCGCGCCTTCATCAAAGTAAAATGCACCAAGAGTGTAATTCAGACGATCATCTATCAAACTACCATTGGCTTGCAACTCTGCACTGAATTGATTTTGATCGATAGCAAAGTTAGCACTATTTAGAGCAATTGGTGACCCATCAACATCCGTGCCGATATCAGCTATTAATTCACGATAAGCAATGATGCTTTTAAGCTCTATATTATCTGTTAAATCAAAAGTTGTAACATTTGAAATACCGTATGAGTCGAAATTCGACACGTTTGATCCCGTTGCAAACGATTCGTCAATATCACCCGTAAAAATCGCATCGCCACCAAAGAAAGGAACGTCATTCGTTGGGTCAGCATCTCCGTTTAAGTTAAAGATTGAAGGCCCAACATCTAATGCAGCATCACAAAGTGGTTGCGGTGCTAGTCCTGCCAAACACCCATTAAACACTGGAATTAATGAGTTAGCCCCAAATCCGTCTGGTGTTACGCCATTCGCTAACGCTTCTTGCGAACCCACTAATGCAATAACGCTCTGTGCAGGAGCTGAGTCTCTCGCGCGAGAATAATCTCCTGAAAACGTTGTTTCAAAAGCATCATTCGGAACCCAACGAAGTTTAGCTCGAATGGATTGATTGTCCAACCGTCCTTGATCGCCGCCATTACGCGCCACTTCAGCAAGAACATCCGCCGATACGATATTTGCTATATTCGGTATATCTGGAATAATTCGTTCCTGGAAACCATCTTGCTGGCGAGATGAAACAGCAACTGAACCATACAGATTTTCTGCAATCGGTGTATTAATCGCCGCATCTAGACCTATATAATCAAACCGGCCATATGCAATACTACCCTTAGCAGAAAAATCGCCATCTGGCGCTCTGGTTTTGATATTGACCGCACCACCAATCGCATTACGACCAAAAAGTGTCCCTTGCGGCCCTTTTAAAACTTCGACTTGTTCAATGTCATACAATTCAAATACAGAACCTACTGTTCGTGCAATATAGACATCATCAATGTAAACTCCAACTCCTGGATCCACATTGATAGCAAAGTCACTTTGACCAATACCGCGAATGAAACCTTGAAACGTCGACGCAGCACCTGAAAATGTTGAAGTCGTGTCAAAGGTGACATTTGGCGTGAAGTTGGCCAGCTCGGACGTATTTGTAATACCTCGAGTTTCTAAAGCACGTTCATTATACGCAGAAACTGTAACTGGAGTACTTTGAAGGTTCTCCGCTTTTCTTCGCGCTGTAACAATTATTTCATCAACTTGAGCAACTGCTGGCAAAGAAGTTACAGTCATTATTGCCGTTAAAGATACCCCACTCATTATCTTTAACATTGATTTACTTTTTAAGTTATCGTTCATCTCGACCCTCCGCTAATTAATTATTTTCCTACCTTAAGGTGGAAAACTTATTTTTATTAATAATAGATAAGTAGCAGTCGAAGCTCTAAACAAGCACCGGAGTGCCAATATTACATGGAACCAGTCCAACCCAGTACAGACCACCAATACAGGGATTTCTGATAGCATTTTGCAAGAAATTAAAATTAATTAAAAACGCAATCCAATGAAACTTACCGAGGAAGAAAGTGAAAATAAATACAATTATTACAGTAAGTTAACACCAATTTCCGCGCAAGAGAGATGCAATTCTACTGACCCCGGTTTCAATCTCGTCACATTTCAACGAGGAATATCCCATAATTATTTGGGAGTTTTGGTTGTCCTTTTGCAGAAAATCAACTGACCCTCCGCTATTCGTTGTGTAGAGTCCAACCCCCTTAGTAAGTGCCATATTTTGTAAGTTACTCGCATCAGGAAACCCTTGAGGAATATTCCATACAATATGCATACCACCCTCCGCCCCTGTAATTTTAGTTTGTTTACCAAAATTATGTTTAATTGCCCCTATTAAAGAATCGCGCCGACGTCGGTATTCCTGTCTTATAATTCTCAGATGCCGTTCAAAATGCCCGCCCTCAATGAACCGGGTCATTACCGCTTGATCCAATGCGACATGATGATTGTTGAGAAGCGTCTTAATAGCAATCGCTGGCTTAGTGAGACGTTCGGGTAAAACCATATACCCCAGACGTAAACCTGCCCCAAGTGACTTAGAAAACGTTCCGAGATAAATAGAATGACCATTCATACTTAACCCAGAAAGGGCATGAAGGGGCGGTTTATCGTAACGGAAGTCACTATCATAATCATCCTCAACAATACAGCTTCCCGTTTCTTCAGCCCAGCGAATTAATCGTTTCCGTCTTTTAAGAGATAGAGTTACCCCAGTAGGATATTGATGCGACGGTGTCGTGTAAACAAGCCCTGGAGGCTTTCCTTTTAATTGAGACACATCCATTCCTTTTGCGTCAACAGGAATAGGAACTATGTTTGCACCGTAGCTCTTAAACACATATGCCGCGCCCTGATAACAAGGGTTTTCCACATATACATTCCCACCCTCTCGAACGAAAAGGCGAGACACAATATTAAGCGCCTCTTGAATACCCGCTGTGATAATTATGTGTTCATGAGTTGTCGCAATTCCGCGTGTGGTGCGCACCAATTCAGCGATAACGCTCCGAAGCCGTTCACTCCCAGCGGGGTTACCATATTGAACCATACTAATTAAATTAGAGTCGAAAGATTCTAATAATAGCTGCCGCCAAATTTTCTTAGGAAAAAGCTGATGATCAGGTCTACCTACCCAGAAGTCATACTTAATTCGCCGGCTATTGCGATTGACAATTTCTTGAACTATTTCAGGAGTGTGAATTCTTGCATTCCGAAATTTTACATTCGTTTTTATCTCGACAGCGTCAGTGCTTTTTGTCTCTCTGATAACCGAAGAAACCACTTCAGGTAAAACCGCACTAACACGTGTTTCACGCGCCGCAGACGTTTCTAAATATCCTTCTGAAATCAACCTTTGATAGGCCGTTACAATTGTATTTCTAGAAACATTCAATTCTTGGGACAGATTTCGCGTCGAAGGCAGGACAGAACTTGGAAGCAAAGTTCCGTTCTTAATATGCATAATTATTTGTTTAACAATCTGAGACTGTAAAGAACCAGCATCCTTATTTATACTAATTATCAGCATGGAATATGTTCACTCAAAAATTCCTCGCAGTCTCTTCTAGATAACAAAACCTAGAAATGCTCTATAAATATTGTCTATACTATATATAAAAGACGCATTAAATCAATCGCAATGGCCTTATGAGCAAGAATACTGGTACCAATGGTACCACTTATACTTACAAAACACCTAAATCGGATAAAATTGACCTTAATTGTTGTGTTGGAAGACCTTCAGGTAGGGGTTCCAAAGGAGGCCGAGGCTCTCCGAGCTTTACATCTGTCCATCTTGACATCATTTTAAGAGATTGCGTCACACCATGATATTTCAAGAAGTAAAACAATGGAGCTAACGCATCAAATTTCTCGGTCGCAGCCTTACCGTAAGGGTCATCCAAGACCGCCTGATAAAGCTCAACACATTTGCTTGCGAAAATAGGGTGCATGCCCGCCTCCCAGCCCACAGCTCCATAGGAAAATGCTTCTGGTAGCATCCAATGGAACCCGCAATAAACCTGCAGCCTATCACCAATAATAGATACGGCATCTCGCGTACGGCTAGGAATGCCCGTAGCCTCTTTGATGGAGTCAATTTGAGCGATTTCACTCATCTTCACTGCATATTCTGGAATGAAGTCAAAGTGCGTAGGAGCAGAAATATTGTAGATACGAATTGGAAGGTCTACTTTACTCCCAATCGTCTCAAAATGTTTATATACAGCATCTATACTAGGCGTGAAATATGTCGGCACATCAATAATTAGGCGGTCCGCACCGTGATCTTTTGCGTGTTCTGCAAAGTAAAGGGATTGGCGCGTCGACAAAGCCCCTGCCCCGACATTTACAACAACCCTACCATTGACAGCTTTGCAAACCGTTTCAACGGTCGCCATACGTTCCGCCTCGGTCAAATAGAGAGCCTCGGTTGTACTGGCCGTGACAGTTACGCCACTTAATCCACTCGCAACCAAACGCTCTGCATATTCAGCAAGTACACCGTGATCCACATCACCAGACTTTGTGAATGGCGTCATTATATAACTATAAGCGCCGCCGTATAATCTATCTTTTTTTTTATCAATTTTAGACATTACTTTATCTGTCATCCCAAAAGCATATTGCAGTTAATTTACGAGAACAAATGACTTCCAGGCAGTGAAGCTGCGCGGGCTCTAGCCCTGACGGCCTCATCCTTATCACCCGCCTGTTCGGACGCATTCGCATAGAACAACCAAGTCATTTGATCACCCGGCTTAGCCTCTAAGCGCTGTGAGAATATGCCTCTCGCCAATCCATAATCTTTGGATTTTAACGCCGCGATACCCAAGGTAAGTCCAAGCACATCCCTTTGCGCATTACTCGCTCCCAAAGGCCGGAAATTATCCCCATGAATAGGTATCAACTTCTCAACAGCTCTCGCATAATCTTTTGAGCAATAGGCCTCAATAGCTTCGCAAACACCGAGGTCAGTTTCAGCGGCGGCATGTAACCGCGCATTATGAGCCTTGCCGTTGTCGCTTCTGACACCTTCAATTAATTTAGATAGCTTACTTTTATTTCCATTGCGTCCCAAAATCATGGCCACGTGAATATCGGTAAAGGGTATGTAGCGATTTTCAACACGCTTTAACGCAGCTTCTTCAAGTATCGACCACCGATTACCAACATCAATGCCTACGCTTTCAAAGCGCCACAACATAGATGCTGAATTTTGTACGTCTAAATAGAAAGGCGTGATGTTTTTGGCAAAATACTCATCATATAATTTTAACGCATGATCAAAATCGGCAAGTTCCCAATAGAATAAAGCCTCATGCCACCATAGATGCTCCCGAATGGCATTTCTATCACTCCACTCTTTGTCAAACTGGTCCATAAACGAAATACCAGCATGTTGATCACTCACATCGTTCAGAACGTGGGCTACGGCGTGTACGGCCCAAAGATCATCTTTATTCATATCGATTGCTTTACGGCCAAGCTCAAGCGCCCGAGTATGGTCACCGTTTTCATTCACACCAAAACAATACATACCCAAGACATTGGAGTAATTGGGCATATCAGGAGACCAGCGGTTAAAATGCCGACCTACCGAGTCCCGAATAGCCTTTTCATTCCCAAGCCAGAAATTGCGGTAATGCAATAGCTGCAATGTAAATAAATCTGTTGGATTTTCGTTCATGATCTGATCCCAGATCGCGATGGCGTCGTCCTGACGTTTTTCCACCCACGCCCGAAGCGCGGCTACACTTGCCCTCTCGCGTTCCGTCACAGCGCCTATATTTGTCGCCTCAGCAGCCTCAAGGCAGGCCCGCGCAGCGCCCTCAGGCGCAAGCACTTCCGCTCCCATTAAAAAACACCCTAAAACACAATGTGCATAAGTGAAGTTTGGATCGGCTTCTATTGCTTTTTGAATGTGATCAACTGCAATTAATCGATATTCAGCGTTGGCTGCAATCGCATCATTAAAATGCTCTACAGCTTTCGAGCTACTTGTAGTTAGCTTCAACCCTCTTACGTCAGTGAATACCATAATTAATCTCCAATTTTATAAGGGTAACATCTTCTTATAGGAGCAACATAAGCATGGTTGCCAATACTCCCGTCCCAGAACTCGCTAGATGATTTTATCACCCTCTAATTATTATTAATTAACGTAACCACGGCGATATTTTTGAATAAAGGACCAGCCAATTAGAAACAAAGCAGACCAGTGTAAGAAACAAATTGACAAATATTGCATCCATATCAACAATTACGTACCAGAATAACAGGACAAATCCAACCTAGAAACGGCGTGATTTTTTGTTCATAAAGCACATAAACATCGGACGGGCCTTATGCATTTAAAATATAACGTTACCTTAGCATATACTTCCCATAAAAGGCTTATCTTGCCTTTTTCTTTTACGGATACTTTATAAAACTCGTGCATATTCAAACTCAAATTGATGGTGTATTCTTTGGAAAAATTAGCCCGCTTTGGGAAAACAAACCCCCTTCAGCTATCCACAAAACATCCGTCAAGGGCCCTCAAAAACTAGAAAAGCACGGCTTTACTGGCGATAATCAAGCTGACCTAGAGGCGCATGGCGGTGAACACAAAGCTGTTCATCATTATCCAGCAGAGCATTATGCCAAATGGATACAGGAAGGTGAAGTTGCCCAAGGAACTATCCCAGCCGCTTTTGGAGAAAATATATCAACGCGCGGGTTTACAGAAGACATACTCTGCATTGGAGACGTATTCCAAATAGGTAGCGCAACGGTACAGATAAGCCAAGGTCGCCAACCCTGCTGGAAACTCAACAGCTATACTGGAAATAAGAAACTGGCTTTCTTATTTCAAAAAACTGGTCGGACTGGCTGGTACTATAGAGTTCTGGATGCTGGTATGGTGTCGCCTCTAGATATGATTAGCTTGATTGACAGACCGAACCCTGATTGGAGTGTGGAATTCGTCACGCGAGCACGCTTAACAAGGCAAATATCCGTAGAAAATGCTCATCATTTATCCGAACTCTCTGAACTTGCACCGAGTTGGCGCCGAGCCTTTAAAAAAATGTCCAAAAATGATTATACAGAAGATACAAATGCGCGCCTTAAAGGGTAGTTTTTAAGGGAAATCTTCCATGATACTCCAAATAGCTCAGACTTTTATGTAGAGTTAAATGCTTTCATTCACGAAAGTTTTCTTTTACAATTAAGCTACTTTCCACGGCTTTAATCATTACGAAAATACCGCATTATCGTCTCCGCAAATGCATCAGATGCAGGGGTTCGCAACCCATGTCCCCCTCGTATTAAACATATTTTTCGCTTAGGTGGTTTCGGTTTTAACTTTCCAAAATATAGATTTAAAGCAGGTGATACGCGCTTGGCATTGGCGGGCGTAATCGACACGCATGTACCACTATTAACTGCAGTCATGATTGACGAAAATGTGTTAAATGTGATGACTTTATTCATCACTACGCCCTGATTAGAAAATAAGTTATCAATATCACGCCGCGTTGAATAAGATTGAGAAAGCAAGGCAATTCTTTCTTCCGCTATTCGTGACAATGACAAGGAGCCATGAGCGGCAAAAGCATGATTTGGATGACATACGAAAACAAGGTCATCAGAATAAAGTTCATGCATTTGGGTCACTACGTCGTTTTTTTTAAAACCAACGCCCAGATCGATTTCGCCTAAAGAAATTTTATTGTGAATTTCGTCATTACTTAAGGCCGCAACTTCTATGTCAATATTCGGGTGCTGTTGGATAAATTCCTGAATAATCTCAGGTAAATATAAAGCACTAAATGTTTGCAAGACGCCAACGTGAATCATTCCACGGCGCAATCCACGATAAGCCTCCAGAGCATCTCTCAATGCATTCGTCGTCGACATTGCCTGACGCGCGTGATCAATGACAATTTTTCCGGCTTCCGTAACACGAATTGCATGAGCCGAACGATCAAACAGGCGAACGCCAAACTCCAACTCAAACGCCTGAATTGTCTGAGATAGTGCGGGCTGTGATACATTCAGAGCTTTAGCGGCTTTCGTAAAGTGAAGATGCTCGGCAACGGCTAAAACATATTGAAACTGTCGTAAATTCATTGGCTATTTTATCATAAGTTTTAGTTATTCTTAAAATTCAATCTTGATATTGGACTTATGCAATAACAATGTCAAAATATCTCTCATATAAACATAAAGGAAACTAATATGGCAACGCAAGAGACGTTTCATTCAGCGGATTTCGATAAGACTCCCCCTACATTTCAAGTCGACTTACCCGAACGCCTTGTTCATGCAAATGTCGAAGGTGACGGCGCGCGTGATGGTTTTTCTTCAGAACGTAAGCATCCAGTATTTTTTGTGGACTTACCATCCAAGGCAATAAGCATGACTATTGGTGGATTAGATCCGAAAGGTCGCTCTAATCGTCACAGGCATACTTATGAAACCATGCTTTATGTTCTCGAAGGCACTGGTTACTCAATGATTGAAGATAAGAAATTAGAATGGAAGGCAGGAGATGCCTTGTACATTCCGCCATGGGCTTGGCACCATCATGTAAATTCCGCTTCTGATAAACCCGCGCGTTACCTCGCTTGCGAAAACGCGCCCATGCTTCAAAACATCGGACGCCTCGCAATCCGTGAAGAAGCTTAAACTGGAGACAAGATTATGAAAAAAATAAACGGTATTATAGCATATCCTATCACACCATTTAGCAAGGATGGCGTAGGAATAGATGAAGAACTTCTCGTAAGAGTAACGAATAATTTGCTATCAGATAATCCTGCTGGCGTTGCGTTTCTTGGTAGCGCAGGTGAAAGTGCATATCTTTCTAATGAAGAGTGGAAGCGGGCCGCAAAAGTTGGCGTCGAAACAGTAAATAAACGCAGTAAGGTCATCCTAGGCATCAGTGAATTAACGACAGCCGCTGCCGTATCTAAGGCACAATACGCCAAAGAGATCGGCGCGGATATGTTAATGGTATTACCGATTTCTTATTGGAAATTGACCGAAGCAGAAATATTTAAATATTTTGCAACGATAGCCTCTGCAACAGACTTACCAATCATGGTTTATAACAACCCTGCAACAAGCGGAGTTGATATGCCCCCTGAACTTCTGGTTCGTATGGTGAATGAACTTGATACTGTTGTCGCCATTAAAGAAAGCAGTGGTGATCTCAATCGTATGCATGCTATTCGGATTTTGTCCAATGGACAAATTCCTTTTTACAACGGAGCCAATCATATGGCACTGGAAGCGTTATCAGCGGGCGCTTCAGGCTGGTGTACAGCGGCGTCGAATATATTAGGCGATCAACCTGCAAAACTGTTCACACTGATTAAA
>JBDVGI010000208.1:0-16389 GCA_039962885.1 Litorimonas sp. | reverse complement strand
CATCGACGTAACCATCGAATAGCGCCGCACGCTTTAGAACTTCATCAGGGTCTGCGGAATCGGGCGGCGCAATCTCTGTCGTAACTGCAAAGTGCCCCGCTTTTAAAACGCGTTCAAAACGTCCATGCGAGACATGGCCTTCCAATATAGGTAAAGGGTCAGCCGAATTGGTTCCTAAATGATAAGCATCTTGTTGCTCAAGATCAGACACTTGGCACCTCACGAGCAAGCCGCAGCCAAGCCGATGTACCTTTATTGCGATGATCGAGAGCAAGCTCAATATTATTAATTTCGTCCCCTGCTTTCATACGCGAGGCCCCGTCCCACGCCGCAACCCAAACGCATTGCATGTCAGGTTTAACCTCGCACGCACCGTTAGGGCGAACGCCGCCGCACGGGCCGTTACGAATAGTTTTTGGACAGTTCATTGGACAGCTCATCCCTGTCTTTGACAAGACACAATCCCCGCACATTTGGCAATCGAATAGAAATCCCTTCACGCCTGCTTCAACAGCGGTAATAGGTTTATCTAATGTCTTGCCAAAAACTTTTGTTACGCCCCGCAAAACCGTCATAATAACTGGATTCACTAAATTATACAGCCTCTCCATGAAACGCGAATAACGAACAGACCTCAAACGAACTTTATACATGCTGTAAGCCTTTCTGTGTCTGAGACGAATGGGTCGCGGTTTGAGTCATATTGAAATCTGAGATAGCAGCCCTTAAGCCCCCATAACCGACATAACGATATTCAAATGACAGACCAAGCCGAAGCGCAGCATTTTGCGCTGCCATCTTCAAACCGTCATCCTCAGATTGTGCTAAATATGTCAGTTTTTTATAATGTTCAAAATAAGTGTCCCGTAACTCTGGGAAGCGGTCAAGTCCCATCCCTTTAATAATGAGGCTATCAAAATGTTTTACCAAATAATCGGTTAAGAAAAATGTCCCTAGCTCGTCTTCCATCATTGCATCAAAACTCTGTAAACCAGAATAAAATGCATAACAATGCGCGCCTGGAATACGGGTTGCATTATCATAATCCCCTAGCAAGGCATCCAAGCCTCCGCCTGTTCCGCAATCTCCATAACCAATTAACACACGCGCGTAATCTGAAGCGCGTTCATCTAAGATAGTTTTTAGAGCGGGCACGATTTTCTGCGGGGTATTATGGAACCCTGCGGGCAAGCATTGAAGGTCTGCATTTTGACCGAATTGTTTAGTCAAATGTACAATTTCCTTTGCTAAAGCACCGCAAGCTAAGATAAGCGTTTTATGTTGAGGAGCTTTGCTCACGCGCAGTTATCTATTTTTGCCCATGATGGCTTTGGCAAGTTCTGAACTCATTGCCGCATCCCGTCCATAAACATTCGCGTTAATCGCATCTGCAAACTCTTGATTAAGCGGCGCGCCGCCGACCATGACGGGCAGTTCTTTTAGAATACCGCGCTTGTCAAGTTCTTCAATCACAACTCCCATATAAGGCATGGTCGTGGTGAGAAGCGCTGACATACCTAAAATATTAGGCTCATGCTTTTCAATTGCAGCCAAGTATTCTTCAACAGATGTATTAATACAAAGGTCAATCACCTCAAAGCCAGCGCCTTCAAGCATCATCCCAACAAGGTTTTTGCCTATATCGTGAATATCGCCTTTCACAGTGCCAATAACATATGTTCCAACACTACTATTATTCTCACTGGCCGCCAAAATTGGGCGTAGTAAGTTCATGCCGCCCTTCATCGCATTGGCGCTTTGCAGAACCTCAGGTACAAAGAGAATTCCATCTCTGAAGTCAACACCAACAATACGCATGCCTTCAACAAGTGCATCATTAAGGACCATATTTGCATCCCAACCACGGTCGAGCAATATTTGCGTACTTTCAGTGACTTCAGCGATCATACCATCATAGAGGTCGTCTTGCATTTGAAGAACAAGATCATTGTCGCTCAAATCTTTAAGTATTATCTCTTCGTCGTGATCGCTCATTTGCGACTCCTGTATTTAATATAAAGATAATCTTATATTATTATTTTATGCAAGTCCAACGATCTCGTCATTTTCATTCAAACCAATTTCAAGTGCTGCTGGGTGACGAGGCAACCCAGGCATACGCATAATTGTACCGCACACAGCCACCACAAAACCTGCGCCCGCATTGAGTGTCACTTCGCGCACTTCCACCGTGTGCCCTGTGGTCGCTCCAAGCTTTTTCGCATCCGTAGAAAAACTAGATTGTGTTTTCGCAATACAGATAGGTAAATGCCCAAAGCCCATTTTTTCAATCTCTCGGAATGTAGATTTCGCAGCAGCGCTTAAAGTCACGTCGTCCGCGCGGTAGATTTCTTTAGCTATCTTTTCGACTTTCACAGCGAGCTTATCTTTATCATCATACATCATGTTAATGACGGGCTTTGGTTTATCCAATTCTACCTTAACCGCCCTAGCAAGGTCTTCGGCCCCAGCGCCGCCTTCGGCCCAATGACGCGCTATCACCATAGGTACACTTTCGCGCTCGCAAACCTCTTTGATTGCACGTATTTCTTCGTCAGTATCATCAATAAAGTGATTGATAGACACAACGGGTGTCACCCCAAATTTCTTAAGGTTCTGAATATGACGTTCAACATTGACGCAACCTGCACGAACAGCATCAACATTTTTTGGACCAAGATCATTTTTTGCAACACCGCCCTGCATTTTCATCGCGCGAACGGTGCAAACAAGCACAACTGCATCAGGGCGTAGGCCAGATTGGCGGCATTTAATATCTAGGAACTTTTCAGCACCTAAATCTGCACCAAAGCCCGCCTCTGTGATAACAACATCTGCCATTTTCAACGCAGCTTGCGTTGCAACAACCGAATTACACCCATGCGCGATATTGGCGAATGGACCGCCATGAATAAACGCCATATTATGCTCGACAGATTGCACAAGATTAGGCTGAAACGCATCTTTGAGTAAAACAGTTACAGCCCCCTCACAGCCCAAATCACGCACTGTAACGGGCTTTTTCTTATATGTCTTAGCAACGATGATATCACCGATACGTTTTTGAAGGTCTTTAAGGCTCGTTGCCAGACAGAAAATCGCCATGATTTCAGACGCCACTGTAATATCAAAACCGCCTTCCCTGACAACACCCTGTGCCGGCCCGCCAAGCCCCACAACAATATTCCGCAAAGCCCGATCATTCATGTCGACCACACGGCGCCAAGAGATACGGCGCGGATCAATATCAAGCTCATTGCCCCACTGCATATGGTTATCCAGCATTGCAGAAATCAAAGAATGTGCAGAGGTAATGGCGTGAAAATCACCATTGAAATGCAAATTAATATCTTCCATTGGCAAAACTTGCGCGCGGCCACCGCCAGCCGCTCCGCCTTTCATCCCAAAACACGGCCCTAAAGATGGCTCTCGCAGACACACCATAGCATTAATGCCAAGACGGTTTAGACCATCATTAAGTCCTACGGAAGTCGTTGTTTTCCCTTCTCCTGCTGGTGTTGGTGTCACCGCTGTCACCAGAACGAGCTTCCCATCGGCCTCGTCTTTCAAGCTATCAATATACCCTAAAGATAATTTGGCTTTATAATGACCATAAGGTACCAACGCTTCTGCAGGAATACCAAGCTTATCCTTTGCCAAAGGTAAAAGCGGTTTCATGAGCGCAGCACGAGCAATATCAATATCAGGCGCACCAGGCGCAGGTAAGTTTTGCTGTGTCATAATATGCGTTTCAACGGCAAAGCCGTTGCCTTTTATAATATACTGCCGATTTAAGGCATCAGTTTTTAATCGTCTGCTATTTTGGTTTGTCTAAGATGAATTTCATGGGTAAAATTATAGTCTTAAACACCCCCATGAATTATCAACAACAAGAACCAACCATAGATTATAAAGCAATCGCAATCATAACATCGCTTGAACCTTGATATGATTTGCAACATACCCACTTTTGAAACAGATACACGCCAAAACTAATAACGAAAATAAGAATATGACGGATAAAACAACAGAAGAACTCTTGATAGAACCTGAGGACAGCCCGTGTCAGTTAATTTGCTCCATGGAGCAAGAGAGCGGGTTATGCTTTGGGTGCGGACGCACTCAAGAAGAAATTTCTTATTGGACAACGAAAACGCCTGCAGAGCGTCAAAACATTTTAGCTGAACTGCCCGCAAGAATGCCTCCACTTGTAAAATTACGTGAGGAAAGACGAGCAAAAAGACGTGTGAACAAACGGCGGCGTAGAGAGAGTTAAGCCAAACGGCTCAACTATTGTCTACTCAATTATCGTCTACGGCGTCGTTTATTTCTATCAGCAAGCCTGTCTTTAGCGGCCTTGGTTGTTGGCGGAGAGATCAGCGGGCCAATATTTGTTGTAATATCATCTAAAGTCGGACGAACCGACGGTTCATAAGCGTCAAGTGCCGCTCGCATAGCCGCGATATGTTCAGGCGCATTTCCGCAACATCCGCCAATGATACGAACACCCGAATCAGCCGCCATACGTAGAAATTCCCCCATGAGTTCTGGCGTTCCCGTATAAACGGTTTCCTTACCCTTTACGACAGGAATACCGCAATTTGATTTGCTGACAATCACAGCATCTGGATCAGCTTGCGTCATTTCCAAATTCGTCAGAAGCATATCGGATGCCCCGACACCGCAATTTGCGCCATAAGCCAGAGGCGGCACTTTTAAAGCTGTGGCAACTTGTCCAATTTCGCTTGGCGCGATGCCCATCATGGTTTTACCAGCCGTATCAAAACTCGCCGTAAAGACAAAAGGAATATCTAACTCTATGGCGGCCTCACAAGCCGCTGTAATTTCTTCAGCCGCAGACATGGTTTCGATCCAAATAACATCCGCGCCGCCATCTTTTAACCCGCGTATTTGCTCATGAAATGCAGCCTTAGCCGACTCCATTGTCATCTCACCCATAGGTTCAAACAGCTCGCCTGTTGGCCCCACAGAGCCACCCACTACAACGTGGCGCTTCGCGCGCTTTGCAACATCTCCTGCAATTTGCGCGCCCGCTTTATTAATGGCGTAAGTCTCATCTTGCGCATCATGGAGCTTAAGGCGCGGAGCATTTGCACCAAATGTATTGGTCAAAATAATATCAGCCCCCGCATCAACAAACATTTGATGCAAAGCCTCAGGCTTATTGGGTTCCGTTACATTCCATATATCAGGCGGAAATCCGGGTTCTAACCCCATCTCCATGAAATTTGTACCTGTTGCACCATCTGCTAATAAAATAGATGTTTTAGATAATAGGGCCTCAAGCGAGATGCGCATAACAAAAGCTTTATATGGTCAGTTAAATTTGACCGCTTATACCTCTTTAATGGCTATTGTCATTAGCTATTCTTAGAAAAAAACTTCACAAACTATAGGTAGAGCTAGCTATCAGCCTCAGAACTTTGAATGCATAATGGGCTTTGCGCCCGGTTATGCTGGCTCACCTATCAATATAGATTGGTCATTTTATGTGTTCTAGTAAAGCTTCCGTCAGACCCAATAATTGAAACGCCGCAGGCAACAGGCTTAATGGTTTCAGGTTTTTTGACCAAATTTAGTTTTTAACTTTTGAGCTTGTTGCCCATAGAGTTTCGGCCGAAAAGTCTCATGCCAAAATATCTTTCCAAGACCTTCGCGCGCTTTACATTCAACTCGCAGCGAGGATGGATGAGAAATGATCCGCAAAATTAAGGATAACGGCGCATAGACTGCCACTTGTATGATACCAATCAGCGTCCACTTTGCAACGCCGGCAAGGCTAAACCCATTTGAATTAGCAGAAATACGCGAGGGGCCTTGCCCGTAGGCAAAGCTTCTTAATTTAACATATTCAGGTGTTGAACGCCATCCAGGAACATATTCTTTAACATGCGTGTCTGGCGTCCATGCGATTGTCCCGCCCTCATCCTGCAAATGCGTGAACAACAAATCATCTTCACCGCCAGTTTCATTCGCGACAGGGTCGAATGCAGGTTCAGGAAAGGAAAATTGAACCGTGTCCATAAAACTATTTCCGCAACCATGAATCTCCGTAATTTCACACGGTTTTGATGGCCCTTCCCGTGAAAAAAAGTCATTAAAAAATGCATTAAAGCGAGATGTTGTTTCAAGAACAGCATGAGATGGGCAAAAAGTGATTGCAGGTGCATACATTTTTGAAATTTTTAAATAGCTCTCTAGCCAATTTGGAGCAGCCTCCTGATCATCATCCAACCATGCAATATACCGGCTCTCAACAATTGTTAAAGCTGCATTACGGGCATTTGATACACCGGGTTTCGGGGCATGAACATAGACAACGCAATGCGTAGATTGTTGCATGAAAGATTTAACTATATCCTCCGCGCCTCCGTCAGGGTCATTATCAGATACGATAATTTTAATAGGTATCCCGCAGGGGTTTTGATTGTCGACACTGATCAAAGCACGTTGCAAACCCGCAGGCCGTTTAAATGTCGGAATTATAACAGACACGCTGTCATAAACATCACCTACCGCATCAGCGCATAAATCAGATTTATCTACACTATGTGTATCAGACGGTTTTGGCCAAGGAACAACTTGAGACATTAAACTGAGTTTCCTAATTTATAGTGCCAATTGCTCATGAAAACTCAGAACAATTGGCACAAATCATGTGACAGGCTACTTTTGGGCGCGCTGTCCTCGACGCTTTTTACCACGCCGCTTTGGTTTGTCTGCGCGTAACTGCTTCAACTCATCCATTTGCGCTGCTGTAAGTATCGTCGCAAGACGGTTTTGAAATTCCGCTCTTTGATGAACCCTATCACTAGCAAGCTGGCCAGCAAACTCGGCTGCTTGGTCAACATTACCCAATTCCACCATGGATTTAATATTTTCGCGCGAATCACGAACCTCATCACGTCCTTGCTTAAATTCGGCTCGAAGAGTTTTTATGCTTTCGAGTTGGGCTTCAGTCACATTTGTCAATTGCGAAAAGACTTGCCCTGAATCACCTCTTGGGCCTGCATTTGCAGGGGTGACAGACACACCAAACATAAGGGCTGTTGCGAATGCTGGTATCAAAAAAGTACGTGTTTTCGTCATTTTAAATTCCTTCTCTTTGTAAACATTAGTAGTGAAATTCCTAAATCATCATTTGCAAGGCGCACATTGAAAAACAAACGCATATAAAATCAATTTCAGCAATTTCTAAAACTAAGTTACCAATAGATTGTCAGTATGATGGCAAGGAAATGTCAAGATATTGTCAATTTTCAGAAACAATACCTATCTAAAGGCTAAAAAGATGGATGAGCATCGCTCATTTAAGTAGAACTGTGGTCAATTTAAGACATTAAGACTTAAATATATTAAAACTCCAACTTATAGCCTATGCCGTAAATGGAATGAATGCATTCATCATCAGGCCGAACAGCTTGTAGCTTTTTACGCAGATTTGTAACATGGCTATCCACGGTACGGTCTCCGACAACTCGGTATTCTTTATACATTTTATTGAGCAGTTGATCGCGTGACCACACGCGTCCAGCAGGATTAAGGAATGCCGTCAATAAGCGGTACTCAACAGGCGTTAAAGGGAGTTTTTCGCCGTCGAGTGAAATGGAATGTTTCATGTCATCCACCTCAAACCCCTCTACATTTGTGTCATTGTTAGCTGTTTCCATTTTGTGAACTCGCCGTAAATTCGCTTTAACGCGGGCTACGACTTCGCGCGGACTGAACGGTTTACATATGTAATCATCTGCTCCGAGCTCTAGGCCTATAAGACGGTCAATTTCCTCAACTTGCGCCGTAACAAAAAGAATTGGCGCTTGAGAAAAAGCCCTAACCTCACGGCATACAGCTTTTCCATCTTTCCCAGGAAGCATCACATCCAATAAAATGAGCTGAGGCTCGTTGTCTCGGGCATAATCCACAGCTGAAATACCGTCAGTGACAATCTTTGTATCATACCCAGCTTTTTTAAGGTATTGCTCCAAAACTTCGGCAATTTTAATCTCGTCTTCAACAATTAAAATATAAGTCATGAAATGGGCCTCGGTTGTTTAAGAGGCAGCACAATATTGACAATTAGCCCGCCAATCTTAGATTTTTCTGCCCAAATACGGCCATTATGAGCTTCGACAATCCCCTTACATATCGCCAACCCAAGCCCCGAGGAGCCAGTGCTGCGATTGCGCGAGGCATCAACTCTATATAAGCGGTCAAATAAGCGGCTAATAGATTGCGCAGGAACAGTTGGCGCTGTGTCTTCCACATTGATATGGCATGTGTCATTATCTATGTGGTAAGATAATATAATTTTTCCGCCCGAATCCGTATATCTTATTGAATTTTCTAACAAATTAGACATGACTTGACGTAAGCGGTTATTATCGCCCGCCAACAATAAACCGTCCGCAGCGGCACGCTCGATGGACAACCCCTTGCTTTGTGCAGACGATGTATATTTTTCAATCACTTCAGATATTAAAGTCCCCATATCCACGACTTCCAAATGCAAATCCAATTGGCCGCTATCAGACAAAGATAGCTGGCGTAAATCCTCTACAAGAAGTTTTAAACGGTTTAACTCGACTGAGAAAGATTTAAGAGACGATTTATCAAAAGGCATAACGCCATCTTCGATCGCTTCTAATTCCGCTTGCAATATCGTAATGGGCGTTCTCAATTCATGAGACGTATCAGCCACCCAAGCACGGCGTTCAGCCCTATTTTTGGCAAGTTTATTGGCCATAACATTAATATTATCGGCAAGCCGTCCCAATTCATCCGCGCTTTTTATTCCTATGACGGGTTCGAATCCGCCAGCTGCAATTTCATTGACGCTTTTTGATAGTTTTTGGATAGGTCGGCTCAAGCTTCTTGAAATCACCTCGGCGGCAATGCTTGCTCCTAACAATGCCAGAAAGGCGAAAATCCAAATGCCTTTTAATTGTTGATTTGCAAATTGCAGGTCTAAGTCTTCACTAATCGAATCATTGAATTTAAAAGAGAGATATCCAACAATTTTATCATCCACCTTAATTTCAACCAATGCGCTGCTATTTTCGTGACGAGGCCCTGCAACCCATATTTTTTGACTGTTCAATATTGCAAGACGCTCTTGTATCGGGCCTGTAGCGCCTTGTCGTGGCACGCGGTTACGGTTTAACCGCCGCCCTCTATTGTTTCTTCTATCAAACTGCGTCCTGTTCGATAAGTTCGAGCCGCGAAATTGTTGGGTGATCCTACGAGGAATTTGAGGTTCACCTCTCAAGAAATCCCAACCTCCATTCTCAGTGTAAGCTGTTGCAATAGCAGGGCTGAGCTCTTGCGTTCTTTGAACTAAGATATTTTGCGTATATGTGAGAAAACCTTGCTCAAAAGCATGGCGTTGCAATAAGCTCATGCTAAAAATGCATATCCCCACAGGCAAAAGGATCGCTAAAAAAAGCTTATGGCGTATTCTAAGTTTCGTCATGCTGCACCATTTTCCTATATAACATACGCAACCTACCCGTAAATTGTGCAGAAAGTAATGATTATTAGGCTTTACTCTGATCGTAAGCCTATAAAACCTGTAACTTATGCTCTACTGCACGGCCGCATTGGCCTTGCGGGCTGCCTTATGGGGCAAGGGTTTGACCTAACCAAAGCCCTCAGGCCTAGACTAGGGCTCAATTTTGAAACTAAATGTTAACCATACAAAGTCATTGTAGAGACGCAAAACGCACAACTTAACAAAAAATACACTCTCAAATCGTACAGTAATCCATTGCAGGAAAAATAATTTTTTTTGCTGAGATATGGAAAAGTAAGTAGGTAAAACA
Source organism: Litorimonas sp. (assembly GCA_039962885.1). Lineage (GTDB taxonomy): Bacteria > Pseudomonadota > Alphaproteobacteria > Caulobacterales > Maricaulaceae > Litorimonas. The sequence continues at coordinate 6,550 of JBDVGI010000208.1, read as the reverse complement.
GAGTATGGTTAAAACTTTTAAAAACTTTACTAAGTCTAAAGACGGGTCAGTTGCTATTTTGAGTGCTGTAACATTAGTTATGATCGTACTCGCAGTCGGCATTGCTATAGATTTCTCTCGCCTGACAGAATCATCGCAAAAATTAAAAAACCTTACCGACGGGGCAGTATTGGCCGTTGCAAGGGCCGAAGGTGAAACAGTCGCGGAAAGAGAAAAGATCTTTGAGACTTATATGGATGCAGGCGTAGAAAGCAGTAAAGAAATAACGGGCTATGAATATACCTTGAACGTTGTAGAAACCAGCGGATCTACAACTGTTACGGCAACATCTCGATCAAAATCTGAATTATTTTTCACGAATATTACTGGCGGCGAAAAATTTGTCTCCGCAGAAAGCGAAGTGATTACGGGCAAAGAGTTTATAGAAGTCGTGCTCGTACTTGACATCTCAACCTCAATGGCTGGTCAACGCATTATTGAAATGCAAAATTCAGCCAAAAACTTTGTTGAAACATTAAGCAATAACGCCAGTATTGAAGACCGTATATCCATATCTGTGGTGCCTTTTGGCGGAACAGTTAGATTGCCAAGCGAGTTAGAGTTTCTATTAGACCCACCTACAACGAATGAGCATTGGGTAGACGGCAACTGGAATGGGTGTTTGGCAACGGAGCCTTCTGATTATGCCGTTGCCCTCAGTCCAAATAATAGACATTCTTTTGTGCCAGACTTTACGATTTTCGGCAATACTAACCCCGCATGCCCTGGGCCAGGTAATGAATTGGTCGGTTTATCTACTGACCCAGCGCCCCTTTTGCAAACAATTGACGCTCTCACGCTTTCAGATGGGACAGGGACAGATGTTGGAATGGCTTGGGGTTACGCAATGTTAGACCCAAGATGGCGGAGACGATTGACGGGTGTCGCCCTCAGTTCACCGAGAGGATTTAACACGCATACTCAGAAAATTATAGTCCTAATGAGCGACGGTGGTGTCACCGGACAATACTCCCCCTTGACCAGTGAATTAACGGGTACACCACCCTACAGATCAAACAACATCGTGGTCCAAGAAAGTGAAACCGAACAAGGTTTTAGAAGTATTTGTGACTTAAGCAAAGGGAAAGGCGTGGAAATCTACACTGTTGGTCTTTTAATCACTAGACAAGACGACCTCAACAACTTGCAGTCATGTGGTACGAGTGCATCTTATAATTACGAATCTGGCTTAGGCGATCTTGGTTCTGTCTTTCAAGGTATCGCAAACTCTATTGTCGCATCTGGTGTAAGATTAAGCCGCTAGATGTAAAGAATACCGGTTAAGTCCCCATATAGAGGATTTACCCCCTTCATGAAACGGCTTGCATTTCACGGTTTAATCACTGTGAAAGCAAGCCGTTTTTCATAGGAAAACGGCGCCCCTTTCCTTTGGTCATATGACATTATTATGACTGATAGACGTGAAATGGTATTTAAGACATAGGCAGACAGATACTGTATATAAGATATATGCCTGTATAAGGTTTCAGGCGCACAAGGCAGGTTGCAAAATTTATACCCTAACCTTGAATGCTAGGAAGAATATTTATATGTCAGATGATATCCAAACACATCTTCGTAATGCATTTGAATATGCAAAGCCTTATTGCGCTCAAGGCCGTGTTGCTAATTACATTCCAGCTTTAGCGAAGATCGATCCGTCAAAATTCGGGATGTCTTTAGCTTTGCCAAATGGAGACTATCATTGCATTGGCGATGCAGATGAACCTTTTTCGATACAATCCGTGTCTAAGGTTTTCACTTTATCTCTCGCACTTGAACGTCTTGGTGAAGATTTATGGAACTCTGTAGGACGTGAACCTTCAGGATCATCTTTTAACTCTATTGTACAATTAGAAACAGAATGCGGAAAACCGCGCAACCCTCTCATAAATGCAGGCGCTATCGCGACAACGGACAGATTAATAGATGGTAGGTCTGCCGATGTGACGACCAAAGAGATACTCACTTTCATGCAGCAGCTCGCAGATGACACATCCGTTTTTATTGACGAAGATGTCGCATTATCAGAAGCGGATACAGGCTCTCGCAATCGAAGCTTAGCGCATTTCATGGCGGCATTTTCAAATATGGACCACCCTACCGAAACCAGTCTAAGTGTCTATTTTCGGCAATGCGCAATCGCGATGTCTACGCGGCAATTAGCGCGCGCAGGATTATACCTAGCCTTTGGCGGAACCGATCCCCTAACCGCAAAGTCAGTAATTTCAGCAGAAAATTGCCGGCACATTAATGCGGTCATGATGGGGTGCGGGCATTATGATAATTCAGGGGAATTTGCCTATCGAGTTGGTTTGCCAGGCAAAAGCGGTGTTGGGGGCGGTATCCTAACCATTGCCCCTGGACGCGGTGCGATTGCGGTTTGGTCTCCTGGTTTAAATAAAGCTGGAACCTCTTTGGCGGGGTCTATGGCATTAGAACATTTCACCCATGCTTTAAACTGGTCTGTCTTTACATAAGCAAAGTCAGCACATTGACTATAATCAAGCCTAATCAGCGCCTTGTCTCTATTTTATACCTTAAATTCAGAGACAAGATCACTTTACATCGCGCTTCCTCTGCGCCATCCCCTCCAGATGACAACCCCGCATTCTATCTTAAAATCAACCTTTGGCTTTGATAGCTTTCGCCCGGGTCAAGACGGTGTGATTTCCGAGATCATGAGCGGGCGCAACATATTAGCCGTCATGCCAACTGGCGCGGGAAAGTCGCTATGTTATCAAGTTCCTGCCCTTTTATTTGGCGGGCTCAGTGTTGTCATTTCACCCTTGGTTGCCTTGATGGACAACCAAGTCGCAGGCTTGCGGGCAAACGGCGTCGAGGTTGCTTGTATTCATTCAGGCCAATCTCGCGATACCAATGTCGCGCAATGGCGTCAAGTTGCAGCAGGTCACGCCAAGCTCTTATATCTTTCACCCGAACGCTTGATGACGCCTCGCATGATGGCAGCCATGAAACAATTATCCCCCGCTATGTTTGTTATCGACGAAGCCCATTGCGTCTCCAAATGGGGCCCCGCCTTTCGTCCTGAATACGCGCAGCTATCAGAGCTCAAAACAGAGTTTCCCGATGCCGTGATTGCTGCCTTTACCGCCACGGCCGATGGCGCTACGCGCGATGACATTGCCAGAGCCTTGTTCAATAATCGCGGGCAGATTATTGTGCAGGGTTTTGATAGGCCCAATCTATCCCTTGCGATTAAGGCCAAGACCGACCGCAAATTACAGCTCACCAAATTTATGGAAAGCGTACGCGGTCAATCAGGCATTATCTATGCCCTCTCTCGTAAAAACACCGAAGAGTTTGCCGCCCATTTAAACGCCGCAGGACATAAGGCCCTGCCCTATCACGCGGGGCTAGATGCGCAGCTTCGCTTTGACACGCAAGAGCGTTTCATGGCCGAAGACGGGCTAGTCATCGTCGCCACGGTAGCCTTTGGCATGGGTATCGACAAGCCTGACATACGCTTTGTGTATCACACAAATCTGCCTGGCTCGCTTGAGGCCTATTATCAAGAAATCGGCCGTGCAGGACGCGACGGCGCACCCGCCTTAACCGCGCTCTGTTACGGCCTTGATGATGTGCGTATGCGCCGTCAATTCATCATGGATGATGGTTCAGATTCAAATCACCAAATCAGAGAACTCAGACGGCTCGATGCCCTATTGTCCTATTGCGAAGCCTCAACCTGCCGCCGCCAAGTGATGCTCGCCTATTTTGGCGAGGAGGCCGCCCCTTGCGGGAATTGCGATAATTGCGAAAACCCGCCCGTCATGGTCGATGCGACCAAACCCTTACAGCATGTGCTGACAACCATAGAGGATACGGGCGCGCGCTTTGGTCAATCACACGTCATTGCTGTGGCACGCGGGGCCGACACAGAACGGGTACGCCAATTTGGGCATCAAGACACTAAGGGTTACGGCAAAGCCAAAGCTATCGGGTCGCCTTATTTGCAAGGCCTCATCCGACAAGCCCTCGCGAGCGGTCATATTGATATGGACATTGAACGCTTTGGCGCGTTGAAAATCACAGAAAAAGGCCTCGCCGTTATGGAAGGTCATGAAACATTTGAATGTAAAGCGATTGTCACGGCAAAAGCCAATAAGCGCGCAGAAGGCAAGCGCAAAAACACCGCCTCCCAAACCGCCTTATCCGAACGTGATCAAGGCCTGTTATCTCGCTTAAAAGCCAAACGCATGGACATTGCCCGTGACCTCGGCAAGCCCGCTTATATCGTCTTCTCCGATGCGACCCTCATCGACATGGCCAAAAAGCGCCCTGATAGCCCAGAGGCAATGTTGGATGTCTCAGGCGTCGGCGCTGTAAAATACGAAAAGTTCGGCCCCGCATTTTTAGACCTCATTCAGGGCGCGGATTAGAACCAACTTCTTCTTTGATATAAATAGCAACTACGCCAATGACTTTCATGTTAAGCACGCTTAACCCCAATAAGAATCGCACGAGGCCGCGCATGACTTTTATAAAAACTATTCCTTATAGTCAGGCAACAGGCCGCCTGCGCAAGCTCTATGATCGCGTCAAAGGGCCCGACAATAATGTTGATAATATTATGATGGCCCATAGCCTGCGTCCCCATACGATGGAAGGCCATATGGCGATTTATAAGTATGTACTTCATCATTCAAATAACGAAGTTCCCAAATGGTTTCTGGAAACTATCGGCGTTTGGGTCAGTCTTCTAAATAAGTGCCCCTATTGTATTGACCATCATTTCGCAGGGCTATCGCGTTTGTTGAATGATAATGAGCGTTCTAGCGCTATTCGGGCCGCCATGGACGCAGATAACATCGACGTGGCGCCATTATCTCAAGCCGAAAAATCCGCCCTTCATTATGCGCGCAATCTAACACTCACCCCCTCTGTCTGTAGCGAAACTATGGTCAATGAATTACGCGAGCTTGGTTACAGTGATGGGGAGATTCTAGAAATCAATCAGGTCACAGCCTATTTCAACTACGCGAACCGCACAGTTCTAGGTTTGGGCGTGAACACACAGGGCGATATCATCGGACTGTCTCCTGGCAATAATGCAGATCCGCAGGATTGGTCGCATAGATAAGCGCCGCTTACCCTAATCAAAAACAGATGCGTCTTGGTGCTTGCCTTTTGCGGCTAACGCCTTAAGGAGCGCGCATGTTATCTATTACCGATCTCGACTATGCCGTGCAGGGCCGTCCCTTGTTCAAAAACGCCAACGCCTCCATTGCTGCGGGCTGGAAAGTTGGCTTGATTGGTCGCAACGGAACGGGAAAGTCGACTCTGCTGCGCCTCATCCGTGAAGAAATTGAAAGCCCGACAAGCGACGCCTCTATTCGTCTAAACAAAAATGCGCGCTTGGGTTGGGTAGCCCAAGAGGTTGACGCCTCTGATGACACAATCATGGACGTCGTATTAGCCGCCGACCAAGAGCGCCACCGCCTGATGAAAGCCTCAGAAACAGAAACAGATCCCGACAAAATAGGCGAGATTTACGAACGCCTTACGGATATGGATGCGTGGAATGCCGATACGCGCGCAGCGATTGTTCTGTCAGGGCTCGGCTTTAAACCTGATGATTTTCACCGCGCGACAAAAGAGTTTTCAGGCGGTTGGCGGATGCGCGCGGCTATCGCAGGCGTGTTAGTTTCAGAACCCGATGTGCTATTGCTTGATGAGCCAACCAATTACCTTGACCTAGAAGGCGCAGCGTGGCTCGAAGGCTATATCCGCAAGTACCCCCACACAGTCATTATGGTCAGCCATGACCGTGAATTACTCAACCGGTCAGTGACACACACTTTAGCCCTAGAACATCAACAACTCATGCTAACAACAGGCGGTTATGATGATTGGATGACCCTACGCGCCGCGAAGACAGCTCAGCTCACCGCGCAAAAGGCTAAACAAGATGCAGATAAAGCCCATCTACAGGCTTTTGTTGATCGTTTCAAAGCCAAGGCCTCGAAAGCTCGCCAAGCCCAATCTCGCGTGAAAATGCTAGAAAAAATGCAGGACATCGCTATCCCGATAGCCGAGCGTACAACGCCCTTCTCGTTTCCTGCGCCAAAAGGAAAACTCGCGCCGCCCATGCTGCAATTAGAAAATGCGGATTTGGGTTATGGCGAAGATGCAAAAATTCTATCGGGTGTAAATCTTCGTTTGGATCCTGACGACCGCGTCGCGATTGTTGGTGCGAATGGCCAAGGGAAAACGACACTTGTAAAATCCATTGCCCAGCGCTTGCCGTTAATGACGGGGGAACGCAAAGCCTCATCAAGCCTGCGCATTGGTTACTTCTCGCAAGATCAACTTGACGAGCTTACCGCGGGCGAAACCGTACTGGACCATGTTGCGCAAAAACTACCCAAAGGCACAGCGCAAAGCCAAGCTCGAAGCGCAGCGGCACAAATGGGATTTGCTCACGAAAAAGTCGAGACCAAGGTAGAGAAACTATCGGGCGGAGAAAAAGTACGTCTGCTACTTGGCC
>JBDVGI010000207.1:0-2858 GCA_039962885.1 Litorimonas sp. | reverse complement strand
CTTTATTAAGCCTTCAAAATCTCACTTCATTCATCACCACAAATCAAAACGAAAGTGCTCTTGCGGTTTATCAAAAACTCGGAATTCCAATATAGTCATAATAGGCTTGAGCGGCTTAAACTCGCCCAAAGTAAGACACTGAGGTAGGCAGCAATAAGTGGCAAAGAAGAAGATTGAACTCAGGTTTGTGACTGCGTCAACACCTATGCGGCAGGTTTTGGGAGTCTACGACTACACTCTTACTATTTATTCATGGCTTACATCGACACCGCGTTCGATCATCAGCTCTTCCACATCACGAAAGCTTAGATTGAACCTAAAATACATCCAAACAGCACGCCGAATAATATCAAGATGGAAGCGATGACGAGAATAGATTGATGTTTTCATGCCCTTCAATTAGCATAGAACCGGAAAAGGGGAGTTAACGTGACAAAGCCATACGGAGGCTAAAATGAAACTGGCTGGTATCGTAAAAGTAGTTTTAAAAATTACTGTAATTGGACTAGCCAGTTGCCGCCCCTTTAACATACACATTGAGAAGAATGACGCGCTAAATGACAAAGAAGCAATTATTAATGAAAACAATGTACCAGACTTATGGATAGGGCCATTAACTACAGATTGGATTGTAAAAGACCAAAACCTAACTGAATTTAGCTCAGTAATTTTAAGTTCTGAAGGCGGTACTAATAATGTCGCGTTAAAAATTGCTGAAAACCTTTTAGTACAACGCAGAAGCGCTATGGTAGTCGCTTTTTGTTATTCAGGATGCGCGGGAATTCTTCCATTTTTTGAAGAAATAGAGTTTGTTGACGAACCTTCTGTTGGTTTCCATTGGAATGCGTTAATAATGAAATCTGCTCTAACGTCAGGACAACTTAATCAGCTCGACAACAGAGAAAATCCATTTTTATCGAATACTCAGAAAAGATTAGAGGCTCAAGCAGGTTTTGACTCAGAAGTTTGGTGGCATGTCCAGAATCGTATCAATGTGCGTATAATCTCTCTCAGTAAGTCACAAGATTCATATCAAGAAGGATCCGTCAAATGGGAATCTAAACACAACATGTGGTTTCCTACTTCCAATCAAATGAAGGATTTATTAGGCTTGGAATTCAAAGGCAGTGTGTGCGCAGATAACCCTATTTGTATTAAACAAAGAGTAGAGCAATGGTCTACTAACAGTTCAGTCATTGTAGGGGATACGATTTATAAGAATGGGAAAGCACTAGGAAAGTGGAAACAACTATAGCACTTATATGGGTATTGTCAGGTTAACGGATGATTTTGAGTTTTCCATTATTAAATGCGTATAGAGTTGTAATCGAACTCTAGTTTTCTGCTTATATTTGAGCTACCTTACATTCATGCCCAACAAAAATAGATTTGAACATGAAGCGGAACAAATACGAGATCGAAATCAAGCAGAAATGGATATGAAAATATACCTTTCCCATTGGGGTGGGTATAAAGAGGTGAAAGTCCGTCATGAAAAAGAACTCCAAAATCTCGCACAAAAATACGGTGTAGATGTAGACTTAAAGAGATGGAAATTGAATAGGTATTGGATGTAAACCTTAATTGCGCCCGCTTTTGTGGGATATAAAAAATTACCGAGTGCCCTATTTTGGGCGTTTATCGCCTCTGGCTCAGAGGCTTAGATTGGGCGATTTTAAGCCGCTCAGAGAATTAGGAAAACCTGTAAGAGCTACCTTAGAATTCGGTAGCGTCCCAACGATGCCATTTTTTATTAGATACTAGATGGATAATATTTGCGCGCCCATCCAGTAACAAAATTTCTGTTTTCCCAGAGATCAAATCCGTTTGCCACGTCATTTTCACTTTCGCTGTATCCTTCGTCAGTTCTACTAAAGATATACAATTGATATTTTCGTTATATCCCCCTGCGACCAGCACATTCGGATAGTTTATCGCTAAAGCACGGATTCCAGAAAGGTTAGATGTCCATATTTTCTCTTCGGTGTCACTCATCTGCAAGATTGGGAAATCAGTATATGTGCAAGACCATGCTTCACTATCAAAAATGTTCAAAGCATAACAATCGGCAATTGATTTAATGGAGGCATGCTTAATCAATTCACCTTCGATGTTGAAGACCGCTATACCTGATGAACTGGGAGGCCATCTAAGTCCAGGATAGCTCCATTTATCATTTCCAAAGATACCTTCGTCAAACCAGCCCACCCAAATACGGTTTTGTTCGTCTATTTTTATGTGTTCAATACCGTCGCCTAGTTCAATACGCCCCGCCTCGGTTCCATTTGACCGGAATATACGCGCGTTTCCATCTCCTTGAGAGCGAGAATTAGCAACTAGCCAATTACCGTCTGGAAATTGATCAATTATTGGAAAGGGTGCGAGTAAGGGGAATGAAAGGCTCTCATATAATCCATCCCCATCAAAAACCCATATCTTAGCGGACGCCTTCTTAGAAAGCTGCCATGCATGATCTCGGTCTTTTTTGAAGGCTCCGCGAACATCCTCATCTGTGCCCACTATAGCTAGGCGATTATAAGCAAGTGCCGTGTATGATAAAGCAAACCAACCAACTGGTAAGTCTGGAACTGAAACGGTAACTGGGTTTGGCGAGTTTTTCATAAATCTATTGATACAATGTTTGGTTTGACAGTGAAGTAGTTTTCTTCAACCCAAACAATGAGTGTCTAACGTCAACGCTTGTGTCTCAGTGTCCGTGGCACAGATTTAGGTCTGGGCTAAGAGAGACTTTGCTCATCTTCATCCTCATGGAGTGAAGAATGAGACGTATTAAACAAACATCTGGCGAACGTATCGTACCCCAAGGGCAGATCTCAAAGATATCAAACGTAAGACCC
>JBDVGI010000206.1:0-2912 GCA_039962885.1 Litorimonas sp. | reverse complement strand
CCAGAGCAAAGTGTTGAACATGTAACAAGCTCTGAGACTTTGCTAGATTTTCTGGAGGTGGATACAGCGATTAATTTGCGGCAAAATGCATTTGCCCCTCAAAACTCCTTTGCTGTGTCTGGTATGAAAATAAACATTCAAACTTTGGGCCGCTTGGCTGCGTTATTTTTTCTATGCGCCGTGTCATGGCTAGGATTAGAAGCGGCAACTGCGCGCGCAAAAGGGCAAGAAGCCTTGTTTATTCAATCGGAAACGTCGCGTCTTTATACGGAAACAACGGGACAAGCTGCGCCGACTAACCCTGCTTTAGCGGCTACGCGAGCTATTCAATCAGGTCCAAAACAAAACGTAAAGTTTCTAACTTTGTCAAAAATACTTTTCGATGGTGTTGGGCAAACAGAAGGGGTTGTTATAGAAACTGTGCAATATGACAAATCTCGCTCGGAGCTTTCTTTGCGAATTATTTATCCTGGATTTGCCAGCGCGACAGATTTGGAAACGGCAGTTTCCAACTTTGGCGGCGTGTTTGAAGCTGTCGGAGTGCGAGAGCAGGGCGGTCAATTTATAGGCGATGCAGTTTTGCGCCTAGGAGGCGGAACATGAGTGTTTTTGCCAAGCTTTCACCGTCTAATTTTTCGGCAAGTGAAAAACGGCTTATTGCTATTGCTCTACCGTTATGCATTTTCGTAGGGGCGTGGCAACTAGCTATTAAACCGACCTTTAAGGCTAAGTCTGACAGCCGAGCGAAATATGAAACGGCCATTCGAAACTACTCTATCGTGCAGCGCGCCGTCCCGCGCTTAACGAACGCTTCGCGGAGTTCACTTGGGGAACAAGCCTTTAACCCGACAGCTATTATTGAAACCGCCCGCGCAGCGAATATAGCTATTTCACGTGTTCAGCCTGCTTCTAATGATGCTTTGCAGGTTTGGTTTGATGAAACGACATCTGCACAGATTTATAACTTTTTGCTCACGCTTGAAGGTGATTACGCGGTTGAAGTCACGCGCGCACAAATTAATCGCCGTCAAGACGGACTGGTTTCCGCGCAATTTACATTCACGCCATTACGCGTGAATGGTACATAGCTGTCACGCTAGTTTCAGCTTATGAAAAAGACAGCTTTGATTCTAAGCGTTATAATTGGCAGCGGTGTTGCCATTATTTCCGCCTTGCCATTGGCATGGATTGGCCCTCATGTTGTCCCGGCTCATATGGCTCAAAATGCGAGATTTCACGGGACTATATGGCAGGGTCAAGCGGATATGGCCTTTGGCAAAAGCCGCGCGCCGCTTACGTTTAAAACATCACCTGCTAAACTTCTAACGGGCAGAGAGTTTTTAGACTTTTCTGTGCAAAATTCTGGTTTTAATTTACAAGGTTTGGCAGGATTTAAAACAGCAAAAGACGTTCAAATTGATGTTGCGATTGCGCAGCTACCATTGCTTGATCCGCGTATTCGCGGATTGCATGGAGATATAAAGGCACAAGTTACTCAGGCAAAATTTGGGTCAAAATGCAAAACTATAGAAGGGCAGGCTGAAACTGATTTTATGCAAGCCAATGAGGCAACGTGGTTTTGGCAAGGACCTAAGTTGGCAGGACCTCTTCTCTGTGATGAAGGCGATATAGTTATCGATATGCGCGGGCAAAGCGTATGGGACGGGAATAAGCAAGACATTTCTGCTCAACTTCGTTTTAAAGCTGATGGCGTTTATACAGTCAATATGCGCGTTGAAACAAAGGATAAGCGGGCTGCGGTTGTTTTAGGTTTTTACGGGTTTGAACCCGATGGTATTCAATTTGTGCTTTCAGAAACGGGACGATGGTACTAAGCATTGCGTATGAGATATATATTGATTGCTTTGACAGCCTTGCTGGCGACTCTATTGCTAAGCGCATGCGCGACATCTTCAAATACAGAGCCGAGCGCATCTAAGACTGCAAAAGCGGATAAGTCTTCAGCTCAAAAACCGCGTAACGGCGCGGAAGTAAAAACGCGGTTAAGCGCCCGCTCTTTAAGCCGGGATGATTGCGGGTTATTTGTTTGGAGTGCTGATGATGAGCGGCGGTTTATTCTTTTCTCTCAATCGCAAGATAATGGGGCTGTCTGGGCAGGACCAAACGGCGAAACGCGGCTTGTTATAACAGAAGTTTCAGGACAAGAGTTTCAACAGCAATTCACCCAACAAAGTCTTACAGAAGAGGTGACGAGCCAAGACGGTGATAACACCATTTCATCAACTTTGTTATTATCACTGCGTCAAATAGAAGAACTGACTTGGAGTACACGATTTAAAGCAGGTACTTTATCCCATATGACGGATGATGGAGCGGAACGGATTATACCTGTTGTAGGTTTATCTACGTGCCGCACTTGATTGTTAAATGCTAACATGTATTAATTGTTAGAGATGTTTACATCTATATTTTTGACATGCAATTCTGCATGCTATAACGAACGTTTGTAATTTGATTAAAAACATGTCTGGCAGATTTCATACTTGTTGATATGCAATGGTAATAAGGGGAACTTAGAGTGGATTTAAATGCTTTAATGAATGAAAAGCTACCTGAACTGCAGGCATGGGCGCTAAGCTTTGGTCCTAAGTTAATTGCTGCTTTTTTAATATTCATCATAGGGCGTATTATTGTTCGCAAACTATCTGGCGCGACAGTAAAGGCCTCTCAAAAACTCCCAAATCTCGATATAACAATCGCGAAGTTTTTAGGCTCCATAGTTTTATTTGGCGGTCTGTTTGCCGTTGTTATTGCGTCATTATCTGCACTGAGTATTCCGCTAGGCTTTATAGCTACGATCGTCGGAGCTATGGTGCTTGCGCTTGGTTTTGCTCTTAAGGGTAGCCTTGGTGATATGGCATCAGGTGTTATGCTCGCATTTTTCCGCCCTT
>JBDVGI010000205.1:0-8238 GCA_039962885.1 Litorimonas sp. | reverse complement strand
TCCGTCTTTGATTACGATATTGCCATTGACCCACTGACGTTTACAGGCAGAGCCGTAGAGAAGTCTGATGAAAATGGTACGCATGATGGCCGTATTATAACCTGCCCTATCCCAAAAACAGATGTCAAAGACGGGTATTGCTACCAACGCTTTATAGATAGTTCTTTTTCAGGGGATACTAGCGAAGACCTCCGCATCGCCTGTGTGTTTGGCAAAGTCGGGGCCGTATTCCACAAACATAAAGCCTTTGATAAAATCTTTTCTACATCATACCTAAATACAACCGTCCATTTAGCGCAAGACCGTTTTTCAGAAAATGAGCTGACTTTGATTGAGACATTCTGTCAAGCTATGGGGCTGGATTTCGGTTCCATTGATGTGATGCGCGATAAGGTTGACGGTAAAATTTACATCGTCGATGTCAACAAAACCTGTATGCCAGTTTTATCCCTGCCCACTAAAGAGCAATTGCGGTCATTAAAGATGATCGCGAAAGTCTTTGAAAAAGGCTTGTTAGAAACTGTTTAAGTCATAGCCTGCCAAGCAATAATTCACGTCCTTATTGGCGGCTGTATTTTCCCCAATATACCTTTAAATCTTGTTTGATTTCTGGCGCTAAAATATACAGACCTATCAAATTTGGGATAGCCATAATATAGATAAGCGCATCAGCAAAATCGAGAATAGCGCTGAGCTGTACCGACGCACCTATGACGATAAATAGACAAAAAATTGCACTAAATACCATCTCCTTACCGCGCCCTTCACCAAACACATAAGTCCAGCCTTTTGTTCCGTAATAGGCCCATGTCAGCATAGTTGAAAACGCGAAGAAAAAGGCAATAATGGATAGAGGCACAGGCGACCAAGGCAAGCTTTTCTCGAACGCCGCTGAAGTCATTTCTATTCCAACAATACCATCGGCCATAAATACCTCTGGCGGAAACGCCGTCACAAGCACAAGCCCTGTGAGAGTGCACACTACAACCGTGTCGATAAATGGTTCTAGCAAGGCAACGAAGCCTTCTGTTAACGGCTCATCCGTCTTGACTGCAGAATGGGCTATCGCCGCAGATCCGAGGCCTGCCTCATTGGAAAAAGCGGCCCGGCGAAAGCCAATAATCATCGCCCCTATTGCCCCGCCAATGACACCGTCACCCGTAAAGGCTTGTGTGAATATTAGGCCAATAGCGCGCGGGAGTTCGCCAGCATTCATAACTAAGACCACAAGTGCCCCCGCAATATATATCACGATCATAAACGGGACGAGCTTGGCCGTAACCCTCGCTATGGATTTGATACCGCCAATGATAATCATAGCCACCAAAACCGCCATGAACGCGCCGACAAGCCAACCTTTCCCTTGCAGGACACTCTCTTGCCCTCCCGTCACAGCCAAAAGCTGCGAATAGGCTTGGTTAGATTGAAACATATTGCCAATCCCAAGACAGCCAATAACTATACTAATGGCGAAAAACATCCCTAAAAATTTTCCGAGTCCTCCCAGACCACGCGCTGCGAGGCCATTTCGCAAATAATACATCGGCCCGCCAGAAACGCTCCTATCAGCATTAACTTGCCGATATTTCACGCCCAATGTGCATTCCACAAATTTCGTTGTCATTCCGATAAGTCCAGCCAGTATGACCCAGAATATCGCCCCTGCCCCGCCAATAGAAATTGACACAGCTACGCCTGCTATATTCCCAATCCCCACAGTCCCTGACACTGCCGCCGTCAACGCTTGGAAGTGGCTTATTTCGCCTTTATGCGCAGATTTAGAGCTATCCTTATCATGCTTGCCGCTGACGATATCTATCGCATGCTTAAACCCGCGCACATTAATGAATCCAAGATAACCTGTAAAAAACACCGCGCCAATGATAAGCCAAACAACAATGAGCGGAACATCTGCGCCTGCGACTTTAATCGAGAAGAAAATAAACTCTGAAAGAGTATTGGTAATCGGGCGAATTGCATTCTCTATGGCTGCGTCAATACCCTTGCGTGGAACGTCCTGCGCTTTGGCTAAGATTGGCATGGTCAAAAAAGAGAAGAAAATTGCTAAAGTACTATAAAATAATCGCATGGTACCTGTTGACACGAAATTATCTCGATTGAAATAGGCATGTAACGCTTATTGTATTGTTTTCAGGAATATCCATCTTAGCGGATTAAACTACTATTTGTAATTTAGCCATTTTAAATAAAATGGCGCGAGTGACGGGACTCGAACCCGCGGCCTCTGGCGTGACAGGCCAGCGCTCTAACCAACTGAGCTACACCCGCTAAGATGTGAGCGCGTCATAACTATAAGAACTATGCACGTCAATCAGAAATCAGTGTAAATCCTATCTTTATTACAGGCTAGAACATGCAAGTTATGCCTAACAGCTCTGGAGAGTCAAAACAGGCCCAAACTTAAGCATATTATGGCTTTAACCAATCTTGTTTAATCATGTCTGCCGCTTTCTCACCAATCATAATCGTAGGTGCATTAGTATTTCCAGATACAAGATTCGGCATGATAGAAGCATCTGCGACCCGTAAACCTTTGAGACCATGCACACATAAACGGTCATCAACAACCGCCATGTCATCACTCCCCATTTTGCATGTACCTACTGGATGGTATTCCGTATCAGCTCGGTTGCGAATATCCTCGCGTAGAACATCGTCATCATCCGTGTCAGAAGCATAAAACGGCTTGCCCCTCACCTTATCGAAAGCCGGTGCCTTTAGGATGCTTTGTGTTTTTTTCACGCCGCGAAACAATGTTTCCATATCCCTGTCATCCTCAAGGAAAGCAGGGTCAATTAGGGGTGCTGCCATTGGGTCAGCCGATTGCAAGCAAATCCGCCCGCGGCTTTTAGGACGCAACACAGTTGTGTGGCAGCTATATCCATGCCCCCAATGCAGCTTACGTCCATGATCATCCACAACCGAACGAACAAAGGTGAGTTTAATATCTGGGGACGGCTCGGATTTATCTGTAAAGAAATAGCCACCACTCTCTGCATAATTCGTGGTGAGCATGCCTGTGCGGTTTTTTCTATATTTGAAGATTTCGCGGATGAACCGAAATCCGCCCATAATAGAAAACCCAACATTGTCTTTCACCTTGGCGTCATACGCCATGACATAGTCGATATGATCTTGCAGGTTTTCTCCCACGCCCGGCAAATCATGTATTTGCTCTATCCCAAATGGAGCGAGTTTATCCGCTGCGCCGACACCTGAGAGCAGCATGATTTGCGCAGATCCAAATGCCCCTGCTGATAGAACAACCTCACGCCTAGCTGTAATAATTTGGCGGCCCGATTGTGACATATATTGCACAGCTGTGACGCGCTTTTCATCGAGGATAAGTTTTTCACTATGCGCATTGGTTATCACCGTCAGGTTTGGGCGGTCTTTGGCGGTATCTAAAAATGCGCGCGCTGTCGACCAACGCTCGCCATTTTTATGCGTCACGTCATAATACCCCATGCCTTCATAATCCGCGCCTTGCGTCATAGCGTTAAGGTCTTCATGGATTTTATATTGGTTCTGACGCGAGGCCTCAAAAAAAACCTCATTAATCGATCCTGGACTCCGCAAACGCGCGACGTTAAGCAGGCCGCCCGTGCCGTGAACCCCCTCATAATCTGTCTGATCTTCAACGGGTTCGTAATTTTCGGATTTTCTAAAATATGGCAGAACCTCTTTCCACGCCCAGCCCTTATTCCCTAACCGCGCCCATTCATCATAATCTTGAGCATGTCCGCGGTTATAAACCATAGCATTTAGACTTGATGAGCCGCCTAGCATTTTTCCGCGAGGTTGATAACCTTGGCGTCCATTTAAACCCTTTTGCGCAACGGTCTTATATGCCCAATTGCGTTTCTGAGTGACCATATTCAAAATCGCCGCCAAAGGCACCCAAACGCTCCAATGCTTATGCGTTCCCCCTGCTTCAAGGAGGCACACATTTACGGTTGGGTCTTCTGATAATCTATGCGCGACAACACAGCCCGCCGAGCCTGCCCCAACAATTACATAGTCAAATTCATCACTCATAGACTGACCTTCACGCATAAAGCTTGTCAGTTTTATTACCCTAGAGACAGCCGAACATTCAAGGCGTTACAACTGTTGCTATAATAATTAGATATAACTGGAGTCTACGAAATGTGCTGTAAGTTTGTGGATATGGTGGGCGGTAACGGGTTCGAACCGCTGACCCTCTCGGTGTAAACGAGATGCTCTACCAGCTGAGCTAACCGCCCGTCCATATCATCATGCGAAGTAGGCTTCACATTTCGAGCGCTTAATGCGCTGATTGTTTGCCCACGTCAATAGTTTCTGTCTTAAAAGCGAGCCCTGCGAGCGTTTCTGCGTCACTTTCTGTCCACTTAATGCGTGTAATTGGCTTCGAGAGTGCATGCGATAGCACATCAGTGACATTTCCAACTGGAATGATGGTCAAAGCGGACTTCACATTGTCTGGAACCTCTGCCAAATCCTTCTCGTTTTCTTGGGGAATCAGAACGGTTTTAACCCCTCCACGCAACGCTGCGAGTAGTTTTTCTTTTAACCCGCCAATCGGCAACACACGTCCGCGTAAAGTAATCTCGCCTGTCATAGCAACATCATTGCGCACAGGAATATCAGACAACACACTCACCATAGCCGTAATCATAGCCACGCCGGCGCTTGGCCCGTCTTTTGGCGTCGCGCCTTCTGGCACATGAACATGAATGTCAGTGGAGCGGAATTGACGCGGATTTATACCCAATTCTGGCGCGCGCGCTTGAACAAAGGAATTTGCCGCAGAAATTGATTCTTTCATGACGTCGCGTAAGTTTCCCGTAATCGTCATTTTACCTTTGCCTGCCATAGATACAGCTTCGATGGTGAGCAAGTCACCGCCAACCTCTGTCCAAGCAAGGCCAGTAACGATACCAACTTGGTCCTCGGTATCAGTTTTACCAAATCGGAACTTTTTCACACCAAGGAACTCGCCAATATTGTCTGGCGTCACCGCAACGGATTTCGTTGTTTTAGAGACAATTTCTTTTAGCGATTTACGCGCAAGCCTTGCGATCTCACGTTTAAGGCTACGCACACCAGCTTCGCGCGTATAATAGCGAATAATCGCCCGCACGGCATCGTCGCTGAGTGAGAATTCCTTCGTCTTTAAGCCGTGATCTTTGATTTGCTCAGGGATAAGATGACGCCGCGCAATTTCGACTTTCTCATCTTCTGTATAACCTGGCACGCGAATAATTTCCATACGGTCAAGCAAAGGCTGTGACATATTCATAGAATTGGCCGTTGTTATAAACATTACATCCGACAAATCGTAATCCACATCTAAATAATGGTCATTAAATGTATCATTTTGTTCTGGATCCAGCACTTCTAACAACGCCGCAGATGGGTCTCCGCGATGATCAGATCCCATTTTATCTATCTCATCAAACAAGAATAGCGGGTTGTTATATTTCGCTTTTTTCATAGATTGAATGATGCGCCCTGGCATTGACCCAATATAAGTACGGCGATGGCCACGAATTTCAGACTCATCCCGCACGCCGCCTAAAGACACGCGAACAAATTCTCGTCCCATAGCGCGTGCGACTGATTTACCAAGTGATGTTTTCCCAACCCCTGGCGGACCAACAAGACAAAGAATTGGGCCTTTGACCTTTTTCGTACGCGTTTGCACAGCCAGATGCTCTATGATGCGTTCTTTGACCTTATCAAGGCCATAGTGATCCGCATCTAAAATGGCTTGTGCTTTGGCGAGATCGCGTTGCACGCGCTTTGTTTTGCCCCATGGCACAGACAACATCCAGTCAATATAATTTCTCGAAACATTCGCTTCTGCCGACATTGGACTCATTTGCTTGAGCCGCTTAATCTCAGCGTCTATTTTTTTGCGAGCTTCTTCGGAAAGTTTAACCTCTTCCGCTTTCGCCTTCAGTTCATTAATTTCATCTGGGCCTTCACCGCCGCCAAGTTCAGTCTGGATGGCTTTCATTTGCTCATTAAGATAATATTCTCGCTGTGTTTTTTCCATTTGACGTTTCACACGCCCGCGAATTTTCTTCTCAACCTTCAAAACAGAGGCCTCGCCGTCAATTAAACCCAAAATCATAGACAAACGCTCATCAATGATTGTTTCTGCCAACAATTCTTGTTTTTGTTTAATTTCAGCGTTCACATGAACTGCGATGATATCAGCAAGCTTTGAAGACTCGCGTGTTTCAACCACAGATGTCACCACCTCTTCGGCGATTTTTTTATTCAGTTTACTATAGGTTTCAAAGGCTTCGCGAACATCTTTAGCCAATGTGATAATGGTCTTTTTATTTTTCGTTTTAGATTCAACAATTTTAATATGCGCTTCTAGAAATGACGGATTATCGGTAAATTTTTCAACAGCGGCACGTTCTTGTCCTTCAACTAAAACCCGAACCGTGCCGTCTGGCAGCTTTAGAAGTTGTAAGATTTTGGCGACACACCCATTATGATAAATATCCTCGGCAGAGGGCTCATCTAGCGCAGGATCAAGTTGAGAGAGCAGTAAGATACGCTTTTCTTGTCGCATGACTTCTTCAAGCGCATTGATAGACTTTTCACGACCTACAAAAAGTGGCACAACCATATGCGGGAACACAATGATATCGCGTAAAGGCAGTACAGGCAGCAAATTCCCATTTACTGCAGGTGTGGG
Source organism: Litorimonas sp. (assembly GCA_039962885.1). Taxonomy (GTDB): domain Bacteria; phylum Pseudomonadota; class Alphaproteobacteria; order Caulobacterales; family Maricaulaceae; genus Litorimonas. The sequence goes on along the minus strand of JBDVGI010000205.1, from coordinate 1,517 downwards.
CTGTGTCTCTTTAGCGGTGTCAACCATGCTCATCTCTTATGCTTTTGGCACACCTTTTTGGCGGGCTCTATCGTAATAAATGGGATGTACATGCTCGGGTTTCAAGCCTATTCGGCTGAAAACTCCATGTCTTTTTACAAATTCACGCGTTTATACCGCGTAAATCACAACTTATGACGCTTTATTTTTTTTCTTGGTTTTTTCCGCATAAATCAGAAGCGGTTTAGCGCTGCCTTCAACGACTTCGCCATTGATAACAACTTCCTCTACGCCCTCATAACTCGGCAAATCATACATGCTGTCTAGCAAGATAGCTTCCATGATAGACCGTAATCCGCGCGCGCCAGTCTTTCGGGTCAACGCTTTTTTCGCAATCGCCTTAAGCGCATCCTCGGAGAAGGTCAGTTTCACATCTTCCATATCGAAAAGCGTCTGATATTGTTTAACAAGTGCATTACGCGGTTTCGTTAGAATAATAATCAAAGCCTCTTCGTCCAAATCTGTCAAAGTCGCAATAACAGGCAAACGGCCCACAAATTCAGGAATAAGACCAAACTTTGTTAAATCTTCAGGTTCTACGCCTTGTAAAATATCCCCAACGCGGCGTTCATCAACCTCTTTAATGGCTCCACCGAAGCCGATAGATGACCCTTCACCGCGATTTGAAATAACTTTATCAAGACCCGCAAATGCACCGCCAACAACAAAGAGGATATTTGTCGTATCGACCTGCAAAAACTCTTGCTGAGGATGTTTACGTCCGCCCTGAGGTGGTACTGATGCAACAGTCCCTTCCATGATTTTTAACAGGGCTTGCTGTACGCCCTCACCCGATACGTCGCGCGTAATAGATGGATTATCAGATTTACGGCTGATTTTATCGACTTCATCAATGTAGACGATGCCGCGCTGCGCGCGTTCTACATTATATTCAGCAGATTGAAGTAATTTCAAAATGATGTTCTCAACATCTTCGCCGACATAGCCAGCCTCAGTTAGCGTCGTCGCGTCAGCCATTGTAAATGGCACATCCAAAATACGCGCTAATGTCTGTGCGAGCAATGTTTTACCGCACCCTGTTGGGCCAATAAGCAAAATATTTGACTTAGCGAGTTCTACATCTGGGTTTGAGGCAGAATGATTGAGACGTTTATAGTGGTTATGAACGGCTACCGCTAAAACACGTTTAGCGTAGTTCTGCCCGATAACATAATCATCAAGAATGTCGCAAATTTCTTGCGGTGTCGGTACGCCTTCTTGAGTTTTAGCTAGAGAGCCTTTGCCTTCTTCTTTGATGATATCCATGCAAAGTTCAACACACTCATCACAGATAAAGACTGTTGGTCCTGCGATAAGCTTACGAACTTCATGCTGGCTTTTACCGCAAAATGAGCAGTAAAGTGTGCTTTTGCTATCGCCACCAGTCGTTTTTGTCATAATCTTTCCATTCGTAATAACCGCAAGGTTATGTCTTGCAATTACAATGCCGTTCAAAGCGCATTTTTTATATAATACAC
>JBDVGI010000204.1:0-1254 GCA_039962885.1 Litorimonas sp. | reverse complement strand
TCTTCTTGGTTTTTCGGCTTCATGAAGTCACCCCAGATGATACGTGTTTGGTGCTTACAATTTTCGGCCATTTCTTCTTTTTTGGCTGTGTTACGCGCGGCTTGCATAGCAAAAGCCGTTTCGGAGAGGCCCTTGTCTTTTAGGCTCAACAAGATATCGATTTGGCGCAGAGCTGATACAGCGTAATAAGTTACGATACGCGCGTCATATATCCCACATGGGATATCGCAATGTGCGCTGGCTGTATCGATTTGACTGTCAAACTGACTTAAAAATTTATGTAACATGAAATACTCCTAAGCCTGTGTTTTTTTGCGGGTGATTTTATAAGCGACAAGGCCAAATACGCCGATGGCCGCAACCGTCAATAGACCGTGCACAGGGCTTGATAGCCAATGCGCGATATTCGATAAAAGGCTAGTGTTGTCGCCGTGATGGGCAAAAGCAGGGCTTGCTACGGCTAATATGCTAAGCGCAGATAAAGAAGTGAGCGTTTTTTTCATTATAAATCCTCATTTTCGTCATAGTTAAAATCGTATTATTGGAATAAGCACAAACCTTAACATGCGCAAGGTCATGCAGTGGTTTCGCTTGATATTCTTGTGCGGCAATTTGGAACGAAGACATAATGCTAACGCCTGATGTGATTGACCGCGTAAAAAAAGCAGACCCTGACCGTTACCGCGCGGCTATGTTTGCGGATAAGGACGTACGGGAGTCATTGCTTGTATTTTACGCCTTTCATTCTGAACTCGCTAAAATTCCAGAACTTGTTAGCGAGCCTATGCTTGGCGCGATACGTTACCAATGGTGGCGCGATTGCGTGGATGAAATTTATACGGAGAAACCTGTACGCCGCCACGAAGTTGCGACGCCACTAGCAAAGGTTTTACGGACGAGCGATGTTCCTCGGTTTTGGGTTGACGCTCTGATTAATGGCCGAGAGCGCGACATAGACCCACGTCCTTTTGAAGATATGAGCGCGGCGAAACAATATTGCCAAGATACATCAGGACAGTTGATGCAAATTGCCTTGAATCTCACAGGCGAGGAAAGCGGTCATGTGATGTTGCTTGGGCAGGCTTGGGGCTTGACGGGTCTTGCGCGCGGATACAGATTTTATCACGATACGATGTTAAAGGCCGTAAGTTTTTCAGACATATCCCAAGCCGCGCGGGAGGATTATGATATAGTCCGTAGCGCCATAACAAAAATGTCAACTAAGGCTATGCCTGCGCTAGGCTACGGGGCGTT
>JBDVGI010000203.1:0-11047 GCA_039962885.1 Litorimonas sp. | reverse complement strand
AGTCGTCCGTCTAAACTTTGTCCTGCTTTTGTGACGAGTTTAATGGCTTCCATGGCCATCACAGATCCAATAACTCCAGCTAACGCTCCAACAACACCAACTACGGCGCATGTTTCCTCATCGGGCGGTATCTCTGGAACTAGGCACCGATAGCACGGAGCGTTTTGTTGCGCTCCAAAAATACTCACATGTCCGTTAAACCGTCCAAGCGCGCCAGAAATGAGCGGTGTTTTCAATGCGAGCGCAGCATCATTGATGGCAAAACGGCTCGCAAAACCATCGACAGCATCAAGAATAATATCATGATCTGATAAAAGCTCTTTCGCGTTATGGGGAGTAAGGCGGCAATTCTGCGCTTGCGTGGTAATATCAGGATCTAAGTGTGCAAGCTTACTTGCCATAAGGGCGGCTTTGCTCTCCCCAATATCGGATGTTGTAAATTGTACTTGGCGTTGCAGGTTTGACATATCAACCACGTCATCATCAATGATCGTGATATGCCCTATTCCCGCGGCAGCTAGATATAAGCCAACAGGCCCGCCAAGCCCACCAGCGCCGACAATAGCAATTCGCGCGGCTAATAGAGCGTTTTGCCCCGCTCCGCCAATTTCCTTGAGGACAAGGTGGCGCGCATAACGTTTGATTTGATCGGGGTTCATTATAAGCTTTGAAGCTGTAGCCTCTAATCAAAGAGCGGCGTGGAGAGGTACCGCTCAGCGAAGCTTGGGATGATAGTGACAATGCGCTTGCCTTTCATTTCTGGCCGTGCGCCGACGATAAGGCTTGCGGCAACCGCTGCGCCTGATGAGATGCCAATCGGAACGCCGTCTTCAGCAGCAACATGTTTGGCAGTTCCAAAGGCGGCGTCATTGCTGATTTTCACAACGTCATCGACTATATCCATATTCAATGTGTCAGGCAGAAACCCTGCGCCAATACCTTGGATTTTATGCGGGCCTTTTGTGCCTTCGGACATCATTGGGCTGCCTTCGGGTTCGACCGCGATGATCTGGCAATTGGGGTTTTTCTCTTTGAGAAATTTTCCTGTACCTGACAATGTGCCGCCTGTACCAACGCCTGAAATGAACGCATCGACTTGTCCTGCGCAGTCATTCCAAATTTCTGGACCAGTGGTGTTATAATGGATCAAAGGGTTGGCGGGATTAACGAATTGTCCAGCTTGCACCGCGCCAGGGGTTTTTGCGCAAATCTCATCGGCTTTCGCCATAGCGCCAGGAATGCCGCCTGCCGCTTCGCTTAGGACAAGTTCTGCGCCAAGGAGTTTCATCATCTTACGGCGCTCTATCGACATTTGTTCTGGCATCACAAGTATCGCCTTATAGCCTTTAGCAGCCGCGGCAAATGCAAGGCCGATACCCGTGTTGCCAGAGGTTGGTTCGACAATGGTTCCGCCCGATTTGAGTTTTCCAGAGGCTTCGAGATCTTCGATCATGGCAATACCGATACGGTCTTTGACCGAGGCAATTGGATTGAAAAATTCGAGTTTATAGCACAGATCAGCAGGCAGGCCGTTCGTAATACGCGGAAGGCGCACAAGCGGCGTGTTTCCCATGGTTTGCATGATGTTATCATAAATTTTGCCGCGAATGAGGTCTGTCATAGCTTATCCTTAATCTGTCTTTTAAACTATCTATGTGGTAAATTACCTACGGGGTAAATTATCTACATAGATTATTTTACGCCTGTACTGCCAAAGCCGCCTGCGCCGCGCGCCGTGTCTGATAATGTTTGAACTTGCTCGAAGTTTGGTTGCGTAATGGGCGCAATAACCATTTGTGCAATACGTTCCCCGCGTGTGATTTTAAAGGGCTCTGTGCCATGATTAATCAGCAGAACTTTAACTTCTCCGCGGTAATCTGCATCAATCGTACCTGGAGTGTTTAAGCATGTAACCCCGTGTTTATAGGCAAGACCAGAGCGCGGACGAATTTGCGCTTCATAGCCAGCAGGCAAGGCCATAGCAAAGCCTGTAGGCACCAAAGCCCGTTCGCCTGAACCTAGTATCATAGGGTCATTCTCTGGCAAGGCTGCGCGTAAATCTGCCCCAGCGGCAAGCTCAGTTTCATATTGCGGGAGCTCTAAGCCGCTAAAGTGGCTAAGAGGTTTAATTTCAACCGTAAGGGACATAGGTAGCTTTCATAAATGCGTTAAGGGGTTTTATTTATCATCATGTGATGTGAGATCAGGTCCCGTATCGGGTTTTATACTATCAACGCTTGGAATACTATCAATGGTCGGCGCTGTTACGGTGTCTGGACTAGGGATATCGGCTTTAGGGGCCTGCGAGATTGTTTCTTCTGCGGCCGTTTTTAATTCAACAATTTCTATGCCGTCTTGTTTAATATCTATCTCTAGCGTATTATCCGCATCTGTTTCAGCAATATCTACGCCTGCCTCAAGAGGGGCGGTGTTGGGTTCGATTTCAACAATATCAATGGGTTTTGTATCATCCACAATGTCATCTGAAGCATCACGGTTCTCTTCGGCGGCGGTTTCACTTGTAGCCTGTGCCTCTTGTTCTTGGCGTGCTTTCGCACGTGCGGCTGTTAAGGCTGCAATTGTGTCCTCTCGGCTATTAAAATCTACAAGGCGCTGGGTTAATTTTGCAAGAGCCTCATCGGATAAATCGTCGCCCTTATGGGTATATTGAAAGCTGCCATCTTTGAAAAAATAAGTCAGCAAATTTGAGGTGCTGCTATCGAAATTTTGCGACAAAATAAATGGTACCCCTGTCGCGAGTAAATCAAAGTCAGTGTCAGAAATAATAACATCTTTTCGGCTGCATAAAAGCGCGCGTATGGCCAGTCCGTCAATCTCGTTTAATGTGTCCTCTTCACGGCTATAGACACTGGCAATGAAATCTCCTGCTGGACGATAACTGGCAACTTGCGCGCCGCCATTGCCATTTTCATCGGCTATGGTTTCCATAAGGACGATTTCGCAATTGGCTATATTTCCTGCTATCGCAGATGGGGACATAGAGCTGATAGATAGGGCAAAGAAGCTGGTGGCTAAAAGAGGGTGTTTCATAATTTGGCCTTTACGTGTCTACCGACCCTAGCGCATCAGCGATGGCTTGTGCAAGTTTACGTGCGGCGCGGGTTTTACTCATACGTGGCCAAACGTCTTCGCCCGTGTCTGTCACACATATCATTGTATTGTCATCTCCGCCCATCACATCGCCAGATACATCATTGGCAATGATCCAATTGCAATCTTTGCGCAATCTTTTGGCGCGAGCATGTTCAATGACATTATGGGTTTCTGCAGCAAAGCCAACAATCAGTTTAGGCCGCTTTCCATGCGCGCAGAGCGTTTTAAGAATGTCAGGGTTTTCAACAAGTTCTAAGGGGGGCGGGCCGCCTACCGGTTTTTTTGTTTTTTGTTTTGTTGTCTTAGCAGGCCGCCAATCTGCGACGGCCGCGACAGAGACAAATACATCGCAGGGAAGAACCGCCTCGCAAGCCGCTAACATCTCGCGCGCTGTTTCGACCATGACGCGGTTAACCCCTAATGGCGCGGGCAAAGTAACAGGACCAGATACAAGCGTGACATCTGCGCCAAGGTCCGCCAAAGCTTGGGCAATCGCATAACCTTGTTTTCCAGAACTGTGGTTTGATAAATAGCGCACAGGGTCAATGGGTTCGCGCGTTGGTCCAGCCGTGACAAGGGCGGGTTTTCCTTTAAGAGGTTTGGCCGCGCGCAAGCCGTCAAGAGTTGTATCTCCTAGCAGGGCCGCTTGAACCATATCCGCGATGACATCCGGTTCTGCCATGCGGCCATCACCAAATTCTCCGCACGCCATGGCGCCTGCGTCGGGGCCGACAAATAATGCCCCGTCTTGTTTTAACTGCTCGACATTGCGTTGCGTAGAGGCCGCTTCCCACATGCGTACATTCATGGCAGGGGCAAATAATACGCGTTTATCGGTGGCAAGAAGTGTTGTTGTAGCCAAATCTCCTGCTACGCCATGCGCAGCTTGGGCGAGCATATTAGCCGTGGCGGGGGCAACAACAATCAAGTCGGCGGCGCGTGAGAGTTCTATGTGTCCCATCTCGGCTTCATCGGTCAGGTCCCATAAATCGGTATAGACCTTATCGCCTGATAAAGCGCCCGCTGATAAAGGCGTGACAAATTCTGTTCCGCCGCGAGTGATGATAACGCGGCTATCTATACCGCGTTTGGCGAGTTCCCTGATAAGGAAAAGAGATTTATAGGCTGCTATACCACCGCCAATTATGAGTAAAATACGCTGTGTCATATATATTGCTATAGCTGTCCAAATGCCCAAGCGCTAGCCAAAGCTATCAACGCTCCCAAAGCTGTGAAGCCTATAGGTTTTAATAGGGCAGAGGGCTTTGCGTGTTTATTTTCTGATTTTGAGATATGTGAAATTTTAGACGATAAGTCTATATCCCCGTCCACCCAAGCTTGCGCAAGTTTGGCGATATTATCCACGGCATCTGGCATTGTTTTCAAGCTTTTATGTGTACGCTCGATACCATCAAGAAAGTCGTTAATATAACGCTCTGGGCCAAGCTCACGGCGAACAGCTTTTTCGACAATAGGCCGGCTAGCTTCCCACATATCAAACACAGGATCGAGGCGGCGAGCAACGCCTTCGGTTTGCATCATGGTTTTTTGTAGCAAAATAAGCTGCGGTTGAAGTTCCATGTCAAAAATTTCAGTAATTTCTATAAGCTGCAACAAGACCTTGGCCATAGATACATCTTCGGCCTTTTTGCCAAATATAGGCTCTCCAACAGCCCGCAGCGCGCTAGCAAATTCTTCTACGCTGTGATGGGGTGGAACATAGCCAATATCAAAGTGGACTTGGGCAATTTTCTGATAATCACGCTGCAAAAATCCATATAATGTATCAATTTCAAACCGAATTTCAGCATCCCCAAGACGGCCTAAAATCCCAAAATCTAGCAATACAAGTCTTCCGTCACCATCGACGATGAGATTGCCTTCATGCATATCCGCGTGGAAGACGCCATATTGAAACGTCGAGGCTAAAAAGCTTTGTATGATTTGTCGCGCGAGGTCTTTGCGGTCAATGGAGGGGTTCGTTAGAATTTCGGGCGATGATAAATGAATGCCGTCAATCCATTCGGAGACCATGACATTTTTCTCGACTAATTCCCAATGCAATTTGGGGACGCGGAAAAGCCCTGTCTCGTCTGCAATCTCGCTAAGTTCTGAGGCGGAAGCAGCTTCAAGGCGTAGATCAAGTTCTAACATGACGGCGCGGCGCGCTTCTTTGATAAAGGCTTTCGGACGCATGCGGCGCACGGATGGGACAAATCTATGGGCGAGCTTTGCTACAAGTTCAATTGTCGCCATGTCTTTTGACATTCGGGATTGAATATTTGGGCGCAGGATTTTGACTGCGACGATTTCGCCAGACTTTAACGTTGCCTTATGGACTTGGGCGACTGAAGCGGCTGCAATAGGGTCTGAAAGGCTTGTAAGCCGGGCCTCCCAAGGTTCGCCCCATGCGTCTTTGAGCATAGCTTCGGCGGTTTTCATCGGGAAGGGCGGGACATTATCCTTAAGGCGAGACAGGCCTTGTGCAAATTCTGCGTCAAACATATCGCCGCGAGTGGATAATATCTGCCCAAATTTGATATAAGCAGGCCCGAGATCCTCTAGGGCGTTGGCGAATCGTTCCCCTGCATTGCCTTTGCGATTGCCAAAACTAAAGATTCGCGACACGCCGCCAATCATACGGATAGGCAAGGGTACAAGCGGAGCATATTCAGCCGGCACAAGCGCGTCATGGCGAATAAGCACCCATCCCGTGCGCAATAGCCGAAAAAATGTTGTTAGCTGACTAAACATATGTGTTTTCATAAGGGGTTAGCATAAACGCGTATATGGACATCTTGACGCGACCATGCAAATCTTATCTTACCCAATATATAGAGTTAGAATTATCAAAAGTGGTATTCACAGATAAATTGCGACAAAAGCTACATAGATACGTTTTTTAATTTGCATAACTATAGCTTTACCCACTACATGTGGTGAAGATTAATTCACGAAAAACCATATATGGGTAATTTTTGCGTTTTTATCAGTTTAAGACAGCTTTGGGGATATATCATGGGCAAAATGGACTTTATCAAACAATCAAAATCAGGCCTGCTGATTCCGAGTCATAGTTACAAGCCATTTCGTTATCCTTGGGCTTATGAATTTTGGCAAAAACAACAGCAAGTTCACTGGATGCCCGAAGAAGTGCCTTTGGGAGAAGATTGTAAGGACTGGGCAAAAAACCTTACATCGGCTGAAAAAAACTTACTCACACAGATTTTTCGGTTCTTTACCCAATCTGACGTCGAGGTTGGCGGAAATTACATGGAAAATTACATGCCGCTCTTCAAGCCTGTGGAAGTTCGCATGATGCTTGCGGCATTTTCTAATATGGAAACTGTGCATATTGCGGCTTATGCGCTTTTACTTGAAACTATCGGTATGCCGGATTCTGAGTTTTCTGCCTTTATGGATTATGAAGAAATGGCTGCCAAGCATGATTATCTTGGGAAGTTTGGGGTTGGAAGTGAGAGAGACATTCTAACATCCATGGCTGTCTTTGGTGGCTTTACGGAAGGGCTGCAACTTTTTGCATCTTTCGCTATGCTGATGAACTTCCCGCGCCATAATAAAATGAAAGGCATGGGGCAGATTGTGACATGGTCTATCCGCGATGAAAGCCTGCATTGCGAAGGCATGATTAAAATGTTCCATACCTTTGCCAAGGAAACAGGGGCATTAACCCAAGCGGTCAAGGATGATATTGTGGATTGCTGTAAGACAGTGATTAAGCTTGAAGATAAATTCATTGAACTTGCGTTTGATATGGGCCCCGTTGAAGGTATGACGCCTGAAGATATTAAACAATATATTCGCTACATCGCTGATTGGCGTCTTGGTCAACTTGGTTTGCCGAAAATTTATGGCATTAAAGAGCATCCGCTACCATGGCTCACAGAAATCCTAAACGGGGTTGAGCATGCTAACTTTTTCGAGGCCCGCGCGACGGAATATTCCAAAGGTGCGACTGAAGGAAAATGGCATGGTACAGATGGAGTTTGGGGCCGCTTTGAAAGTTTGCAAGAAAAACGCATTACGGATAATGTGTAATCCCTTTTGACTTTGAATATTAAGCCATAACATCTCCTAATATTGGGGATGTTTGGTATGGTGAATAATATTGTGTGGGCTATAAGGTAGAATGTCTTTCATCCAAAATTCTGATCGAATTTACAATTATAACTCGATTTATAACTTTCGAGACTTTGGCGGCTATAAAGGTCATGGTGGCCGTGCTGTGCGTAAGGGGCGGTTATTTCGTTCGGCGCATCTCAATACTTTAAATGATCAAGACCATAACGCAATTTCTGAACTTGGAATTGGCCTTATTGTCGATTTACGCCACGCTCCTGAACGTGTGCGCCAACCATCACGCGTCCCGCTAAATGCGCCGCAAATCTATACCTATCCAGATCCGCCTGAGCATACTGGACGTGAAGTGGCTCCGCATGAAGCGTTTTTGCAATATGAGTTAAACACGGCTGAAGACGCACATGGGTATATGCTGCGCTCTTATACGGCTAGACCTCATGATGCTGCGTTTCAAAAAATATTTGGGGACAGCCTTAGATTTCTAGCACATGAAAAAACGAATGATGATGCAGGTATATTAGTGCATTGCGCAGCTGGAAAAGATCGAACTGGAACGCTCTGTGCGCTCATGCAGGGGGTTTTGGGAGTGTCTCGCGAAGATATTATGGCAGATTATATGCTCACACTCGAAGCCGTGGATATTGACGCGATTATTGGCCCTGCTGCGGCGATGTTTTCAGAACGTTACAAGCGCAATATTGATGCTAAAGCCCTTTTGCCCATGTTTGGGGTGGCGCCCGAGTTTTTAGAAGCTTCTTTAGAGGGTATGGGGGATATTAATACCTATGCAAAAGAAAAACTCGGTCTTTTAGGGACCGAACTTGAGGTTATTAGATCACTCTATCTAGAGAGTATGTAAGGCTAGTGAGTGTATAAGGAGATTTTTCCTAACCACATGTCACATTTGCTACGTTTGTTGCGGTGCAATTCACCTGCACAGCTGGATCATCCCCGATAGGAACGCTCGAAGAGCGGCGAGGTTTGAGCAAAAATGTTTCCTTGAGATCGATATCTGCGTTCGTAAACCGCAGTTGAAGCGGCGTATATGAATAGGCTATACGCGCTACAACAACGCCCGATGTCGCGTTCAAAATTCGTGGGTCCAAAGTATCTGGATTAAAAGGTTGCAGGGCTTGACCTTGGTTTAGTGTTGCGCGGCCTAAATCACGAACATCTCCATTTGTGTCTAAGTCATAGCTGGTAATATCTATTGTCACGTCGCTAACATTGGGCAGATCAAGTACTCTGACTGCGGCTGCCATAACTTCTGTAACATCTGCATTTAGGAGCTCTGTAGATTGCGTAGCTAAGTCACCAACGACATTAGCCGTATGCGAAACGCGGCGGTCAATACTAATGGCACTCGCAATTTCAGCGAGTCCAAAATACATACCGATCATAATCGGGGCGATTAGGGCAAATTCAATCGCCGCTACGCCTGATTTATCGGCCTTAAAATTACGGCCTTTTTTGGCGATGAATTTGAATGGCTTTAAACCATGACTATAAAGGTTTTGTTTCAAACTTAGTTTAAGATGTTTCATTCTATGCTTCCCTTAATCAGAGATGTGAACGCCTTGGATGAGGTCGAAGTTATAAATGGATGCAGATATAAGATTGATGGCTCTAAATTCTAAGTCGGTGCCGGTGGGCACGCTGAGGAATCTGGAAAAGGCTCTGTTCTAAAAGCTGTTGTGGCGTTTAAAACCCGTATGCCTGTACCAGGCGTTGTTTCCAACCGCGTCAATTGCGGGGGTAAGGCTAAAGGATAATGGAAAGTTGCACGGATGACGACAGGTGTACTTGCAGCGGGACTGTCGAAGGTTCCATTTGCCACCGTTGTATCGCCATCCACATCAGTGGTTGGCATTTGAGGGTCTGGTAGCGTGATTGCGTTGAATTCAGGTTCGGAAATTACATCAATTGTTAAATTGTTGCTGCATTGGGCAAGGCCGTTCATATTGTCGCAAACATGGGCTTTAAATACAGGTGCTCCGCCGCAATTTTGAAATTGTCCAACGCGTAATAAACGCCCAGTTGTTGATACAGCTTGAGTTAAAGCCGAGTTTATAAAGAAAATAACGGCCAATTCAACAATAGCAAAAACTAACGCGAAAAAAGGCAGGGCGACAAGGGCAAACTCTATCGCGGTTGCGCCGTCATTATTTTTCGAAAAATGCTTAGCCCGCATTCTTGCACGTTGAAAGTAATTAGCCATCACAGGAACCCACGTAACTTTAAAACTATTAATAGTTCAAGATAGGTGAAAAACCTTAATACTTCGACAAAATATTATCTTAATAGATTCTTAATATTTCTGTTTATGAGTGTTAAATAAGTGAAATATATGCGATTTTTAGTTTAAATTGTCGTTATTGTTGAAATCAGAATTATTTGCACCTGATACAACTACTGGCTCTTGAGGACCATTTATTTGTGAGGTCGCAGCTTGGAAAAAGGCCGATAAAGGATCTAGGTCAGGTTGGCTATTTGTGTTGTTACCGATAAAGCTTGGGTCATCACCTAACACAGGCGAAGGTTGGCAATAAGTGATACAGCTATAAGTTTCACGGCTTTTTGCGTTGAAAAGCCGAACACCATCTTTTGGCAATGTATGGACAACATTTAAATCCGTCTCTAACATCGTATTTCCAGTTTGATCGAGTATAATTAAATTTGTCTGGCCGTAACCACGACCAACCACAAATATAGTATCGACAGAATGTACAGAAACGTCTGCAATGTCAGGATTACCAATTAACACAGCACTTGCTGCGCGCGGTAGGCGGACAATTTCAGTTTTATTGAGTTCTATACTGTAATTATCTACGGGCCTAGATTGCCCTAAAGCTGGGCTTGATACCAATGTTGCAGCAAAGATGGCTGCTGTGAATGTCAAAGATCGCATGGTAAACTCCGGATATTTTTCTAATCCATAACCCGAGGTGGTGAATGAAGGGTTTACAAAATACGAACTATGGTAAATAAAATTGAAATAAATGGCTTAAAAACGATTTTTTTGAAATCATTTCGCCATATGTGTCAATAATTTGGCCATATATGGAAATAATTTCGCCCTATATATTTCCGTCCCATATATAATGTATAAGGCCTGGTTTCGGCAAAAAGAGATCTAATTTGAATATAATTGGCTTTTTACTATTAATTTACCGTGTTTTCTAACCTGATGGTAATCTCGCACCTCTATAAGCCATCACATCAGGGAAGACCCTGTTACTTAAATGAGGGTTACCCTCTCTGAAAACTAAGCATACGTGGGAGTATTGTTATGCAAAATTTAATGTCTCGTTTTATTAAAGATGAATCTGGTGCAACGGCTATCGAATATGGTCTAATTGCTGCGCTTATCGCTGTTGCTCTTATTACTGGTGCAACTGCACTTGGTAACAGCCTTGACGCTAAATTCCAAGGTCTAGCTACTGATCTTGATAACGCTGGTTAATCCAAACCGGAATAATATAATAATTTAGGTGTTATATGTATAATACTTGAGTTTAATTAGGCCGCCTAACTTGGCGGCCTTTTTATTATAAATTTGAATGTAATGTTTAAGATTTATAAATAGACTGAGCCTTAAGATGTAGGGGTGTTTAAAGTGGGAAAGTGTATGACTTTAATGGCAGCATTCTTGAATGACGAATCTGGTGCAACAGCTATTGAATATGGCCTGATTGCAGCTTTGATTGCTGTGGCTTTGATTAGCGGAATGAGCGCTGTTGGAGGAAGCATTACGGATTTGTTCACGGGCACAGAAAGTGAAATTGAAAAAGTCTTCCTAAACTAGGCAGGTTCACAAAATTTGATAGTTATA
>JBDVGI010000202.1:0-19673 GCA_039962885.1 Litorimonas sp. | reverse complement strand
AATGCCTTCTTCTGCAGCCCAATCCTGAAACGGGATCGTCATGAGCAGCGCGTCCTGAGCCTCTGTTGACAATGTTTCAATATCCCATTGCTCCGCATAGGCTTTTTTTGGAACATGGATGGAGATAAGGTCTTCGCAAAGCTGATGGCGGAAATCTTCAACAACATCAGAGACATCTTGGTCCGTCATAAATTCAAGACGCTGTTCGAATATCGTTTTGCGCTGGTCATTCATGACATCGTCATATTTTAGCAAGTTCTTACGAATATCGAAATTGCGTTGTTCAACGCGTACTTGCGCGCGCTCTACGGCTTTGGACATAAAGCGGTTGGTAAGCTCTTCGCCTTCTTCCCAGCCCATTGTACTCATCATAGATTTCAAGCGATCGCCGCCGAAAATTCGCATTAAGTCATCTTCGGTTGAGAGGTAAAATTTCGAACGGCCCGGGTCACCCTGACGACCCGTTCGGCCGCGAAGTTGATTATCAATACGGCGAGATTCATGACGTTCTGTGCCTAGAACATAAAGCCCGCCCGCTTCGAGGGCTTTCGCTTTATAGGCTAAAATTTCATCTTTGATTTTTTCTTCGGCGCGGGTGCGCTCATATTCGCCAATATCTGCGGGAATTTCTTGTTCCACGCGCATGTCATAATTGCCGCCAAGTTGAATGTCTGTACCGCGGCCTGCCATGTTTGTCGCAATGGTCACAGCACCAGGTACACCCGCCTGCGCGACGATAGAGGCTTCTTCGTCATGGAAGCGTGCATTTAGTACGCGGTGCTTCACGCCGCCTTCGTCAGCAAAGCGCGTCATCGCCGCGACCATACGGCGCAACCGCGCTAGGCGGCGCAGATCATCGGTATTAAGTTTGCCTTTTTTGACAAGATCTTGCGATTTAGCCTCGAAGTAATTTTTACGCTCATCAAGGTCAGAACTACGGTCAATATCGATTAGAATATTATCAAGAGCGTTCAAATCGCTTTCGGTTAAATTCCCCGCGGTGATAAACTCATCTGCTTGGCCACTATAGGTAGCTGCGCGGCGTTTGAGATGGTCAACATTATTGAGGAAGTTTGAGAGTTTTTCAGATTTTTCAATAGAGACTGTCCCGACTAAAATCGGTTGACCTTTATGTGAGGTTGCTGCGATTTCATCAACAATGGCGGCGAACTTCTCATCTTCGGTGCGGTAAATCACATCGTCATCGTCAATACGCTGAATCGGGCGGTTGGTTGGAATAACCAAAACTTCGAGATTATAAATATCGGCAAATTCACCCGCCTCAGTCTCCGCCGTTCCTGTCATACCAGAGAGTTTTTCATAAAGACGGAAATAATTTTGCAGCGTGATAGAGGCCAAGGTGACATTTTCTGGCTTAATGTCGACTTTTTCTTTGGCTTCAATCGCTTGGTGCAGCCCTTCAGAGAGGCGGCGACCATCCATCATACGGCCTGTAAATTCATCAATCAAAACCACTTCGTCATTTTTGACGATATAGTCTTTGTCGCGTGTAAAAACTTTATGCGCTTTCAGGGCTTGGTTGATGTGATGAACCACTGTGACGTTTTCGATGTCATATAGGCTATCGCCTTGAAGCAGGTTATTCTCACGCAGGAGGGTTTCAATTTGTTCGTTGCCATCTTCATTAAATGTGGCGCTGCGGGCTTTTTCATCAAGCTCATAGCCGTCCGCATTGAGGAGCGGAATTAACGCATCAACCGTGCGGTATAACTCTGACTTATCATCTGTGGGGCCAGAAATGACGAGCGGTGTTCGGGCTTCGTCAATGAGAATTGAATCAATTTCATCAACAATAGAAAAAACATGACCGCGTTGATCCATTTCTTCTAGAGAGAATTTCATATTATCGCGCAGATAATCAAAACCAAATTCATTATTGGTGCCATAGGTAATATCACAGGCATAGGCTGCTTGGCGTCCGCCGCCATATGAGGGATGGTTATTGATACAATCAACGCTCATGCCGAGGAAGTTGTAAACTTGTCCCATCCATTCAGCGTCACGGCTGGCTAGGTAATCATTGACGGTAACTATATGCACGCCGCGTCCTGATAAGGCGTTGAGATAAGCGGCCAATGTAGACACGAGCGTTTTACCCTCACCTGTCCGCATCTCAGCGATTTCCCCGCGGTGAAGCGTGATACCGCCAATAAGCTGCACGTCGTAATGACGCTGTCCCAATGTACGTTTTGCGGCTTCGCGAACGGTAGCAAAGGCCTCTGGCAAAAGATCATCAAGGCTCTCGCCGTCTGCATGGCGTTTTTTATATTCATCCGTTTTTAGGCGCAATGCGTCATCGGTGAGCTTTTCAAATTGTGGCTCTAGAGCATTTATCTTCTCGACAATTGGCCGTAGCTTTTTAAGCAATCGGTCATTTTCAGTTCCGAAAATTTTCTTCGCAATCCCTAACATGGGGGCTCCTAAAATGTAGCCCGCGCCGACAGAGGTGTTGCGCGAACTTATAGCTTTGTGTCGACTTAGGGATGGTGATGCTCTAAGTCAATAATTGGGGTCAGTTTCACTCATGAATTTAAGGCAATTCTTATAATGCGTTTTATGGATAAAGGCTTAAAACTAGGCACATATATAAGCATTAGTGGGATTTTTGCGAGTTTTTTACTCACGGCTTGCGATAAATCCCACAATACGGTGCCTACGACGCCGCAATCGGGTGTTATTTTACCCGCCTTAGATGCTGCTGTCGCTAAAGTGGACGGCGAAGAGATTTTATATTCTGATGTGCGCCGCACCGCGATTGAACAGGGCTGGCTTGAGCCAAAAATAAGCGATTCAAGCGTAAATGACTCACAGGGCATTGCTCCGATTGATGTGTCTATTTTCAACCGCGCTTTGGATAGTCTCATAGACCAAAAGCTTTTGGCACAGGATGCTCAGCGCAAAGCCCTTCATAAAACCCCTGAAGCCTCGATGCGTTTGGCGGCTGGTCGTGAGCGCATTTTAAGCTCTATAAGCTTGGAAACCTATATTCGGAAAACGGTTACCGAAGAAAAAATGCGTAAATTATATGACACGCAAGCCGCCTTGGCCGATTTTGGAGACGAAATCCGTGCGCGCCATATTGTTGTTGAGTCAGAAGATGCGGCTTTAAAACTTATTAAGGCGCTGGGCGAGGGAGATGATTTTTCCGCGTTAGCCGCCGATATGTCTTTGGATATTGATACGCGTGACCGCGGCGGCGATTTAGGATATTTTACATCTGACATGCTGGTGCCTGATTTTGTGCGCCCTATTTTCAAAGGCCAAAAGGGTGCAACGCTACCGCCATTTGAAACGAATAAAGGGTGGCATGTTGTGGAAATACTAGACCGCCGCCGACCTGACGTTAAAAGCTATGAAGATAGCGAAGAGGCTTTGCGTAATTTTTTAACCTTTGATGCGATAGAGGAATTTATCGCTGAATTGCGCAAAAAAGGAACTGTAAAACTCATCCCTATTGGGTCAACACATCACCCTGATAAATAAGCTAGAGATATATATGAGTTCTTCCCCGATATCCCCTTTCGCACCGAAAACATTTCCAAGTCTGCCTCCGATTGAAGGATTTACTATGGCAACGGCGGAGGCCGGCGTAAAATATAAAAACCGCACAGATTTATGGGTGTTGCGCGCAGATGCGGGCACGCAAGCGGCTGGCGTCTTCACGCAAAATCTATGTCCGGGCGCGCCAGTCGATTGGTCGCGCAAAGCCTTGGACATGCAGGTGGGTGGCCCACGTATACTGGTTGTCAATTCAGGCACAGCCAATGTCTTTGGCGGTCAGAAAAGCCGCGATGCCGTGCTTGAGACGGCGCAAGGCGCAGCAGACGTATTTGGAGCTATAACGGATGGCGTGTTTTTGGCTTCTACTGGCGTTATTGGTGAAGCTTTAGACGCCTCTAAAGTGACGGGTAAATTCCCAGATATGCTAGAGAGTTTAACAGGCGACGGCTGGGCGGCGGCGGCGCACGCGATTATGACCACGGACACCCACGCCAAAGGCGCAAGTCATAGCGCTGATATTAACGGCGTTTCTGTCCGCATTAATGGTATTGCTAAAGGCTCTGGTATGATAGCGCCTGACATGGCGACAATGCTGTCTTTTGTTGCGACGGATGCGAATATTGCTCAGCCTGTCTTGCAAAAACTCCTGACCGAAGCGATTGGCCCTACGTTTAATTCCATCACAGTTGATAGTGATACGTCTACGTCAGATACGGTGCTTTTATTAGCTAGCGGGGCGGCGTCTCATGACCAAATCACAGATTTTAAGAACGACGCTTTATCTGACTTTCGCAGAGCCTTGCGCGAAGTGCTGCATGATTTGGCGATGCAGGTGATTAAAGACGGCGAGGGGATCAGTAAGTTTATCACGATTGATGTATCGGGCGCGGTGAGCAGTCAAAGCGCCAAGGTCATCGGCATGAGTATCGCTAATTCCCCGCTTGTTAAAACAGCCATTGCCGGCGAAGACGCAAATTGGGGCCGTATTGTCATGGCGGTGGGCAAGGCTGGCCAACCAGCAGAGCGCGATAAGTTATCCATTTGGATTGGGCCGCATTTATTGGCAATGCGCGGCGAGAAAAACCCCGATTACACAGAGGCAGATGGCGATGCCTATATGAAAAATTCCGACATTCATATTAAGGTTGATATGGGATTGGGTGAGGGTAAGGCCCGTGTTTATGGCTGCGATTTAACCCATGGTTATATTGACATTAATGCGGATTATCGGTCTTGAGCGGGCCGAATATATCTCGTCCTTTATTGCTCGTAAGTGCTTGTGCGTTGATTGATGCTGACGGACGCATATTAATGAGCCAGCGTCCTGCGGGTAAAGACCATGCAGGGTTATGGGAGTTTCCAGGCGGAAAAGTTGAGCTGGGCGAGACGCCCGAACGGGCCGTCACGCGCGAGCTTTATGAGGAATTGGGTGTCGAACCATGTGAGCGCTGCTTACAGCCTTTTTCATTCACGAGTTATCCTTACGCGGATTTCGATTTGTTTATGCCGTTATATTTGTGCCGCCAATGGGATGGGTTTGTAAGTCCCCAAGAGGGGCAGCACGTGAAATGGGTTTGGCCTGACCTTATCCCAAAACTTGATCTTGTCTCAGCAGATATAGAACTAGCACGTGAAATTGCATCGCGCATTCCAAGGGGGCGTAGGTTTGCGAGTTGATAGTGAGGCGTTAAAGAGACATTATTCAGCCGTTTCAACGGGCTCATATTCAGGCATTTTATAGTCATCACCAAGACGTATTTTGGCGTGATAACCTACAAGTCTGCAACATATATCTTTGTCGTAACTTAAGGAGAGAGTAACCTCTTCGCGCCCGATTTGGTTGGGGACATTATATTGTATGGCGACATATTTTAGACCATCTTCTGATTTAAAGCTTTGTCCAAACTTTACCGCGTTCTGTGGCTGCGCGGTTTCATGTGTGAGATCACTAATCTGCTCTAATAATTCAAGAGAAAACTTATCTGATACTCTCGGGTCAACTCTGTTTAAAACAGCGTCTAAATCGTAATCGTAAAATTCTCCCAATGTCGCTTTGGCGTAATCTTTCATGTCGGGCGTTGGGTTTTTAAGGCCGCTAAGGTCAACATCAGTTGAGACAGACACTTTGCATGCAGACACGCAAAGCCCTGTAATGATTAAGCCGATGACGCCTTTTTTCATAACGCTCCCAAACTTATATTAATAAACGCGTTTCTTTGGCTTAATATACTCAATACCATCGCTCATTGTGTAGTCATGAACAGGGCGGTAGTTGATTTTGACTTTGCTTTTATCGTAATCATACCACGCTAGAGTGTGCTTCATCCACGTTTTATCATCACGATCAGCAAAACCTTCATGGGCATGTGCGCCGCGAGATTCCGTGCGGTTATTCGCAGATGCCATCGTCACCATCGCTTGGCATGTTAGGTTATCTAACTCTAAGGCTTCCATCAAATCCGTGTTCCATATCATAGTTTTGTCATAGACAGCTATGTCTTTCATGGAGGCGGTGATTTCTGTGACTTTCGCTACGCCCTCGGCCATGCTTTCAGTTGTACGGTATACCGCGCAATGTTCCTGCATAGCTTTTTGCAAGCTGAGACGAATTTCTGCCGTTTTCTTAGTTCCGTCAGCGGCCTTGAATTTCTCAAGACGGGCAATGGATAGCTCGCCTGCATTTTTCGGGAGCGGTTTTTGCTTGGCATTGGGTTTAACCGTCTCTCCGCAGCGTAGACCCGCAGCGCGTCCAAAGACAACAAGGTCAATCAGGCTGTTGGAACCAAGACGGTTCGCGCCATGTACTGACACACAAGCCGCTTCGCCCACGGCCATAAGGCCAGGAACAACGGCATCAGGGTTCTTCCCTTTTTTCGTGAGAACTTCGCCGTGATAATTGGTTTGAATGCCGCCCATATTATAATGGCATGTTGGCAGAACCGGAATAGGGTCTCGCGTTAAGTCAACACCAGCAAATATCTTGGCAGTCTCGGAAATACCCGGCAGGCGGCTAGCGAGAACTTTTGGATCAAGATGATCCAGATGCAGGAAGATATGATCTTTATTGGGGCCAACACCGCGGCCTTCGCGAATTTCCATTGTCATCGCGCGCGAGACGAGATCGCGCGGGGCAAGATCTTTCACGCTAGGGGCGTAGCGTTCCATGAAACGCTCCCCTTCGGAATTGGTCAGATAACCGCCTTCACCGCGCGCGCCCTCAGTGATAAGGCAACCTGCGCCGTAAATGCCTGTTGGATGGAATTGAATAAACTCCATATCTTGTAGCGGTAAACCCGCCCGTAACACCATAGCGTTTCCGTCGCCTGTGCATGTATGCGCAGAGGTGGCGCTAAAGAAGACACGGCCATAACCGCCTGTGGCCAAAATTACTTTTTGCGCACGGAAACGGTGCAGGGTTCCGTCATCCAGTTTCCAAGCTGTCATTCCGCGGCACACGCCGTCTTCCATGATAAGGTCGAGAGCGAAATATTCGATGAAAAACTCGGCGTTATTGCGCAAAGACTGCCCATAAAGTGTGTGGAGCATGGCATGACCTGTTCGGTCAGCCGCCGCGCATGTACGTTGCACGGGCGGGCCATTGCCCATTTCCGTTGTGTGACCGCCAAATGGACGTTGGTAAATTTTTCCATCTTCGTTGCGTGAAAACGGCATACCCCAATGCTCAAGCTCGTAAACGGCTTTGGGGGCTTCGCGACATAAATACTCAATGCTATCTTGGTCGCCAAGCCAGTCAGAGCCTTTGACCGTGTCATACATATGCCAACGCCAATCATCAGGTCCCATATTGCCCAATGACGCGGCAATGCCGCCTTGCGCCGCAACTGTGTGGGAGCGCGTTGGGAACACTTTGGTGATGCAGGCCGTTTTAAGGCCTGACTGCGCAGCGCCTAATGTAGCCCGAAGACCCGAGCCGCCTGCGCCAATGACAACAACGTCATATGTATGATCAATCCAGTCTGTCATAAATCTACCTTAGAGAAATGCTATACTCACAACGGCAAATGCCGCCATAAGCCAAATAATGAGCGCCACAGCTTTGCTAGCCAGAAGCCCAAATGCGCGTGAGGAGCCGTCGAAATAATCCATGACCACTTCGTCAAATTCTAGTTTGCAATACCAAATGGCTGCCGTGAAAAAGGCTAGAAAGCCAATCGCGCCAATCGGAGATGAAAGCCAGTTCACGAAGCCCTCGCTACCGCCGCCTATGGCTTTAATTGCGCTGATGAGTGCAAAGGGTAATCCAACAATAAGGCCTAAGCCTACTTGAAAGTGTAACTTGTGATGCGCGGTGCCTGTTCCGTGTGACATAATCCGCTCCTAAATAACTGCGGCAAGCGCAAGGCCTGACACCAATAAGGCCAGAACAATCATACCCCAAGAGAGCGTATTGTTTAAAGCTGGGTTAAACATCATGCCTTTATCCCAAAGCGTATGGCGAAGTTGCGCCAAGGCCATGAACACAAAAGCAAAGACAAAGACAAAGAAACCAATCGCGCCAAGCGGGCTAAAAATTAAACCTTCTAACGGCAATGACCCTGTTAAGGATAAAATGAGAAGCCCAATGCCGACTAAAATGAGGGCGATGAAGCTTAAAATTGCGCTAGCCCGATGTAAAATAGAACTTAACATGGCGGGGTGCCAGCGCCAGATTTGCAAATGCGGCGCCATTGGGCGCTTATCATTCCATTGAGCCGCCATATATGCGTCCTTATTGTGATTGAGGCCTTAAGTGTAGAGAGTATACACAGCCGCTATAGTATAACTTCGTGGTAAATTAACGACCTGCTCGGTGATGTCAACGCCCAAGTGACGGGAGATGAGGACGGGTGATTTTTACTGAGGCGGAGTTTACACCCATGATTGAAATTAAAAGGCCGTTAGATTCTGCCTTAAGTTCTTGCAGCAGCGCGTTTAAGACTTACATCAAAACCATAATATATAAGATTGTAAAGGACATACCATGCGTAAATCTATTATTCTAACGACTGCGGCGATTGCAATCTCGCTCGCCCCGCTTGCATTTGTGGGCTCTTCTGAGGCCCAAACTCGGTTTTCACAATCCTCTGAAGCTATGACGATTGATAGCCGCGGCATATTGACCATGGCCCCGCTTTTGGAACGAGTTACGCCCGCTGTTGTGAGTATTACAACCATTGGCGAGGCTCCTGAGGATAGCCGCGAAGAGCAATTGCTAGGCCGTTTGTTTGGTGACCAATTACCGCAGCGCCGCGCGCCGCGCGAAGGATTGGGTTCGGGCGTTATAGTCGACGCTGCAAAAGGCCTGATTTTAACCAATGATCATGTCATTGATGCCTCGTCTCAAATTACGGTGACGCTCGAAGATAAACGTCGATTTGAAGCCGAAGTTATCGGAACGGACCCGCAAACGGACATAGCCCTTTTGAAAATTGAAGCCGATGATTTAACGGCCTTGAAACTTGCCGGAACGAACGAATCTCGTGTCGGGGATTTCGTGATTGCTGTAGGAAACCCTTTTGGGCTGTCATCTACGGTGACATCGGGCATCATCAGTGCAAAGGGGCGTGATCAACGTTCTGCGGATAATTATTCTGATTTTATCCAAACTGATGCTTCCATTAACCCAGGGAATTCAGGCGGAGCTTTGGTAAATTCAAAAGGCGAACTTATTGGAATTAACTCGGCTATTGTAACGCGCTCTGGCGGCAATCAAGGTATTGGTTTTGCCGTACCTATTCGGATTGTGAAAGGCGTTATGAAGCAACTTGAAGCTTACGGCGAGGTTCACCGCGGACGTATTGGTGTTGTCATTCAAGATATTACCCCGGATCTGCGCGAAGCTTTAAGCCTGGGTTCGTTAAATGGCGCGCTTATCAGTGATGTCAATGATGACACACCAGCTAAGAAGGCAGGGTTGCAGGCTCAAGATGTTGTTGTTGAATTTAATGGAGATGATATTTTAGATAGCTCTGATTTGCGAAATGCTGTTGGTTTATTAGAACCAGGCTCGCGCGCAAATATCACCTATATTCGTAATGGTAAGCGCCGTACAACGCGTATCGAAGTGGCAGAAGTGGAAGACACTCCCGCTGACGTAGAAGAAGAAAAGTCCGAAGACACCCCTGTTTTAGAAGGGTTTGACGGGGCTTTGATAACGGATATTCCTGACGACCTTGAACTGCGTGGCGGTAAAGATGGCGTTCTAATCGAAAGCGTAGAGCGTAGCAGTAAAGCTGCGCGGGCAGGATTACGACGCGGAGATGTCATTCGCCGCGTTGGCTCTAAGGACGTGTCAAACTTATCCGAATTTGAAAAGGCCATTGAGGGTAAAGACGGACCTTATGCGCTATCGATAGAGCGCGGCGGATCTAATTTATTCTTAGCGGTTAAATAAGGTAATAAATTACTCGTCTCTCACGCGTTCGATGGATAGCTCATTTGCTGAGATAACAGCCTCGCCTTTAAAGGCGTGGTAACGCCTAACATCATACCCTTGCTCACGGAGTTCATCTATAAGGCTTCCTTCGCCTAATAGATGGGCTGTGCCAACGGCGACGAAACCTGTCCCGCTGTCTTCCATGAAGCGAGAAAGTGTTGTTACCCATTTGCGGTTGCGATCTCTTAGAAGTGAATTAAATAATTCAGGCGAACGCGCCTTCATGGGTTTAATTAATTCTTGAGCTAAAAAATCAGTTCTTCCAATTGCCCAAGACTTTGCAATTAAAATCATATCATCGCCGAGCTTATTATAATTTTCGAGGGTTTCGGTTAAAATGGCATTTTGCACAAAATCGGGTAAATCTGCTGAGGCCCTAAATTGCGCTTCGGTGGTTTCTAAGTAAATGATATTCTTTTGTTGACGTGCTGCTCGAGACTTTAAGGCTTCATCTGCGGCAAGGTCTGGGTTTAAGCCTGCATCTGTTGCTGCCGTAAAGGTTAAGAACTGCGCGGCAAGCCACGGTTTCATTGCATCCAACGATGCGACTGTTAAGTCCCCATTATGGGCTGCAGCTTCAAGTAAGTTAAGTTGGTAATTATCAAGTCCATCAGAGAGCCGCAATCCGTCTGCGCGCATGCCGAGGCTAGTTGATAAAACAACAGCTTCAATTTGTGCATCCGCGCTCGTGTCGACTTCAAAAAATATTGTACCAGATTCTTGAAAAGCTTGCCTCATATCTTCTTTTTGCCAAGACAGATCCTCAGGGAGTAGGTGTACCGTCCCAAATAGGTAAAGTGTGCTGTCATAATCCTTGGCGACCCAGATGGCTGGGCCATCATTACGCTCACGCGCTTGCGAGACTTTTTGGTCAACGCTTGTGCCCGTTGGCGTGACTTCGCCGCAGCCAGACAGACACAGTAGAGTATATAAGGATAGGCATAATGTGGATGTGAAGCGCATCTGTGTCCCTTGCGGGATTTTTCCGAACTTTTCAACTGATTAGCTGTGCATTCGGAGGGGAACATGAAGGTAGGCATGTGGATTAAGAGAAAATTATCGCTTTATATAATTGATTTGACCATAACAGAAGGCTATGAGAGCAAACCGCGAGCACCCTTAGCTCAGCTGGATAGAGCGCTGCCCTCCGAAGGCAGAGGTCAGAGGTTCGAATCCTCTAGGGTGCGCGGTTTTCTAGTTTGACATTTATAGATACGGTTATAATCTTCACATTCGATTTTACTATAATTATAGTGTGGGAGACAGTGTTTTGGATGCAGTAAATTGGCTGATGCCTAACCTAACGCAGAGTGAATTATTTCAGCACGGTTTCATCTTCATTTTAAATATCGTTTTATTTATATTTGCAAAACCTATCTTGAAATTGGTCGCGCCTAATCAAGACAATAAAGCAAAGGTAAATATATTTCGGGCCTTAAATGTGTTTGTTCTACTGTTACATGTTTTGGATTTGATTTTACGCAAAACGGGCGGTGAGAGCTATGAGAGTTATTTTATTGATCTAGGCCTAAGTTTGATGGTTATTTATGCGGGTGTATTTATTTATAGTTTTTTAGGGGCATTATCTAAAAAACGTTTTGGCCGCTCCCGTGCCGTTGATGGGGTGGACATATATGTTGAGACATATAATTCACGGCTTGTGAGCATTGTGTTGCTTGCCATCGTTACGATTACGACGATTTACGCATTAATTAAGGTTTGGGGCGCAGATGGCTTGCTTGAAACCACGGGTATCTTCGGGATTTTTATCGCCTTCCTAGCCTTTACAAGTTCTATATGGGCGCCTGATATTATTAGCGGTTTAATTATTTTAAATAGCGACATTTTAGAAGACGGAGACGTTGTAACCGTTTCCGATAGTCCGAATGAATATATTATTGCGCGAGTAACGTTGATTTATGTCGTACTATATGACGTTAGAAACAATCACCGAACCTTGATCCGCAATAGTCAATTCTTGCAAAACCGCATTGATAATATAAGCCGGATTGCGAGCTCCGATGGAGTCCGTCAAGCTTTAACCTATAAGATTGGTTACCCCAAATTTTCTGAGGATATTAAACTCCGCGAAGCTGAGCTTACTGAGTTTAAATCACAGATAGATGGGTTATTTCTTCGGAGTTTTAATGCGTGCAAAGATGACGAACATAATAAAATTAACGAAAACAAACCTTTTGAATGGGCTCTGACGAATGCGGGCGATTATGCCCTCGAATATACGCTGTGGATATATTTGCAACGTATTCCAAACACCAAGGTCACCTCTAGAATTAGGCGGCATTTGATGGGGACGATTTATAAGGTCAATGATGCCGTTTATACAGCGTCAATATTAAGCGGGATAGACCTTTCAACGCCTGACCTTGTTCAGGCCCGCATCAGTCAATCTGAATGATTTACGTGCGCGCAGCTATCTTTGACACAGCTGTTTATGCCTATAGTAATATTTGCGGCGGTCTGATATGTTAATGGATATTGATTAATGGACGGAGGGTACCCTATGTGTGATATTTTTACAGAGCAAGATAATGAAACCTTTTTGAAGTCTAACGGCCTTGACCGACGCGGCTTTAATAAGACCGTGACAATTGCTTCCTTGGCGGCAATGTTGCCTATGACGGCATGTGCGCAGACTATCACAGAAAAAACCGTCCAAGTGACGATGGCTGATGGCGTGTCAGATTGCTATTATGTGGCCCCGTCCAGTGGTCAACATCCTGCTATTTTGATGTGGCCAGATATTAAAGGACTGCGCCCCGCTTTCAAAGTTATGGGCAAACGCATGGCAGAAAATGGCTATGCCGTCCTTGTTGTTAATCCATTTTACCGCGATTCTACAGCGCCAGTTGCAGGGGATAACCCTGACTTTAGTGATCCAGATACGCGAAGCACTTTGATCGGAATGGCGCGTAAGTTAACACAAGATGCGAGTATGTCAGATGCGCGCGCTTATATTAATTTCCTAGACGCGCAATCGGAGGTGGACACTTCGCGGAAGATTGGAACTTGCGGATATTGTATGGGCGGGCCGCTTATTATGCGTACGGCGGCGGCAATGCCAAACCGTGTTGGCGCAGCGGCCTCTTTTCATGGCGGCGGTTTAGCGACAGAACGTCCCGATAGCCCGCATTTGCTTATTCCAGAATCGCCTGCACATGTTTTGCACGCCATAGCCGAAAATGATGATGAACGTTTTCCCGAGGCCAAGACTATTCTGGCTCAGGCTTATGCCGATGCCAATGTCCCTGCAGAAATTGAAGTTTACGCTGGGACAAAACATGGTTGGTGTCCGCCAGATTCGACGGTTTATGACGAAGCCCAAGCTGAAAAAGCGTGGTCTCGCATGTTAGCACTTTATAAAACGGCGCTAGTATAAAATGTTTATGGGCCGCGGGTGAGTTTATGCTCAACCGCGCCCAATGCATCGCCTAAGCGCATTTTTGCGCTACCGGGCTTAAGCGGCTTTTGTTGACTATCGTGAGGGGCCCAGCCGCACATCCATAAAATTTCAAATTGGCATTGCAACTTACCGTCTGGGCGCGAAAAGTGCGCGGAATATGAATTTGCGGCCTGTGAGGGGTATATTTTCGGCAAGGGTCTTTTTGTACGTGCCGTCAAAGTATTACTCAGACCCAGATCCCTCAAATCTGAAATTAAGGTCTGAAAATTTCTATAAGAGACGGTAAAGCGATCTGTATCGATAACAGGCAGCGCCAAAGCCGCGTGATTTAGTAAAGCGGCGCATTGTGAATAATCTACCATGGGTATTATCCGTGCCGCCGCTCCGCCGAGCAAATCTTGATCCACAGCATAAAGAGTTTGGCGTAATTCGGTTAGGCTGTTACCGCCAAATAAGGCACCTAAAAATAGGCCGTCTGGCTGCAGGTGATTACGAAACTTAATCAGGGTTTGTGGCAAGGCTTCGTCACTTTGCAAGTTGAGCAAGCTAATAATGAGGTCATACTCCCCATCGAGCCGTTCTGCGCTAGGCGCATAATCAAAGAGAGCTGGATGTTTATCCGCTGCCAGAGCCTTTAAAATGGAAGGGCGTGCATCAAATGGCCCAATTAAGCAGGCGCGCGGAAATTTGCGAGCGATATCACTGATGCGAGACGCGGCATCTTCAGCGGCACGTATAAGTAAAAACGAGCTGCTCGTACGGGCCTGCCTGCGGCGCGCACGCATATTGGCAAGGGCCTGTGCTTTGGGGTCGAAAATCAATTTTTGCTTTCCAGAAAAGATCGGACTATGATGCGTAATGGGGTTTAGGCAAATAGGCGCAATACGGCAAGCAGGGAATGATGCCTTGCGGATGGCTACAGGATTAATGGTGGACACTGTGTTGCCGCCGCAAACGCTACTTTCACTCGGTGATGACCCAGTTTCAAAACGTCTATGGCAAGATGTAACATTTTTAGATGAGCCTTGTTGCCAGATATGCGGCTACCCTTTTGAATATGAGACGACTTTGGTGTCGTTATGCGCGGCCTGTTCTACACGCGCACCACAATATTCATCTGCACGTTCTGCCTTGCAATATGATGATGGTTCGCGGAGCTTAATCTTAGGGTTTAAACATGGCGGTCGTACAGAAGCGCTGTCGATGTTTGCTGCACAAATGCGCAGAGCAGGGCGGCGCAAGCTTAAGGATGCTGACTATATTATTCCTGTTCCTCTGCACATGAACAGGCTTGTCAAACGCCGCTATAATCAATCGGCCTTGCTTGGCCGGGCGCTCTCGAAAATAAGCTCCCCCGCTTTTTCGCCTGATATGTTGATGCGTGTCCGCGCGACATCTAGCCAAGGCGGTAAATCTATGTCGGCGCGCAGGCGGAATGTAAAAGGAGCGTTTGCCATTCGGGAGTCGGCGAAGGTTAAGCTTAAGGGTGCAAATATTATTTTAGTTGACGATGTGATGACCACAGGCGCAACGATTGAAGCCTGCGCACAGGTTTTATTTCATGCTGGTGCCGGAGAAGTGAATGGATTATGTCTTGCTAGAGTTGTCAGACCGCAAAAACTCCCTACATAGACGTGAACACAGTTGAAAGGTTATCTCATGGCTAAAATTGAAATGTATTCGAAAAAAATGTGTCCATTTTGTATTCGAGCAAAATCATTGTTCAAATCCAAAGGCGTGGACATTATCGAAATTCCAGCAGCCAATAATCCAGAAAAACGCCGCGAAATGAATCAACGTTCAAATGGCGGCAACACATTCCCGCAAATTTTCATAGACGGCAAACATGTTGGCGGCTGCGATGATCTATATGCTTTAGAGCGTTCAGGTAAGCTCGATCAACTCTTAGCGGCTTAAGCTGAAATTGTTATGAAAGCCGCGATTGTCCAAATGAACTCTGGCATTGACGTGCAAGAGAATATTCGCGCGGCAACAGAGTTTATTCGCAAAGCTGCGGGTGATGGAGCGCAATTCGTTGCAACGCCTGAAATGACGCATTTAATGCAGCGCGACGGGGCCGCTTTGCGGAAATCTGTGCGGCCGCAAGACACTGACCTTGGCGTGCAAGCATTTTCGGAAACGGCGCGGTCGCTCGGTATATATTTATTGATAGGGTCACTCGCGATTTTGCGTGAGGACGGAAAGATCGCTAATCGCAGTTTTGTCTTTGGTCCCGATGGACAGATTATTGGCACATATGACAAAATTAACTTGTTCGAAGCGGCCATTTCAAAGACGGATACATGGAGAGAGGCTGACACTTACGCGGCTGGCGAGCAATCCGTTTTGGCCGGCATTGACGATTTAGAACTTGGCCTCTCCATTTGTTATGATTTGCGCTTCGCTAACCTTTACAAAGGCTATGCTCATGCGCGTGCACATATGATTTCAGTCCCTGCGGCATTTACGCGGGCAACAGGCAAAGCCCATTGGGAAACATTGCTGCGTGCCCGCGCGATTGAGACGGGAGCTTATATCATCGCGCCAGCCCAAGGCGGCACACATGAAGACGGCCGCAAAACATGGGGCCATTCAATGATAATTGGACCTTGGGGAGAGGTGGTTGCCCATATTGATCATAATAAACCTGGCTATGTTTTAGCCGATATCAAACGCACCAAAATTGATGATGCGCGCTCTAAAATTCCTGCTTGGCAAAGCGTTTAATGCAGCAAAATTCCACGAATAATGGTTTTGAGTATCGCCTCCATATGTTATGGCGTTTGTATGAGTAAAAATATTATTGTAATTGGCGCAGGGGCATGGGGCACAGCACTCGCGAATTTATGTGCACATAATGGCCATGACACGCTCATTTGGGCTTTTGAAGATAGCTGTGCGCAAGCCATAAATACCCATCATGAAAATGTAGATTTTTTACCTGATGTTTCCTTGCATAAGACTTTGAAAGCGACGTCTGATACACCAGATTTTGGCCGCGCGGATATGTGTCTAGTTGTCAGTCCTGCGCAATTTATGCGGGCCACATTAATGCGGTTTAGCGCGGACATCCCCAAAGGCCTGCCCTTGGTACTATGCTCAAAAGGCATTGAAAATAAAAGCTTGGCTTTTATGAGTGATGTTTTGGAAGAGGTTGTTCCTCACGCTCAACCTTTTGTACTATCAGGACCAAGCTTTGCCAAAGATGTCGCGTTAGGACTGCCAACGGCTGTGACTTTAGCGGGGGGTGATTTAAAAGCTGCTGGCGGACTTGCGAGTTTAATCGCGAGCGCGCATTTTCGTCCCTATACGTCAGATGACATTATCGGCGCAGAAATTGGCGGTGCTGTGAAAAATGTCCTCGCTATTGCTTGCGGAATTGTCTTGGGGTTGGGGCTTGGTCAATCGGCTCATGCGGCCATTATAGCGCGCGGGTTTGTTGAGATGGGACGGCTGGGTGCTGCGTTAGGTGCAAAGCCGATAACACTATCTGGTATGTGCGGACTTGGGGATTTGGTGCTGACGTGTAGCTCCCAACAATCCCGCAATATGTCTTGCGGTTATGCTCTTGGGCAGGGACAGGATATTGCAGATATATTAGCTGCACGAAATTCTGTGACCGAAGGCGTGTCGACGGCGCCGGCTCTTACAGTTTTAGCTGCCAAGGCAGGGGTTGATATGCCTATATGTGATGCTGTCGCGCGGATTGTGACAGGGCAAATAGCCCCCAAAATGGCTGTGCAGCAACTTTTATCACGCCCGCTCAAAGGCGAATTTGGTAGTCTTTAAGCGCAGGTGTTTATGCTGCGAGACGCATGGGCTGGACGGTTTTCCCAGTAGGTAATTGCGCGAGATTTGCGCCAATATTTTGTAAGGCTTGCGAAATTTCTTCTATGAGAGCGAAGGGGCCAATCATTTTGAAAACTGTATTTTGAATAGTTTGGCGGGGTTCACCTGCATATCTGCGGGCTTGGTTAAAATTAATAACACGTTCAAAAAATAATCCTCTTATCATCGGACTTAGGCGTGTTAACGTCAGTATTTGTTGAATGCAGCGCCGTGATAGATAAAGATCTTTGGCGATTTGGCCTTCATCATTACCATCGGCAAAGGCCTGCGTGACGGTATTGTAAAGCTCACGGTTTGACATAAGCGCAGGCGTGGGGCTTTCAATGCCTTTATGGGTGGATAATTCTGTGTAGGGGATATTCACGAGGCTACGCGGTAATTGCCCTAGAAAGCGCAGACGCCGAATGGCTGCAAGGCGTTTGCGGCCATCAACGACAACAAGCTTGCCATTGTGCTCTCTAACGATAATGGGAGATAGCAAACCATATTTAAGAATAGAATTTTGCAGGGTTTTAATGTCCTGAAGTAATTTGCCAACAAGAATACGTGGACGCGCAAAGACAAAGTTATCCACAGGTGCTATTGAAATACTAATCATATCAAGTTTCCTTATCATTAGGAAAACCATATGCGAGGTTTCATTACCGTATTCTTTTAAATTAATTAAATAAAAGATATGTGGTTAACGCATATTAATTTTCTATCTATTTGATTGTATAAAGAAAATTATGGTAACAATGTGTCACAGCCATGTTATTTCACGGCGATGTGTATATAGTTAATAAAGCGTAAATTATGAATGAATAAATTATTAAATTGGGAGTTATTTCGTTCCAATTGTGACATAATTAATAGACTTATCCTCAGAAAAGCTCCAATTGTTATTCACAGGATTGAGAGACATGCCAATTTGCGTTTCAATATTTAAGCCGGCATCTTGCATAAAACGTGATAATTCAGCGGGTTTTATGAACTTTTCATATTGATGAGTCCCGCGCGGAAGCCAACGTAAGACATATTCTGCGCCTAAAATGGCTAGAGCAAAGGCTTTGAATGTACGATTGATCGTTGAGCAGGTCATGATTCCGCCATCTCTAACCATCAGAGCGCAATTTTTCATAAATTCAGCCGGGTTGGTCACATGCTCAATAACTTCCATATTTAATACAACGTCAAAAGGCGTTTCACCGGCGGCGACCATTTGTTCAATCGTACCGTGGCGATAGTCAATTTCAATACCACCTTGTTCGGCATGGGTCTTGGCCGTTTTTAGGTTCTTCTCTAGCGCGTCTACGCCAGTGACCTGCGCGCCAAGGCGGCTCATCGGTTCGCATAAAAGACCTCCGCCGCAACCAATATCTAAAACGCGTAAGCCCTTGAGTGGGTATTCACTGTTCGGGTCGCGGTGAAAATGTGTACAGACAGCCTCTTTAATGAATCCTAACCGCGCGCCGTTCATGACATGCAAGGGTTTGAACATCCCATTTGGGTTCCACCAATCTTCGGCCATACGTGCAAAGCTCGCCATTTCCGCAGGGTCAACAGAGACAGATGATATTGTGTCTGATTTTGCATCTGGGGAACTGTGCTCATGGGCCATTAAACTTATCCTATTTTAACACCGCTTTTAACGTGTTGAGCTTCAAAGGCAATGGATGGGCGAGGGTCGTGACAGCGTGCCGCATATATTATGTTAGCTATGCCTTCAAACGGGTTGTAAATTATGAATGGATGCGTAAAAGCTTCGCAAAGTTAAATAAAGGACCGATCATGCCGCGCATCGTCATGAAATTTGGCGGAACATCAGTTGCCAACCTTGACCGCATTCGTCATGTGGCAGGATTGGTTGAGGCCGAAGTGAAGGCTGGAAACCAAGTTGCCGTTGTTGTTTCCGCCATGAGCGGGGAGACAAACCGCCTTGTTGGCCTTGTCGATGCATTAGATGCTGACCGTATGGGTAATCAAGCCATGCATGGCGGCGAAATTGACGACGAATATGATTCCATTGTTGCAACGGGCGAGCAAGTGACCTCTGGCTTATTAGCGATTGCGCTTCGCCGCCGCGGACTTAAGGCGCGCTCATGGCTTGGGTGGCAAATTCCGCTACGCACGGATATGGCGCACTCCAAAGCCCGCATTGCAGAGATTGAAAGCTCCGCCATAGGCCCGTCTCTTGATGAGGGTGATGTTGCGGTGGTGGCAGGGTTTCAAGGCATTAGCGATGATGGCCGCATTTCAACGTTAGGGCGCGGGGGATCGGACACCTCTGCTGTGGCTATGGCGGTTGCGTTAAAGGCGGATCGCTGTGATATATATACGGATGTGGACGGTATTTATACGACGGACCCGCGTATTTGTCACGATGCGCGGCGTTTGAACCGTATTGCATTTGAAGAAATGTTAGAGCTTGCTTCATTAGGCGCGAAAGTTTTGCAAACCCGCTCT
>JBDVGI010000201.1:0-7590 GCA_039962885.1 Litorimonas sp. | reverse complement strand
AGAGCTTGTTTGCAGTTTAGCGAGCGTTTTTTGCGCTTTTTCAATTTGACCCGATGCTGCATAGGCTTGGCCTAAGCCCGCTTCAGCTTCATAAAAACCTTTTTCGTATTTTGCCGCTTTTTTGAAATAACGCGTAGCATTTTTGTCTTTACCAAGGCCAACTTTTGTCACGCCCATGTAATAATTAGCCTGTGCGTTTCTTGTTGTTCCGCCAAGGACGCGTTTAAACATTTTGTCAGCACGCTTGAAGTCATTAGCGCGTAAGGCTGTAAGGCCCGCTTGGTAATCTTTGACGGGATTATATTGTTGGGTTGGGATATTTGAGTTTGAACTAGAACTAGAAATTCCGCCGCCGCCGCCGCTACTGCTTGCAAAAGCAGGACCATAAGCAAGTAAGCCAAGGGATGCCACAGAGGCACATATTTTTGTGAAATTATTCAAGACGCTCTCCAATGTTTGTGTTGACCATGTTTTTCATGGTTTTTTTTAATGTGGTGTGATTTTTGTTTATTGTTGGATTGGAGCGAGCGCACTTAAACACTATGTCACGTTGTTGTTATCAGGACTTGTCTTGATGAATTTATGGCTTACTGGGCAATAGGTTGAAAACAGGTGAGGTTTAAAGCAGGTGCTTTTTCACGCTATTGAGTTGCGACAAGCTTTTCTGCGGCATCGAGCTGAATAGATAAGAGTTGCGAGACGCCTTGTTCGGCCATGGTGACACCGAAGATTCTATCCATACGGCTCATTGTCACAGGGTTATGCGTGATTGTAATGAACTTCGTATTGGTGTGCTTCTTCATGTCATCAAGCAGATCACAATAGCGCGCAACATTGGCATCATCGAGTGGAGCGTCAACTTCGTCTAGGACGCAAACCGGCGCAGGGTTGGATAAAAATACCGCAAAAATGAGTGCCGTTGCTGTTAAAGCTTGCTCCCCGCCAGATAGAAGCGACATAGCTTTGAGCGATTTTCCAGGCGGGCGGGCCATAACTTCGAGCCCAGCTTCAAGCGGGTCGTCAGATTCTGTTAAGGCGAGTGCGGCTTCTCCGCCGCCAAAAAGCGTTGTAAAGAGTCGCCCAAAGTGTCCATTGACCATATCAAAGGCCTTTAACAGGCGCTCGCGTCCTTCGCTATTGAGTTCATCAATGGCTTCGCGCAGGCGAGCAATTGCGGCAATGAGATCTTGTCGTTCATCATTCATAGCGGTGAGCCGCTCTTCTTGCTCAACGGTTTCCTCATCTGCGCGCAAGTTCACACCGCCCATTTTTTCGCGCTCAGCCGAAAGACGGTCAAGTTTACGTTCGATGTCATTTTCTGACAAATTGCTATCAGCCGTCAGTTCTCCCAAATGCGATTTTAACTCTGATGGTTCGCAGTTGAGTGTTTCATTAACGCGGTTCTTTGTTTCGCCGATGCGGTCCTGTGCGGCTGTTAGGTGGGCTTGCGCGGCGGCGCGGGCTTCGCGGGCACTGCCGTGGGCATTATCTGCATCGCGCGCGGCCATATTAGCATCTTGAGCTGCCTGCTCAGCCGAAGATAGAGCATCAGCGGCAGCGCTTCTGCGAGTTTCTGCGGCAGCTAACTCATTAAATAATGCGGTACGGCGCGTTTCAAATTGGTCTGGGCCGTCCGTGGCAGTCTTCAGTGAAATTTCTACAGCTGTGAGGCGGCCCTCTAGCGTGTTGACTCGGTCAGAGGCCGTTTTTGCCCGTCTTTGCCAATTTTCGCGTTCTGTCTCCACCGCCTGCAGGCGCTGGGCGCGGGTTTCGGCTTCATTTTTCAAGCTTCGATATTGCGCGGAAGCTTCATCTGCAACATCACGCGCTTCGCGAAGGGCTTGGGCGAGAGCGTCTTGCTCGCCGCTCATATCCTCGGCTTGCGAGAGGCCAGACTGGGCCTCTAAGGCTGCCGCGAGTTGTTTTTCAAGTTCGATGATTTCAGCCGATAAGCGCCCCAGGCGATCTTCGAGTGAGCGCTTTTCAGCAGAGGCGCGCGCAATATCTGTTTCATATTGCGCAAGGGCGGCTTGGGCTGCGCGGTCACGGCGTTCCAAATCGGGTAAGGCTTTACGGGCGTCTTTGGCAGAGTCTTCGGCAGATTTACGCAAAGCGCGCGCGGTTTCAAAAGCGTCAGAGGCGCTTTGCACCTCAGCCTCGTGGTCTATAATTGCAGATTTTAAGTCTGCCAGACGGTTTTGCTGTTTGAGTTTAATCGCGGCGGATGTTTCTGCGCCAGCGGTGATAGCAAAACCATCCCAGCGCGCAACTTGCCCGTCGCGAGTCACAAGGCGTTGCCCTGTTTTGAGCATTGGGGCGAGCGTGTTTATATCACTGCTTTTGACGACACCAATTTGCGACAGACGAGCCGCCAAGGCCTGCGGGGCCGTTACAAGGTCTGATAAAGGGGTTGAGCCTGCAGGTAGAGTTTGCGCAGGAATATCGGCGCGTGTCCAGCGCAGCATAGCATCTCCGCCAATCGCGGCATCTAAGTCTTCACCCAGTGCAGCAGCGAGGGCTTGCTCATAGCCTGATTGCGCCTGCATTTCATCCAGCGCAGGTGTCCAATCCGCATGTCCGCCGCGCGATAAGATACGTTCAAGTGCAGATTGTTCAGCCGTTAATTTTGACAGGGACTGGCGCGCATCGGCGAGGGTTTCGCGCGCGCTTTGATCTGTTGCTTCAGCTTGAGCGCGTTTGCCCGATAGATTTTGTTCATGGGCGCGCGCAGCTTCAAGCGCGGCAAGGGCATCTTTGGCTCCTGCAGAAAATAAATTCGCGCTCGATCCACCATCTTTTTGCATAGATGCAAGGCGTTCTTGGGTATCCTCTTTTTCGCGAACCATACGAGATATGCGCGATTGCAGTTGAGATACTTCTCGGTTTGCGGCGTCACGGCGTGCGTTTTGATCTGCCGCTTTTCGTGTCAATTCATTGTAATCCGCATCGAGACTATTGCGCAGCTTAATCGCCTCTGCGGCGACATCGGCAGCCGCGTCAAGCGCAGCGGATGTGTCTTTAAGGGCGGTTAAGGCTTCATATTCAGACGCCAAACGCGCCTCAGCCTCAGCGGCATCGCCGACGATGGCGCGTTCACGTTCTAAGTCACCAGAGAATTGTTGACTTTGTGCGTTGAGTTTTTCGATTTCTTTATTGGCGGCATTTTCATCCGCTTCTAAAATTTCCTTGGCCGCATTAAGCCGTGCAAGCAGGGCGGCGGCGATAAGTTGTTCTTCGCGTTTTGGGTCAAGCAAGCCTGCTAACTCTGCAGCGTTTCGCGTAAGTTCGGAGGCTTTGGTTGCAGTTTCAGATACGCGAGTTTCGCACTGTTTTAGGGCGTCTTGCGCGCCAGACAATGTTTCCAATGCACTCTGCCAGCGTTTGAGCCAAAGCAATGCTTTGTATTCGTGAATTTCTCCAGCCAACCGCTTGTAACGGGCCGCTTGGCGAGATTGACGGCGCAGGGATAAAAGTTGACTTTCTATTTGGCCTATAATGTCATCAAGGCGGTCAAGATTTGTTTCCGCGGCGCGCAACCGTAATTCGGCCTCATGACGGCGTGTGTGTAAGCCTGAAATGCCGGCAGCTTCTTCGAGGATGCGGCGACGATTAGACGGCTTTGCGGCAATTAACTCGCTAATTTGGCCTTGGCGCACAAGCGCAGGGGAATTGGCACCCGTACTGGCATCAGCAAATAAAAGCTGCACATCTTTGGCGCGCACGGTTTTTCCGTTGATTTTATACTTTGACCCAGAGCCTTTGGTGATGACCCGCATCACTTCGAGGATGTCATCATCATTAAAAGCAGACGGAGCCATGCGTGCGCTGTTATCTATGGTTAGTGTCACATGGGCTTGGTTGCGACCTGGCCGCGTTTTTGTGCCATTAAAAATGACATCATCCATCGCCGCTCCGCGCATAGCTTTGGCGGAATTAGCCCCCATAACCCAACGTATCGCCTCAAGTAGATTAGATTTACCGCAACCATTTGGCCCGACAATACCCGTTAGGCCCGGCTCGATTAAGAAATCCGTTGGCTCGACAAAGGATTTAAATCCTGCCAGCTTAATCGAATTAAATGCGAGCGACCCCATTAACGTCTACTCTGTGCCTTTGTCTGCGGCATCTGTGTCAGCGGCAGGTTTTTCGGGGATAGGCTCACCAAGAATTGGTAAGATAACGGCCTCGATGGATTCTAAATCATACACTTTTTGGCTGTCACCATTAATGAAGAATGACGGCGTGCCAGAAATACCAAGGTCAATTCCGCTTTGTACTGTGGCGTCATATTTAGCGCGCACATCTTTGTTTTGGATACAGGCGACAAAATCATCTTCGGATAAGCCAGAAGCCTTAGCAAGGCTAATATAAGCCTCACGGGCTTGGCCTTTACCAGCTTGTTCGAAAATTTGTTTCTGGCGATCAAATTGTAATTTGATATTCTTGAAGTAGTTGTCTTCGCCTGCGCACATGGCAATCATATGACCCGCATCCGCCAGTTCGGCAGGGGCGGTTGGAAAGCTCCGAAAGACATAGCGCACTTTGCCTGTGTCGATGTATTTTTTCTTAAAGTCGGGATAGACTGTGCTGTGCCAATTGGCACAATGTCCGCAAACAACAGAGGCATATTCAACCACAACGACTTTGGCATCAGCAGAGCCAGTTGCGTAATCTTCGGCCCGCTCATATTTGGAAATATCTCCAGAACTCGCGGTATTTGAGGTTTTAGCCCCGCTATCTCCGCCGCATGCGGTAAGCGCAAAGGCAGCCGCTCCAAAGCAAAGCGCAGTTTTAACGGTGCGCGAAAGAAACGAATCGATTGGGCTTACATATGTCATAAGTAATTCTCGCAATTTTACTTGTTTTAGCAAGTCAGCGTTAAGGTTTTCTTAAAAGATTAAGGTCGGATTAACGCTTTCATGTGGATGAAAGCGCTTTTAACCATCATTTTGGCTGAATTAGGGCTGTTATGGGGAGGTAAAGCTTTAACGGCCTTGCTTACTTCCCAATTGTGCTAATCGGGGGCGTAATTTTAATTTTATCTGGGTTTTCAGTTGCGGCTGCCGGAAGGCTTGAAGATCCTGTTTCAATCATTTCGTTGATGAGTTTAATTATCGCTTTGGCGCTTTGGTCGCCCTTATATTCTTCGCCGTTAATAAAGAAGGCAGGGACGCCGCTCACGCCTGCCGCATTGGCACGGTGATTGGATAGGGCGATGTGGTCGCTATTGTTTTTATCGCTTAAGCAAGCCGTAATTTCCGCATCATCATCAAGACCTGCCAGCTTGGCAATTTTCGCGTAAGCAGCTTGACCTTGGCCAGCTTGAGCGAGTTCTAATATCTCTTTTTGGTTTTCCATCTGATATTCTATGACAGACATATAATCGGCGTCTGGAGCGCATTCTGCCATAGTGAACCCTGTCACAGATAGAGCCGCAGGCGCTGTTGGTAGCGGGCGTAGCACAAAGCGTATCTTATCGGTTTCAACAAGCTCGGTTTTGACCTCTGGCCAAATGTTTGAAAACCAATTTCCACAATGCCCGCATGTTACAGAGGCATAGGTGATCATGGTAATTGGCGCAAAATCTCCGCCAATAGCGTGATCCTCAGGGGCTTCGGTGAAAACAAAATCTGGCGCGAGGGGAGTTGAAGTTTGGGTGCTTGGGTCTGGGCTGTGCTGATGGTCACTATGATTTTGAGCATAGGCCGTGCTTGTCAGTAAGCTCGCGGATATAGTGATAACGCCTGCGCGCAATACTGATTTTAACATCATGTGTCCTCTTGTTGTAAAACGCCGCGCCCCAATTTCTCTAAGGCCTGCTTTAATGTATCATCGGGTAAATGGGAAAGCCTCTCTTGTAATTTCGCAGTTTTGCGCGGTGAGAGACCCGCTCGCGCGGTTTTGTGCTGCGCCGCGCGCATTTTGGATTGGATGACACGGATGCGCTTAATATGGCCTGTGCCAAGATGAGCGTTTAGGCGGTCTATAATCGGGGTGGAGGCCGCCATGATAAGCGCCGCGGCGGGGCCTGGGGCTGATATAATCAATGTACGTCCATCTTTTCCGCCCGTATAGCGAACGGGTGTAGAGATTTTAGACCAACGCGGCCCCATAATTTGTTGCCAAACAGGCTCAAGGGACATAGCAGATCTGCCGTTACCATGTTTTTTAGCTAAGGGGCGCATCACGCGCGAGGCTGCCATGCCCGCCGTGGGTAGAGGGCGATATTGTGGTTTTCCGCGTTGTGTATCAAGCCAACGGCCTAAAACCTGTTTATCTTTACGAGAAATCGTCATCACAGATAAAGTGACCTATTGCAGCGCATCCGTAAAGCGCGCAGAGGCATTATAGAGATGAAAAAACTGTCACATATCCCTGTATGCGTTGCGCCTAAGCGGTCCGAAACCGTTATTAAAGCTATGCGCGCGCAGGTTTTAGCGTGGTATGATGATCAAGGCCGAACAATGCCGTGGCGTATTCGCCCTGAAG
The DNA here is from genome assembly GCA_039962885.1 of Litorimonas sp. GTDB lineage: Bacteria > Pseudomonadota > Alphaproteobacteria > Caulobacterales > Maricaulaceae > Litorimonas. The sequence goes on along the minus strand of JBDVGI010000201.1, from coordinate 1,101 downwards.
ATCGCGCAAATGGCGTGGTTGCTGACCCTTATGCGGTTTGGTTGTTCGAGATCATGAGCCAACAGACAACAATTGCGCATGCTGAGCCTTATTGGCAAAAGTTTTTAGAGCAATTCCCAACAGTTACAGACCTAGCCGATGCAGACCGAGATCGTGTTTTGGCAATGTGGGCGGGTTTGGGATATTATGCCCGTGCGCGAAATTTACATAAATGCGCGGTCATTGTGCGCGATGAATGCCGGAGTATATTTCCGGATAATGAAGCTGGCTTGCTAAAGCTACCAGGGATTGGGCCTTATACGGCGGCCACCATAGCCGCGATATGTTATGAGGAAGCCACAAACATAGTGGACGGGAATGTCGAACGGCTCATGAGCCGTATTTTTCGCGTTCAAGCGCTCTTACCAAAAGCTAAGCCTGAAATTCGGAGCTGCGCGGCGACTTTGGTGCGGTCAGGGCGTTGCGGAGATTATGGCCAAGCTTTGATAGATTTAGGCGCAGTGATTTGTACCCCGCGTAAGCCGAAATGCGAAATATGCCCGTGGCTAAGTCATTGCGCGGCTTTTGCGCATGGAGATATGGGAGACTACCCCAAAAAAACACCCAAGAAAAAACAGCCTATCCGCTACGGGACAGTTTTTGTGTTACGCTGCGGGGATGATATTCTGCTAGAGCGCCGAGATGATAAAGGGCTGCTGGGTGGTATGATGGGGTTTATTGGGTCAGATTGGAACGATGCGCCCGTCAATGATGTAAGTCTCGCCCCTCAAGCCCGTAATTGGCAAAGGCTTGAGACGGAGATACGTCATATATTTACTCATTTCGATTTACGGTTACGCGTTTATGCGGCGCAAACGGATCATAAAGATTTGGTTCGGCCATACGATGCGCTTTGGGCTCCGTTAGATAAAATAACAGATTATGCTTTGCCGAGCTTGTATAAAAAAGTTCTAAAGGCCGCGCTGGACAACAATTTTGATTAGCCAATAAAAAACCCGCCTGTAAAGGCGGGTTTCGAATTTCAATATAAGGTGTTTACTATCCGTAAATATTTTCTTTTTTGAAGTGCTTTGCAAGAAGGTAGTATACAACTGCGCGATA
>JBDVGI010000200.1:0-7321 GCA_039962885.1 Litorimonas sp. | reverse complement strand
GCTGGGGCATGACAGAAACTTCGCCGCTTGGAACAACATATTCCGCGCACCCGAATACAGACCTCACAGATTATGAAAACACCGTGCGCCATAAGCTCTTTGCGGGACGACGGATTTTTGGCGTAGACATGCGAATTGTTGATGATGAAGGCAATATATTACCTGAGGACGGAGAGGCCGAAGGCCATTTACATGTGCGCGGACCTTGGATTTCATCGGGTTATTTCAAAGGCGTTGGTCAAGACGCCTTTACCCAAGATGGTTGGTTCGCCACAGGCGATGTGTCAGCCTTGCACCCTGATGGATTTATGGAAATTACCGATCGCTCAAAAGATGTCATTAAATCTGGCGGAGAGTGGGTTAGCTCAATCGAAGTTGAAAATGCCGCCTCCGACCATCCTGATGTTGCCATGGCAGCCTGCATCGGAATTGCACATAAGAAATGGCAAGAACGACCATTTTTGATTGTCCAAGCTGTGCCAGGCAAATCTCCAGATATTGCGGAAATAAAAGACTGTATTGCGGCTAAATGTGCAAAATGGTGGTTGCCCGACGAAATCGTGTTTCAAGACGCGCTTCCGCTGGGGGCGACAGGTAAAATTTTAAAGCGTGAATTGAAAGAGATTTATAAAGATAGGTATCTTTAAAGCTCTAGGCACAAAGGGATTAAATATGAAAAGCCAGAAAATTTATATCGCCTCCCTACTCTGCCTTGCAAGCACCACAGCAATGACAAGCATTTGTATGACAGCAAATGCATCTTCCTGAAATAAATTAAGTCTTACCCACGCCATGTTCAAATAATTTACCGTGCTCTGTCCAAAGCACAACCACGAAAGACGCAAGACCAAGACCAACAAACCCTGTCAATATCGGCAGAACGGATCCGTCAAACTGCTTCGCTATGGCCAAACCAATTAAGGCTGACAATGTGCTTGTCGCAAAACCATAAACAGCGCTAGCTGTCCCTGCTATCTCGCCTAATGGTTCAAGCGCAAGAGATGAAAAATTCGCGCCCATCATGCCAAAACATCCAAATGTGAGCGTAAATAGCGGCAGAAATATCCAAAAAACTGGCCCAAACATATATTGCAGGACCAAATTCAAACCCGAAGAAACTATAAATAAGATCAAAACACTATGGCTGATACGGCGCATTCCAACGCGTTCCACAATTTTAGCATTGACTAAACTAGCGACCCCAATCCCCGAAGAAATGACTGCAAACCAAATCCAAAACTTATCGCCTTGATGATAAACCTCGTCCATGAGCTGTTCTGACGATCCGATAAAGGCGAAGAGCGCTCCAAAGGCCAATCCACTCGCAATCATATATCCAAAAGATACACGATTACTTAGAACTGTCATATACGACGCTGTAATGTGTTTTACATTCAGAGGCTGCCGATTATCTGGCGGTAGAGTGGCTGGCAATCTAAATTGCGTCCAAACAAACATGATCGCTCCTGCAACCCCCAACATACCGAATGTCCACTTCCAGCTTAAAAATGCCAAAATAAGCGTTCCAATAGCAGGGGCAATAATGGGGACAATCATAAAGACTGTAAAAACAAGTGACATTATACGCGCCATAACCCGTCCTGCGGTGACATCTCGAACAATCGCGCTCGCTATAACTCGAATTCCTGCCGCGAACACGCCTTGCAAAAACCGCAACGTCAACAACATAGAGAATGTGCCTGCCAACATGCAGCACAGGCCCGCAATCGCGAAGCCGACAAGACAGGTTTGCAGCAGAACCTTGCGGCCAAGCCTATCTGATAAGGGGCCAAAAAAGAGCTGAGGGAAGCCAAAGCCTAAAATATAAGAAAAGATAATCAGTTGCTGATCATTTGGATCTTTAATTTTATAAAAATCACCCACATGACCTAACGCGGGTAACATCGTATCGATAGCTAAGGCGTTAAGGGCTAAAAACGCCGCTATCATCGCTACAAATTCCCATAGCGGAATGGGCAGTTTTATATCTGTGCTTTTTCGCAATATGTCATCTTTTTGGGGCACAGATTAACTCAGCTTTATAATTTATCCGCCTATGCGCTCCTGATTATGAAATGGCAAGCTTGTTTAAACACAACTTTTGATAAAGTTATATGCGCTCAATAATTCAGTCTTATTTCATAGAGAAACACAGGAGCACTTAAGCCTTTTAAATTTCATCCCAATTTAAAATAACTTTACCGCTTTGCCCGGTTTCCATGAGATCAAAAGCCTCTTGGAAATCACGCGCAGCAAATCTGTGCGTAATCATTGGGCTCATATCCAAACCGCTATCAAGTAATGAAATCATCTTGTACCATGTTTCATACATTTGCCGCCCGTAAATGCCTTTAAGCGTGAGAGCTTTGCCAACAAGTTTTCCAAAATCAACAGGAAACGGCTTTGCGGGAATCCCGAGCATAGCTATGTTTCCACCCATAAGCATGACATCAAGCATTTGATTAAAGGCAGGTTCAGCACCGCTCATCTCTAGGCCAACATCAAAACCTTCGCGCATCCCAATTTCTGTCATAACGTCACGTAAATTTTCATTCATCGTATTGACCATGCGCGTCCGCGGCGCGATTTTACGTGCAAAATCTAAGCGCCAGTCATTAATATCAGTCAGAACAATTCGGCGCGCACCTGATTTTTCAGCGACAGCAGCAGCCATAATTCCTATTGGCCCTGCGCCTGTAATCAACACATCTTCGCCGACAAGGTCATAAGCAAGCGCCGTATGCACAGCATTACCCATCGGGTCCATAATAGCTGCGATATCAAGCGGAAAATCATCATCGAGAGGGATAGCATTAAACTCTGGCAAAGCTAGGTACTCGGCAAACGCCCCAGGTAAATTCACGCCAATCCCTTTTGTGTCGGGATCTAAGTGAAACTTCCCTGCCCTCGCATTGCGTGAGCGCGTGCCAACAACATGGCCTTCGCCTGTGACCCGTTGTCCGACTTTGACCCGCGTAACAGTTGACCCTACCGCAGCGACAACGCCGCCATATTCATGACCAACTGTCAGACCCAAAGGCACATTGCTTTGCGCCCATTCATCCCAGCGGTAAATATGCATGTCTGTTCCACAAATTGCTGTACGCTGTATCTTTATGAGCACTTCATTAGGCGCGATCTCTGGAACTGGTCGTTCTTCAAGCCAAAGGCCTTTTTCATTTTTACTTTTGACAAGGCATTTCATCATTTGGGTCATATTACACCTAACTCTTTACCAACCTTTGTGAAGGCCGCGATGGCTTTATCGATATGTGCGAATGTATGAGCCGCGCTCATTTGTGTGCGGATACGAGCTTGACCTTTGGGAACAACAGGGAAGAAAAACCCGATAACATAAATACCTTCATCTAATAATTTCGTGGCCATGTCCTGAGCAACTTTCGCATCCCCGAGCATAACAGGTATAATCGGGTGCTCTCCGTCTGGAAGGTTAAAACCTGCAGCGCTCATCCCAGCTCTAAAGCGCTGAGCATTGGCAAAAACACGGCTACGGAGTTCTGTTCCGTGTTTGGCCATGTCGATGGCTGTTAAACTTGCGCCCACTAATGACGGAGCTAGACTATTAGAAAAAAGATAAGGGCGTGACTTCTGACGCAACATGTCCACGACGCTTTGCCGCGCACAGGTAAACCCGCCCATCGCGCCGCCTAAAGCTTTACCCAAAGTCCCTGTTAAAATATCGACACGGCCTTCGACTGCACAGAATTCTGCAGAACCTCGGCCATTTTCGCCTAAAAATCCCGTCGCATGACAATCATCAACCATAAGCAAGGCGTCATACTTATCTTTTAAATCGCATATCTGGGCCAAATTAGCGATTGTGCCGTCCATTGAAAACACACCATCTGTGGCGATAATAATATGCCGCGCCCCGTCACTTCGGGCCTGTTGAAGCTGCGTTTCGAGGTCAGCCATATCACTTGTTTTAAAGCGGTAGCGTTTGGCTTTACACAAACGCACCCCATCAATAATAGAAGCATGATTAAGCGCATCAGACACAATCGCATCCTCTGGCCCAAGTAAGGGTTCGAACAATCCGCCATTAGCATCAAAACAGGCTGCATAGAGGATTGCATCTTCATAGCCGAGCCACTGTGCGATTTTCATCTCCAGCTCTCTATGCTGGCCTTGTGTCCCGCAAATAAACCTAACGGAGGCCATACCAAATCCATGTTTGGATACGGCATCTTCAGAGGCTTTTATCAAATCGGGATGATCGGCAAGACCTAGGTAATTATTCGCGCAAAAATTAATCACCTCATGCGACGTGCCATTCTCTGTGACAATAATGTCCGCGGCTTGTTTGCTGGTAATAAGCCGTTCACGTTTATACAAACCATCTGCTTCAATAGTTTTTAAGTCATTTGATAACGCATTATAAAAAGATACACTCATAAAACACCTAGTTAGAATTCTCTTTTATGTTTATCTTGCTAAGATTCAAAAATCATGTGTTAAATAGGCCATGAGAAGAAAACTATTCCCATGAATGATGATTTCGAACGATTAATTGTTAAAATTCGCCAATGCAGCATATGTACTCAGTCAAAAACGCCGCTGCCAGTATTCCCTAACCCTATTTTAAGCGGCAATCAGAATTCAAAGATCAGAATCATAGGCCAAGCTCCGGGTACATTAGCCCATGCGAGCGGACGCCCCTTTACCGACCCATCAGGGGTGCGTTTACGCGATTGGTTAGGTGTGAGTGAGGCCGAATTCTACAATCCTAATTACTTTGCCGTGACGCCTATGGGCTTTTGCTTTCCTGGCCAAGACGATAAGGGCGGCGACTTACCACCACGCAAAGAATGCGCCCCTCTTTGGCAAAGCCCGCTAACCCAAGCCTTAGAGGGCGTCGAGCTTACATTATTAGTCGGCATGTATGCTGTGAAAGAATATCTTGGCCCGCGCGCGCAACGGAATTTAACCGAAACTGTCAAACATTGGCGCGATTACGGCCCCAACATTATGCCAATGCCGCATCCAAGTTGGCGCAATAATGGCTGGATTAAAAAACATGACTGGTTTGCCGAAGAATTGGACGAAATCAAACGCCGCGTTAGAACCATTCTCACACAGGCAGATAAGTAAGACGTCAAAACAATGGAAACAGTAAAATAACCTTAACTATATTATTTGATGTTTCATTAAACACAATACGAAACCCGCCTTAAACATATTTCTCATATAAAACGGTCAATCGAGGAAAACTCGAAAAACTAACTTTGGGAACTATAAATATGTCTTTTAAAAAACTTGCATTAGCTAGCGGCGTTGTCGCTTCACTGCTTGCTGGAACAGCTTACGCATCAGTTATTGACCGTCCTTTCTTCCAGGTCTTAGGTGTTGTTGTTGTTTGGGGTGGTACAGATTTCGCTGATAATGGCGGAACAGCTCCAGTTGTCTCTGACTTCGTTCTTTTAACTCCTGCATCAGGTTCAGCTGGTGCTGACCTTATCGCTGGCGACGTTTTCTCTGTTGTCACAGGCTCACTTGACTCGATTTCAGGTTCAAGCACAGGCGCAGACGGCACAACAGTTGTTGATCCAATTACTGGCGCAACAACAGGCGGAACCTTCACTGATGGCGGGACAACTGCTGGCGTTTTAGATGCAGGTGATACATTAGCTGCTTTCGGTCTTGATGCTAATACTGACGTTGCAGGCGGCCTTGTTGCTTCGCACAACTCTAGCTTCTATGTTGCTTCTAACGCAGCATTCGACATCTTTGCGCAAACAACAAATGTTGTTGCAACAGGTGATTTTGGTACAAATGGTCTTGATGAATCTAACATCAGCTTTGCTATGGACATAACTGTTGCAGGCGATGACGGCCTAGCGTTTGGTACAAATGCACAAGACCCATCAACTGGTGGCAACGGTATTGAAGCTGCAATCGATTCACTTGATGATTTAAACACACAAAGTAAAGTCTTTGATGGCGGACAACGTACAGCGGCGTCTGTTGGTAACTTGGCAGCTCAGTCTGTTCGTTTCGATAGTGTTTACTCACTCGATAGCGATACTGGAACAGCCGGCATTCAGGGTTATGATCTATCACAAGGTGTTGGAACATTATCCGCTGACGTAACTTACACGGTTTTCGTACCGTAAGCTAAATTACGTATTTTCTCTTGAAAAGGCCGTCCTTTGGGGCGGTCTTTTTTTTGTCAAAAATTGATAGAATCAAGTCCGCATTCCCGCAAGCTTATCGCGGTATTCCCATCTCTGAATTTCCGCAATCACCCTAGAGATTCGAAATTCAATATTCTGAACTGCCACTTCGCGACCGCCTGGACGTCGTCCGTCTCCGACCAAGCTCTCAGAGCGCTCACATAAATCTGCAAGGGCTGTTGCGCCAACCGCGCGGGCTGAGCCTTTTAAAGAATGTGTTATGGATGCCCAGGTCTCATCATCAGCGTCCGCCGTTAACATACGCGCCCACATGTCCACCTGATGTTTAAACATCCCAAAAACTTCGCGCGTGAGGTCTCTATCACCGCTGACATATTGATTTAAGTGTTCAAAGTCAATTTCGGGGGCATGTGATTCGTCATTCATAAAACACAGACTAGACTTTTTTTTTGGTCATGTTACCCCCTCTTTGAATAAAGAGGGTTTTATGAAACAGAATAATAGCCTTAATAATGCTTTGGGCCTTAGCTATTTACGGCAAACCCAGACGGGTCAATCAAGCTGGTGGTCGTGGCTCATTGTATTTATCATTACCTTTGCTGTCTGGATCATAGGGCAAATCATCTTGATAGCTATAGTCATGCCAGCATTTACCAAAAACGCTGACCCGAATTTGTATGAACGCTATTTGGATGCGACGACCACCCAAAACCAAGACGCTTTGGGCGCAATACTGGGTGAAATGATTGGACTTAACCCACTAACATTTATTACTTTTTTACTCACCTTCCCAATAGCACTCACAGGACTGTATATCGGACAAAAGCTTATCCATAGGCGCACACTTACAAGTCTTCATACGGCCTTTAAACGCTTTCGGTTTGGACGAGCCTTACAGGCAGCCTTAATCATATGGGGCATATTAGCAATTGGCACTCTTATCGCCAAAGCTCTCGGCGCGCCCGTTAATTACATATTTGATTCTAAGCGTTTTCTGGGCTTTATGATTGCCTCACTTTTATTCATTCCGCTGCAATCTGCCACTGAAGAAATTGTCTTTCGTGGATATTTCAACCAAGCTCTTGGACATTTCATCAAAAATAAATGGGTTGTTTTCACCCTCACCTCTCTTGGATTTATGGCGTTGCATTTATCAAACCCCGAAG
>JBDVGI010000199.1:0-4596 GCA_039962885.1 Litorimonas sp. | reverse complement strand
ACGGAGAGAATCATGAAACAAATTGGCCACTTTATTGACGGAAAACACGTTGCGGGAACGTCGGGTCGCGTTAAGGATATTTTTGACCCTAATACGGGCGAGGTGCAATCTCAGGTCAATATGGCGACGCCGTCAGAGCTTGACGCGGCGGTTGCGTCTGCGGCTGCGGCGCAGGTGGAATGGGCTAAAATCAACCCGCAAAAACGCTCGCGGATTATGTTTGCTTACAAAGAGGCCGTCGAAGCCGAGATGGATAGCCTTGCTGCAATGCTGTCCTCAGAACACGGCAAAGTTCACGCCGATAGCCGCGGTGATGTGATGCGCGGCATTGATGTCATCGAATTTGCCTGTGGTATTCCCCACGGCCAAAAGGGCGAGCATAGTTACGGCGCAGGCCCAGAGATTGATGTTTATTCCATGCGTAAACCGCTGGGCGTTGTGGCGGGAATTACCCCGTTTAACTTCCCCGCTATGATCCCGATGTGGATGTTTGGCATGGCCATCGCAACAGGCAATGCCTGTATTTTAAAGCCGTCTGAAAAAGACCCAAGCGTGCCGATGCGTTTGACGGAACTCTTCGTCAAAGCTGGTGGTCCCGTTGGCCTGCTGCAGTGTATTAACGGCGACAAGGAAATCGTCGACGCGATTTGCGATCACCCGACTATCAAGGCCGTTAGCTTTGTAGGCTCATCCGATATTGCGCAATATGTTTACGGACGCGCGAGCGCTGCGGGTAAACGCGCGCAATGTATGGGCGGGGCGAAAAATCATGGCATCATTATGCCTGACGCTAATATGGAACAAGCGGCGAAAGATATTCTCGGCGCAGCTTACGGCTCGGCGGGCGAGCGCTGTATGGCGCTACCCGTTGTTGTGCCAGTGGGCGAGGGCACGGCGGAGAAATTCCTCGCAGCCTTTATGCCAAAGCTCGAAGCTATGACTGTCGGCACATCCAACGACCCTGACGCGGATTACGGCCCTGTTGTGACGAGTGTTCATCGGGACTCGATTAATGCTAATGTCACGAAAGCCGTCAAAGAGGGCGCGACCCTGCTTGTGGATGGGCGCGACTTTAACCTGCAAGGCTATGAGGACGGATTTTTCGTTGGGCCGAGCCTGCTTGATAATGTGACGCCTGATATGGAAACCTATCAGGATGAAATCTTTGGTCCTGTGCTCCAAATCGTGCGCGCGGATACATTCGAAGATGCGCTTAAGCTCCCAAGCGAGCATCAATATGGGAACGGCGTGGCGATCTTCACCCAGAACGGCCGCGCAGCCCGCGAATTTGCAGACCGCGTCGAAGTCGGCATGGTCGGCATCAATGTGCCCATCCCAGTACCTGTGGCCTATCACAGCTTTGGCGGATGGAAGCGCTCTGCCTTCGGAAGTGCGAACCAATACGGGATGGAAGGCTTACGCTTCTACACCAAAGTCAAAACCGTCACGCAGAGATGGCCAGAAGGCGAAACAGACGATAACGCATTCATAATCCCCACGTTTTAGAGGGCTCACATGAACTTCCAACTCACCGAAGAACAGGTCATGATACAAGACATGGCGAGAGGTTTTGCCCAAACGGAACTGGCGCCGCATTCGTCCAAATGGGACGAGGAGAAATATCTTGACCGCGCCGTGTTTACCAAGGCTGCGCAGCTTGGCTTTCTAGGGATTTATACTGGAGAGGAACATGGCGGGACAAACCTGCCGCGCCTTGAAAGTGCGCTTGTGTTTGAACAACTCGCGGCGGGGGATGTGTCCCATACGGCGATGATGACCATTCATAATATGGCGACATGGATGATTGATCGTTACGGCGATGATAGCTTGCGAGACAAATACGTGCCGCGCCTGACAACGGGGGAGCTCATCGCTAGCTATTGCCTCACAGAACCTGGCAGCGGCTCTGATGCAGCGTCGCTCTCGACCAAAGCGGTCAAAGATGGCGATGACTATGTGCTTAATGGCACGAAGACATTTATCTCTGGCGCGGGATGGTCTGACATTTACGTTGTCATGGCCCGCACATCTGATGACAGGGCCAAAGGTGTATCGTGTTTTGTCATAGAAAAAGGCACGGCGGGATTAAGCTTCGGAGCCAATGAAAAGAAGATGGGTTGGAACGCACAGCCTACCGCTCAAGTCATCATGGAAGATTGCCGCATTCCAGCAAGCAACCGTGTCGGAGCGGAGGGCGAAGGCTTTCGTTTCGCGATGAGCGGGCTTGATGGCGGGCGGATTAATATCGGCGCTTGCAGCCTTGGCGGGGCGCAAAAGGCATTGGATGCGGCGCTGCAATATACCAAAGAGCGTAAGCAATTTGGTAAGGAAATCTCGGCCTTTCAAAACACGCAATTTATGTTGTCTGATATGGCAACAGAGCTTGAGGCCTCGCGCATGCTGATTTACCGCGGCGCGGATATGATTGATAAAAAAATCGTAGGCGCAGGGGCGGCCTGCGCGATGGCGAAACGCTTCGCCACGGATATGTGTAGTAAAATCGCTAATGATGCTTTGCAGCTTCATGGCGGCTATGGATATCTGTCGGAATATGGGATTGAACAAATCGTCCGCGATTTGCGTGTGCATCAAATTCTCGAAGGTACAAATCAAATTATGCGGGTGATTATCAGCCGTGATTTGTTGCGGCAATAATTGATTAAAGGCCTCTCTATGACTAATGAAATTCAATCGCGTGTAATTGGTAATCTTGGCCATATAACGCTAAACCGCCCCAAGGCGCTTAACGCGCTAACTTATGCGATGTGCGAGGACATTACGCGCTTACTTGTCGCTTGGGAGGAGGATAATACTATCGGCGCTGTTCTGATTGACGGGGCAGGGGACCGCGCCTTTTGCGCAGGCGGAGATGTGATATTACTCCATGATAGCGGCAAAGCGGGTGATAAGCGCGGCGAAGAATTTTGGCGTCTTGAATATATGCTCAATGAATTAATTCACAGATATTCTAAACCTTATATCACGTTGATCGACGGTTTTGTTATGGGCGGCGGCGTTGGACTGTCCGTGCATGGACGCTTACGTGTGGCGGGTGATGATACGATGTTCGCGATGCCAGAAACAGGGATTGGATATTTTCCTGATGTCGGCGGGACGTATTTTCTACCGCGTATTAATTACGCGGATATGGGTTATGAAATTGGTCAATGGCTTGGCTTGACGGGCGCACGGCTCAATGCGGGTCAAGCCTGTGCAGCAGGCATTGCCAATGCCTATGTACCAAGCGCGAAACACTCCGCCTTTATAGAGGCGCTTGGTGCCGCGCAGCTTGACGGCTCTGATGCAGCGGTTGCCAATGTGATGGTGAACTTTGTGAAAACCCCGCCGAAATCTGAGCCTATCCCGGAGGCGGTCAAAGCTTTTGGAGAGCAAACTGTACCAGCTATTTTACGCGCGCTTGATAAGGACAGCTCTGACTGGGCGGTGAAACAAGCGGCTAATTTGCGTAAAAAATCCCCGCTTGCGATCTGTGTGACCTTTGAGGCATTGCGCCGCGGCGCTAAGATGGATTTCCAACAGGCCATGACACAAGAGCTAGACTTGTCGTTAAACTTCCTCAAAACACAGGATTTTTATGAAGGGATACGCGCGCAGCTAATTGATAAAGACCGTAATCCTAAATGGTCACATGACGGGGTGGATGATGTCAACGATGGACAAGTGCAGCGCCTTTTTCGCAAGGGCGCAAATCCGCCGCAAAAATTTCTAAAATAGATAAATGATTTTAAAATAAATTCCTTAAATAAAATGAGAGTATGATAATGACAAAAATTGCCTTCATCGGATTAGGAAATATGGGTATTGGGATGGCTGCCAATCTGGCCAAAGCAGGCCATGAGGTACGCGCGCTTGATATATCCAAAGATGCAATGACGCGAGCCGTTGAACTTGGTTGTATAGCTGCGAAAAATGCACAAGATGCCGTAGAAACTGCGGAAGTTGTCGTTACAATGCTACCAGCAGGTAAGCATGTGAAATTAGTTTATGGCGGTGAAGATGGTGTATTTAATTACGCCGCATCTGACACATTGATGATTGATTGCTCAACCATTGACGTTGCAAGTGCGCGAGATGTGATCGGACGCGCGCAGGCCAAAGGCTTCAATATGATTGATGCGCCAGTGTCTGGCGGCGTTGGCGGGGCTCAAGCAGGAACGCTGACATTTATGTGCGGCGGGACGCATGAGGGTTATGAGGCCGCCAAGCCGTTTTTAGACATTATGGGTAAAAATATTTTCCATGCAGGGGCAGCAGGGAACGGCCAAGTCGCGAAAATTTGCAATAACATGCTCCTTGGTATTCACATGATCGGCACATGTGAAGCGTTTAACTTGGCGGAAAAGCTTGGGCTGGATGCGCAGACTTTTTATGATATTTCTTCAACGGCTTCGGGACAAAATTGGTCAATGACCAGTTATTGTCCTGCGCCAGGGCCTATTCCTAATGCACCGTCAAATCATGATTATAAAGCGGGATTTGCGGCTGGTATGATGCTTAAAGACTTACGCTTGGCGCAAGAGGCCGCGAGTGCAGCTCGTGCATCAACACCTCTCGGCGCGCAATCCGAAGCGATTT
>JBDVGI010000198.1:0-1849 GCA_039962885.1 Litorimonas sp. | reverse complement strand
AGCAGAAGCAATATTGATAATATCAATTTCATTTTTATGGAGTTCCGCATCTGATGCGGCAATGTCAATGAGACAATTTAGCAAATACTCTTTATGGAAAAAAGGCTCTAAGGCCATGATGTTCTCAACAATATATATATTCACATGCGGGCCGTTAACGTGACCACTGACATCATCACAGCGTGCAGTGAACCATCTGGATAAGTCATCATCAGATAGCTCTAGGTCTTGATTGAGTTTTTCAGACATGACGCGCACATTTTTCACGAAGCTCTCTAGCTCGTCATGTCGAATTCGGTTGTCAGAGACAATGATGGCCGCCATTAATGTAAGAATATGGTTCCACGTTTGGAGCGTTAGTTGCGGCATAATAAAGATCTTTTACAGTCTATCTGTTGATGTATTTGGTATAGGAAAGACTGCTAAATATTCAATTAAACCCATATTGAATTGAGTTTTCTTAAACATGTATGACTACGAAAAATATCTTGCAAACTCCATTTGTTCTTGTTATGTTCTAAACCAGAGCACAATTATGAGGATGTTATGACCAAGCGATATTTAGATGTTAGTTATGATGACAGAGAGCTCGCTAAGCGCTTGGGTGCAAAATGGGACCCGTCAGTACGCCGTTGGTATTGCCCAGCCGGCAGCCCGCTTGCTAAAATTTTTAAGTGGCGTGCGGAAGCGCAAGCGACAATTGTTCAGGCGAGTAAACGGGAGGCAGAACGCGGTCAGCCCGAACCGCAAAGCAAGCGAGTTAAAAATGATATACGTTATAAGCCTGCAAGTGTGTTGGTGCCTTCGCTCAAAAAACAACCTGCTGTCAATCAGAATTTCGAACTTTTTATGGCGTCATAAATCTGCGGCGCTTAAGCTAGCAGCGTTATGATAGTTTTGGTAAGATGTGACGAACATTTGTATGGATTGAAATTGACTGGAAGATGCTTACATATAAAATATGACGTCGTCCTCTTTTCCGCCGCGCCCCAGTGCTAAACCGCCTTTAAAATCTCGGCAGGACGTTGATATGGCGGCTGCGCCTGAAATCATCCCTCCACATTTAAGACAAGCTTTAGATGAGCTAGAGGAAAGCCATGCCCTGCAATGGGCACAACTTAATCAATTAGAAGCTATCGCGCGGTTAATGGATGCGCAATTTGCGGTGCCTTTTACCCCCATTCGGTTAGGACTTGATACACTTATTGGTCTTGTGCCTGGGGTTGGTGATACAATAAGCTTTGGTGTGGCAGGGTATATTATTTTTCAAGCCGCGCGGCTTGGCGTAAATTCGGCTCAACTACTACGCATGGTGTTCACCAGTTTTGTGGATTGGTTAATTGGGCTTGTACCTATTATTGGGGATATATTCGATATTGGATGGCGCAGTAATCTTCGGAACACGACATATTTACGCGAAATCATGGAAACTAAATGGGAAAATGAACGCGCGGCACTCCTGCGCCTATGACCGAAAATACTCTCCCATGTTAACGCTCATACCTAAGTAAGCCCTACCAGTTTTAGCAGGATTTTCCATTCATACTTGCCTATCCGCAAACTCTATTCCAATATAGCTTTTATGGCGCATGTGAAATTTACATGTATGGCGTTAAAAGGTATGATTTTTTATTGCGCGTATGTTTTAAAGCGGGCCAATGAGATGAGACTTATGACCTAACGCGCTGCGTTAATGCCCAAAATTAAGACGGAGAGAATCATGAAACAAATTGGCCACTTTATTGACGGAAAACACGTTGCGGGAACGTCGGGTCGCGTTAAGGATATTTTTGACCCTAATACGGGCGAGGTGCAATCTCAGGTCAATATGGCGACGCCGTCAGAGCTT
>JBDVGI010000197.1:0-11082 GCA_039962885.1 Litorimonas sp. | reverse complement strand
AATTGCATTATAATTTAAACCATCCGTCGCTGTACTCGCAGGGACGTCTTGAAATGTCACAGCTCCGCTAATTGTAACCGCGCCTGCAGGAGGCGGAGGCGGTGGCGGGGGAGGAGGCGGTGGCGGAGGCGCACTAGGTATAGACGCCGGCGTAGCAGAACTGCCTCCGCCGCCACATGCTACGCAAAACATAGCTACAGCTAATATACTGCCGACTTGAGCAAGTAATTTTATCTTGGTCGTCATATTTAACCCCATCTTGTTTTAATCTAACGTATCGGCCTTACTGTTAAGAACCGCAGTCAATTGTCAAGTCACCCTTACAGGTGAATCATAGTTCTCGCGCCGAATTGTTATGAGTATAACATTATGAAATCCTAACGATTCCTGAACAACTTATTTCTATCCGCCGTAATTATCACAATTCTATGTATATAAAGACGATTCTAACCATAAATTAACAAAAAAGCGCCCAAAGTCACCTTTGAGCGCTATGAAAGTTAATATTTCCGTAGAAAATCTCAACTGCTGACCGTTTGTAGCATCAGCATTTCATCATAATTCCTTCAAGGCCGCATCCAATTCTGCCGCTTTAGCGTCTTTCAGAGCGGTGCAAAGCTCGATGCTTTCAATGACCTGAGCGAGTGAACGCTCATAACCTGGAATCGTGGCAGCATTCGCTTCAAAAAACGTCTCCACTTCATCACGGCGCGCTTTTGAGCAAAACCCGCTTGCGAGACCCGGCATACTCCCTTTGCGCACATCAGGAACTTTGCGCGTGACATAGCTTTCGAAATTGGCCTTGATCCAGTCCCAGGTGTCTTCGCCATGGTCATCAGAGCCAAGCAATCCGCCCAAAACTCCGCCGACTTGACGACCCGTTAACGGGCTATCTTCATCTAAAATCAAGCCGCGCAAACGCTCTGCAATGGCTGTATCAGGCGATTGTGCCAATGCACCTAATGCGGCACCCTTTTCAAAGGCACTGCCATTTTCCGCCATTTCAAGTAACGGCGCATAGGCCGCCTCGCCTTTGGCCCGCATGGTTTCACTTAATGCCAAGCGCAGCAAGTTCCCTGCAACCGCCTGCTTATTCGGCGCGGCATCAAGACCTAAATACGATGAGCCATTTTTAACAAATTCAGCTCGTAAATCATCGCTTTGACCATAGCGCAACAAGTTACCGGCTAATGTTGGCACAAGTAAGTTACCTTCTACCGTATCCTTACCGCGGTTATCTTCAAAACGCTTACGGTACATAGCTTCAACATGTTTAGAGAGGCCCGCTCGGCCCTCTGGCGCTTGCAGATACATAAAGCCAAGCATTTGTGAGGACCCAGAGGCAACATCATATTCTGGATGAGCGGCAAAAGCTTTCTGCCCGGCAAGGAATACATCCGCGTCAACATCGCCTGCGCGGAAAGCTGCAACAAGGCTATCTTGAGCGGTTAAAGCTTCGCGCGTATTTAGCGAGCCAAGATTATCAATCAAGGCTGACCACCCAGCTGAGTCGAGGCTGAAGCGGTAATAGCCAGACCCGTTTTCATTCGGCTTTATATAAGCAGGACAGCTATCTAGCTCAACGGTTTGAGTTTTCACAGGCTCTTTCATTAATGTGCAAGACTTATCGCTTGTTCCGTCAGCATAACCAAATTTCGCACAGACAGGAATTTGCCAGCTTTGCCCTTGGCGTGTTTTAGAGCCAAGCGGTGCGTAACGACTTTGTTTGAATGTAACCTCGGCTTTACCTGCATCGCAGCTCATAGAGGCCTGCACTAATGGCAAACCCGGTTGATCAACAAAACTTTTCATCGCGTCGACAACATCTGCATTGCCAGACCCATCTGCTATAGATTGGAAGAAATCATCGCCCGTCGCCACATCATCAGCATAGCGTTTCATATGCAAACGCACACCATCACGGAATGCATCTTCGCCCAAATAGCTCTCAAACATAGACAGCACGCCCCCGCCTTTGCGGTAAGTAATCGCGTCAAACTGATCAATAACATTTTCAGAACGATCGAGAGGTTCGCGCACTTTACGCGTTGTTGAGAGCGTATCAATATTCATCGCGCCTAGAGCCGCGTTTAAAGTATTACGATCATAATTGCCTTCAGGCTTCCAGATCGCTGTGCCTTTATTACCCATCCATGTCGCGAAAGCTTCATTGAGCCAAATGTCTTCCCACCAGACAGGCGTCACAAGATTACCGAACCATTGATGGGCAAGCTCATGCGAATGCACTCCCGCATAGGCGCGTTTTTGTGAAAGCGGGGAGTTCTCATCTAATAAGAGTAAGAACTCGCGATAAACAATCGCTCCGGGGTTTTCCATCGCGCCAAAGGCATATTCTGGGGCCGCTATGAGATCGAGTTTTTCGTATGGATAAGGCGTCCCGAAATATTCTTCGAGCGCCGTTAAAATGCCGCTTGTATTATTGAGCGCATAGTCAAAATTACCGCCTTGACCTGCTGCGCCAATACCGCGCAGCTTGAGCGGGTAATCACGCACAGAATTGGGCGGGATATCTTTACCTTCCACCACATCATACGGCCCTGCGCCAAAGGCAATCAAATATGTTGGTAAAGGTCGCGTTTTGGCAAAATCATGCTTCACCCAGCCATCGTCAAGCGTTGTCGCTTTCATCTCTGGTGTGTTGGAATAGACAAAATCACTTTGCGGGGCGGTGATGGATAAAGTGAAAGGAACTTTATATTTCGGCTCGTCAAAACTTGGGAAAGCTTCGCGCGCGCCAAGAGGTTCAAACTGCGTGATAATATAGCCTTCACCACCGCGCTTAACTTGGTACGCTGAATTGAGCGCTTGATTATAAGGCGTCTCATAGGAGATCTTCAACGTCGCCGCGCCCGCCGCGATTACATCTTCGGAGGTCAGGTAGGCAACCCCTGACGGAGCCTCTTCCAAAGCTATGGCATGGTATTGTAACGCCGTTTCTTGGCCATTGGGTCCGACCGCAATAGCCGAGCTAACGCTCATCTCTTTGCCATGCAGCCAAATTTTATCTGTTGGATTTTGAATATTTACATCAATTTCGACAGTGCCGCTAAAGCCATCTTCATCTGGGTCCATACGCATATCTACGCGGTATTCCTGCGGGACTACATTGCCAGAGAGTTGCGCGTGCGGAACATCATTACTGTGAAAAAGACCGCCGGGTTTTCCTACCGTATCTTGAATGGTACCTTTAGCTTTATCAATTACAGCATCGCCTGTCTCGCTATGGCTACCGCCACATGCTGTGAGCATAAAAGCCGCAAGCATTGCCGTGCTGCCGAGATAAAAAGTCTTCATTTGCTATTCCTTACCAACAATAATTATCACATTTTACTGTACCTTAAACTATATCAAAAGGCATAGTATTGCGAATGTCTAGGATTAATAAAAAAAACCGCGACACAGAGACAAAGGTTATGCTATAACAGTACACTTATGACAGCTCAACGTGACATAGATATGACGCCTACGCGCGCGCAAGCAGATACGCGGTTTGACCAGCCAAACCGGAAAGGCCGACCTGGACGGCTTGCGCCTGAAGGCTCGGCTGTCATTACACGGCGTATTACAGCCCTTGCTGTCGTTCTTGGCTTATTTATGGCCATTGGAAAATTTTTCCTTTGGCGCGAAACGCATTCGGTAGGACTTTTATCCTCACTCGTTCATTCGTCATTGGATATGTTCGGCGCAATATCCAGCTTTATCGCTGTGCGTTACGCATCGCGTCGTCCCGATACGCAATATCGCTATGGGCGCGGTAAAGCGGAAAGCTTTTCAGCCGTATTTCAAGTTTGTCTTATTGTTTTTGCAGGATTTCACCTTCTCGAAGCTGTATTTGAGAAAGTGGGTGAACATTCCCACATAGAACAATCCAGTTTTGCGATATTTGTGCTGTTCGTTTTCATGGCTCTTACGGGTTGGTTACTCATCGCACAGAGCTGGGCTGTGCGGGCAACTGGCTCCATTGCTATACGCGGCGATAGAGCCCATTATTTTGCAGATTTTTTAGCCAATTTATTCGTGATTATCGGGATTGCGGTCGCAAGCTTTACCCCATTTTATTGGGCAGATAGCGTCGTTGGCGCACTTATGGCCTTTTGGCTGTTTTTTACGGCCTATCAAATCGCACGTTTAGCATGGGCGCAACTTATGGATATGGAGCTCAATGACGATGAACGTAGTGCAATTAAACGGCTCGCTATGAAAGACCCAAATGTGCGCGCTATTCATGACTTACGCACGCGGGCTTCTGGCCCTCACCTACATGTACAAATGCGTCTTGATTTAGACGAAACACTCTCGCTCTCTGAAGCCCATGACATTATACTGTCTGCCGAAACGCGCTTAATGGCGGCATTTCCCGCAGCAGATATTCTTATCCATCCACATCCTGCTGGCTGCGTCCATAATCATGGGAATGAACGTTTCAGAGATTAGATAAATTTAATTCGCGTTAAGCATTCATTACCAATAATGGGTGTAAATCACGCTCATGCGCGCGCTTTATCATTATCCATTGCACCCTGCCTCTCGCCAAGTTCGCATTACGCTCGGCGAAAAAAAGCTAAAGGTCCGCGAGGAAATTATTAATCCGTGGGACCCTAGTGAGGACTTTCTGAATTTAACCGCCGAAGGCGCTCCACCCGTATTACAAGACCCTGTTCCTGGCGGAACCTTAACAATTTCAGGCGTCAGAGCGATTTGCGAATATGCCAATGATGGCAGCACCCGTCACCCCCTGCTGTCTGACGATCCATTTGAGAGAGCCGAGGCTCGCCGTTTATGCGAATGGTTTAACATGCGCTTTACCGATGACGTAGACGCGCTTATCCTTGCTGAAAAAGTTGAAAAGAACGTCTTATCCCTTGGCCCGCCCGATCCAGCCACATTGCGGCTTGGGCGCGAACAATTAGCCTTACATTTAACCTATATCTCTGGGCTATTAGAGCAGCGCGATTGGCTTGCTGGACGCAGATACAGTCTTGGCGACATCGCCGCAGCCGCACATATATCTTGCCTAGATTTCCTCGGAGAGATTCATTGGAGAGACTGGCCCGTATTGAAAGAATGGTATCAGAAAGTTAAATCTCGCCCCGCGATGCGGCCTATTCTTGGCGACCGCGTTGCTGGATTTCGCGCACCGCGTCATTATACGGACTTAGATTTTTAATTTCTTCATTCTTAATTCCCCCATTTTTAATTTCGGGCAAATGTAGTAACATGCTATATGGCTTCACCTTCACCATGGCAGATACGTGCAGAAAAACTGGGGTTCACTGCCCCATATATCGTCGACCTATCCACTTACGGGCAGGAGGCGAAAGCAGGCTTAGGCAATTATATCGCCCAAGGTCACCACGGGTCTATGTCGTGGATAAAGGATACATTTGAACGCAGGTCCCATCCACAAAATTTATGGGCGCAAGCTCAATCGGCGATTGTCTTTGGCCTGAATTACGGGCCAGATACTGACCCCCTGATCACACTCACTATGCCTGAACTTGCGACAATTTCCGTCTATGCCCGCAACCGTGACTATCATGATATTATCAAAGGCCGCTTAAAAGAGGTTGCAGGTCTGCTTGCACGTGACACAGGCCATGACGTTAAAGTCTTCGTCGACACGGCCCCGCTCATGGAAAAACCGTTAGCAATGGCCGCAGGCATGGGTTGGCAAGGCAAACACACTAATCTCGTAAGCCAAGATTACGGCTCTTGGTTGTTTCTTGGTACAATATTAAGCGCTGCTAAGCTACCTGTTGGCGCTGCGCAAATTGATCATTGCGGGTCCTGCCGCGCCTGCATTGACATCTGCCCTACACAAGCTTTTCCTAAACCTTATGAACTCGATGCACGGCGCTGCATTTCCTATCTGACGATTGAACATAAAGGACCTGTGGATTTAGAGCTGCGAGAGAAAATGGGAAATCGTATTTACGGTTGCGATGATTGCCTCGCTATTTGCCCGTGGAATAAATTTGCGCAAACTAGCCAAGAGATAAAATTACAAGCTCGGGATGACTTAAACACCCCTGCTCTGTCTGATCTTGCCGCCCTAGGCGAAGCAGGGTTTCGACAACATTTTTCAGGGTCCCCCATCAAACGCATTGGCTGGCCACGCTTTTTGCGCAATGTCCTTTATGCCATTGGCAATAGCGGGAAAACAGAACTTTTATCTATCGCCCAAACACACATAAGTCACGACGACCCAGTCATTGCAGAAGCGGCGCAATGGGCTTCGCAAAAGTTACACAACGCGTTAAATTAAATTCCTAAAACTGTAAATTTACCCTTACTGAAATACATAATACCCTCTACGCAATTCTTACCAATATAATAAATACATGGCAGGGGTGCTTTGGATGTCTAAGAAAAATATGCGTATTGGCCGAGCCAATACTCTGCCAAAACGATTCATGTTTCGGGCTATTAGTCTCTTGATCATCATATGCCTAGTGGCTTTATTTGTGGTTGATGTTGCGCTTATCGAATTACCTGTCTTTAATTTGCGTAACTTAATCTTTAAACTCCTCACTATCATGGCTTGGGTCAGCTTTATCTTTTCTGGGTTTAGGTTGGCCGCTTGCTTGTCCCCAAAGCCTAAGGCATTTACACCCGCCACTCTTGCAAATGACTTGCCCGTTTACACCGTGCTTGTGCCTTTATTTAACGAAGCCAATATGGTTAGCGGCCTTATGCAAGCTCTAGACGCCATTATATATCCGCGTGAAAAATTACAAATCTTGCTAATTTGCGAAGTCATTGACCCCAATACAATCGCACATGTTCAGCGCCATATGCGCGCCCCATTTGATTTGATAATTGTCCCCAAAGGTCATCCACAAACAAAACCGCGCGCGCTAAATTATGCCGTGCAATATGCTAATGGAGAGTTCATCACCATTTATGACGCCGAAGACCGCCCGCACCCGTTGCAACTGCTAACCGCCATTACAGCGTTTAAAACCCACCCAAAATGGGCTGCCCTCCAAGCGCCGCTTGAGTATTTCAACGCTGACCAAAATTGGCTTACGCGGCAATTTAGTCTGGAATATGCTGCGTTGTTTCATGTTTGGTTGCCGTGGCTCGCACGCCTTAAACTCCCCTTTCCGCTAGGCGGAACATCCAATCATATGCGCGCGCGCGCATTACATCATATTGGTGGCTGGGATTCGTATAATGTCACCGAAGATGCTGATCTTAGCTTTCGCATGGCCGCTTACGGGTTTGACATTGGATATATTACTCCTCCCACCCAAGAAGAAGCCGTTTCGCGCTTGCCAGATTGGCACTTTCAACGCGCACGCTGGATAAAGGGATATATTCAAACATGGCAAGTCCATATGCGCGCACCGTTTCTACCTCGCGGCATAAAAGGGCTACGGCGCTTTATATGCCTACAGCTAACGCTTGGCATGACATTACTGTCAGTTTGGTTTTATGTACCTGCCCTAATGAGCATGGCCGTCGGGGCGATATGGGTCCTGCTTACGGAGCAAAGCCTGTTCGCTCATCCATTTTATATGATAAGTTTTATAGTCTCAATCACGACAGCTATTTTAATTGGAATTATCGGCGCAGGGCGTGCGGGAAGGCCGCAGTTGATAAAATCTGCCCTATGCATGCCGGCCTATTGGGCCTTACTGTTCCCGCCTACATTGCGAGCGGCTTGGGAACTTGGCCGTATACCTTTTCACTGGCATAAAACCGAACATGGTGTTAGCTCCCCTTCCGAAACGCGGGTACCTTACCCCGTATTACAGAGCCAGAGAGACCCGAATGATTGCATCGACTGACATGACTGTAAGCCTTATTGGGCTGAGTATATGTGTGTTCTTGGGCGTAACAGGTTTTCGCAATCATTTCAAAAAACACACGACTATAAAGCCGCACCGTCTCCCATGGATGCTTATTAGCCTTGCCGCGATTGCGACTGGCTTTATGTTGCTTGTGCATGTCGTCAATCTTTTTGGACTCGAAACTGGTAGGAATAGATAAGTTTGAAGCATATGCTTCCAAGAGAACTGGCCGCATATCTCTAGCTCTAACGCATAAGAGATTACTATCCGCCCATACAAGCCCGCTCAAAAAACACCTATAGAGTGTGTTTTATTTTCGCCAATACATCCCTACTTTAAGTGCAAAAATCCACGCAAATAACGACTATGTACACATTAAAATTGCATCTATTAAGTCCCTGTTAATTTTACTATGCAATCTACGGTTTAAATTAAACGGGACGATACAGTGTTGAACGAAAAAAAATATTTTGTGGCGTCCTCAGCTATTTTAGCAATATGCGCAATGTCCGTGAACTGGACTGCCTATGCAAGCGACCTCGCCGTCATAGGCAGTCCAGATACAGCTCCGCACAATGACAATTTACAAGCGCGCGGCGTGCTTATCGCAGGCCAAAGTGCTGATATTGCTGCTGGAATGTCAGGCAAGCTTTTAAAAGTGCCTTACAAGACAGGGCAATTCGTAAAATCTGGTGCCGTCTTGGCCCAGTTTGATTGCACACAACAACAAGCTGAACTTGATGCACGTAAAGCGGCTCACGCGACGCAATCCTTGTCGACGGGCCGTTTGGCAGTTCAGAGTCTTTGCGCTTGGAACGCGGCGTCGTAAAAATTGCAGCAACACCCAGCAGCCCCGCTAAGGCTGTCTGGAAAAATATCGTCCAAGTATTGCTACGCGAAACAGATTTTTAAGTCTCGCAAAATACTTGCTTAACTTAGCCTAGCAAAGGATAAGTCGCTTCTAATCTGTAAAGATTAGGGCCGCGCGCTTTCCTATGGCTAGAAAACAAACATAGCTCGTCGACCAAAAATGGCGGAGGGCTGAAATCCGCAAGACGTTTTTCAAAAGCAATAATCCGCTCTATGTCTGGAAAGGGTTTCATATAGGCCAATGTCACATGTGGCATATATTTGCGCTTTTCCAATGTAAGCCCGCAGCGCGACGCTGCATGCTTACAATGTGTATTCAGGCGCTCAAGTGATGGATTTGGTGCAACCCCAGCCCAAATCGCATGTGGTTCATGCTTTCCAAAATGTCCTGCTCCAGATAGTTGCACATCAAAACTCGCCATAGAGAGCCGCGCAAGTTCGACATCTAATTGCTCGGCCAGATCATCGTCTACCTGACCGAAATAGGCCGTTGTAATATGTAGCTTATCGGCGCTTGACCAGCGCGCACCGGACACACCTTTTTGTTCTCGCAGCAAAGCACGGACAGTTCTTTGGTTTGGCTTTACAGCCGCAAATAATATCATAAAATTGTCTGTGCCTATATTGCACAATATCTATAAAAGGGCCTTATAGACCTTCGCAGAAAACCTATCAAGTTCAAGCTTTGTTATGGCGCAGGAACAGGGGAACGGTAAAGCGTATGTAAATCATGGGCCGCTTTTTCCATCTCATCCGTCCATATAATCTCATGGGCGTCAATATTGTCTTTGAGCTGTGCCATAGTCGTTGCGCCAATAATATTACTCGTCACAAAATCTCGAGTTTCCGCGAATTTTTGCGCAAATTGCACTGGCGTTAAACCCAGCCTCCGCGCCGCATCATTGCAGGCTTTCGCGGCCACTTCCGCGGCATTATATCTGCCCATAAAGTCTTTAAATAAAGCTTTGCGAGATCCCTCTGGTAGCTGTCCATCGTCATATTTTCCCGTTAACAAACCCATCGCCAGCGGCGAATAGACAAGTAGGCCCATATTTTCACGCATAGAAATTTCGGCCTGCTCATAATCATAACGCCGCGACAAAAGACTATAGACATGTTGATGGGATACAGGTTTTGGCAGTCCCATTTTATCAGCAGTTTGAATGGTTTTCATGGCCCCCCATGCTGATTCATTCGACAAGCCGTAATGACGAATATTGCCTTTTTCAACTTGACGAGAAAGCGCGTCCAATATCTCCTCAATGGGGACCATATCCGAAGTGTCATAGTCATAATAACTATGAAATAAAAAGCCGTTCCCGATCAAATCACGGTCAGGCCAATGCAGTTGATACAAGTCAATATAGTCCGTCTTCAAACGACGCAGAGACTTTTCAACCGCCTCGTTAATCTGGGCGCGCGTGTGGCGTGTCATAGTGTCATTATCTCGGCACCATGCCATGCCAGAGCGGCCCGAAACCTTTGTAGCGAGGATATATTTATCGCGGGTTTTACGCGCTTCAATCCAACTGCCAATATAGCTTTCCGTGCGGCCTTGTGTCTGTGCCTTGCCCGGAACAGGGTACATTTCCGCTGTATCAATAAAATTTATGCCGCGTTCTACCGCATAGTCGAGCTGCTCATGGGCTTCACTTTCCGTATTTTGTTGACCCCATGTCATTGTCCCAAGACAGACAGATGTGACCATGATATCCGTTTGACCCAAGCGGCGTTTTTGCATAATTCTCTCCATATTCGTATTTTTGAAGCTAAAATGACCAATTTGTAGCCATTTGACCTATGAACGCGGCTTGGTATTTTCGCATTAATACCTTATATAGTTATTAGGTTTAGCTTCAATGCTAAAGCACAATTCAGGGAGTTCACTATGAATGATTTTAGAACGGGCACAGTCGGACAGTCCGAACAAACAGATGTAGGTCTACGCGACTTCATGGTCGGCACATATCGCTATATGGCGATGGCGATGGGCGTAACAGCCACAGTCGCATTTTTTGTTGGACAAGCTATTATAGCAAATCCAGCTTTACTTGGATTAATTTATAATCCCATTGTAGCGATCATATCCTTTGGTGTCATCGTATTCGGATTTGGAGCCATTGGCCGCAAATTACCGTCAATGAGCCTAAGCGGTGTGAGAGCCTTCTTATTTGGCTTTGCAGCCTTTATGGGCGTGTTAATGTCGGCATACGCCTCTATATATAACCCCATGATTGTCGCGAAGATATTCTTCATGACTGTGGCTATGTTTGGCGCGCTGAGCATGTTTGGTTACACAACAGGGTTTAACCTAAGCTCAATTATCAAATATGCCGCAGCCGCGTTTTTAGGATATATAATTATCGGTTTCGTCGGAATGCTCTATCCGCCTTTA
>JBDVGI010000196.1:0-2111 GCA_039962885.1 Litorimonas sp. | reverse complement strand
AATCGCTGCGCGCTCTTGATTCAATGCCGCATCCAAGCGCTGAACTTCTTTGCGCGCAGATTGAGACTGTGTTTTTACAAAATACAGTGCCACCATTAGCAAAACGCCGATTAAAAATAAAATAAACCAACCCAAACGCCTCGCAGCCTCACGGCGTCCCGTATAAACAACACTCATAACCGCGCCTCCAAATCAGAGAGCTGCGGAACCCGAGGCGGCAGCAAGACATCATCGCGCGACATGGACGGGGCAGATGTACGCAGTGCCAGCCGCATTTTTGCTGAGCGCGAACGTGGATTTTCAGAAATCTCTACTTCGGATGGTTTCGTAACAGAGCGCTTTGGCAATGCAAAACTCGCGGCTGGTCCCGCATGGGCAACCTCAGGAGCATAACGAGACCCACCCCGAACCTCTGCAGCGCGGCGGCGTAAATATGTTTTCACAATGCGGTCTTCAAGAGAATGAAACGTCACAACAACAAGCCGTCCGTCTGGCTTTAGAATATTTTCAGCTGCGCAAAGCCCACGGTAAAGCTCACCCAGCTCATCATTGACAAAAATCCTTAAGGCTTGAAATATTCTCGTCGCAGGATGTATTTTCCCGCGTCGCCCCAAAGCAGCTTCCAAAATATCAGCCAACTCTAAAGTCGTGCTTATCTCGCCTTGCTCTCGCGCTTCGACGATTTTTTGCGCGGCATATTTGGCCCGCTTCTCCTCGCCATAACTCCGGAAAATCTGCGTAAGCTCATCACCATTCAAATACATCACAGCATCTGCGGCACTCGGCCCGCCTCCGCCCATACGCATATCAAGCGGACCGTTCCGCATGAATGAAAAGCCGCGCTCCGCTTCATCAAGCTGCATTGACGACACACCAATATCTAACACAACGGCATCAACTTTTGGCAAATCTAGACTATCCATCTTAGAAAACGGCGTTTCAATCAAACGAAACCTACCCGCATAGCTTTCAGTCAACTCCTGCGCCCGCCGTGCAACATTCTTATCTCTATCAAGCCCAATAACACGGCACTGCGCATGTCCAAGCAGAGCCTCGCTATAACCGCCATTACCAAATGTACCATCCACACAGCTCTCACCGTCTTTCATATCCAGAGCCGCTAAAACCTGCGGGAGCATAACGGGATAGTGCTTCATATGTTGCCGCCCAAGTTGCGTGCAACGGGCTTAAGGCGGTGACGGTTTTCACGCGCGAGCTGACGCACATTCTCAGCGCGTTGTTGATAGGCTGCAGGGCTCCATATTTCAAATCTGCGGCCTAAGCCTACAAATGTGATCTTACCGTTAAGCCCCGCATACTCATGTAAATCTTTCGGCAACGATACACGCCCGCCGCCATCAAATGGAAGACGCCTGCTTTCAGCGAAAATTGCGCGCTGCAAGGCCACACGTCCCTCATCATAATAATCTAGCGTTTCTAATGAGCGTTGATAATCTTGTAAAAGCGCTATTCCGCCCCCTTCAAGATAAGCCCCATCAAAGCTCGGCCAAATGATGATGCCATCAAACGCACTCTCCGCAACAACCGCGCGAAAATCCGCAGGAACGCTCACACGTCCCTTTGCATCCAACGTATTTGTCGCGCTTGACAAGAACATAGATTGTTACCCTGCGTACAACTCACAACGAACCGCATCACCATATATGGGATAGCATGGGATTTTATGGGATACAATGCCAATTTAAGTAATAATTAGCCATAATTCTATGTTTTTTCTGCCAATTCAGCTTTCAGCTCCATTGAACTCATAGGTTTTCAGAACCTTAGCAGAACAAAGGGTTAAGCAAAGATTAACTCTCATTACGCCATACATTTCAGTCAGCAATTATTCGAATTTTATAGTGAAAACATACGTCAGCGCGCAGATGTTTAAAAAGGAATATCAGAGGGCCGATAAGCCGGGTTCTGTCCCCATTTACATGAGTGACGACCATTCATCTTGAACTTACCTCACGATAAGCCTCTAGCAACCAACCCGGACAACTGTGGCGTAACACACAATGTCATCCCTATTTGGTTTTGCTCCGGATGGGGTTTACCTTGCCGCCGCAGTTACCCTTGGCGCGGTGCGCTCTTACCGCACCCTTTCA
>JBDVGI010000195.1:0-1616 GCA_039962885.1 Litorimonas sp. | reverse complement strand
TATCGTCGGGGAAGCTATCGGAATGAAGCTTGCCGTTGCGGTCAAACCATTTGCACGACAAGATATTATCAGCTCCGTCGGTGCCTAAGACTGTCATTTTCGGTCCACCTGATTTCAGGCGGACTATGTCACCAGATTTATAGGTCATATATTGACTTTCGGGTTTGTTTTTGACCGCGAATTTGCGGCGGGTCTGTTTTTATTTGTGAAAGACTTGCAAACTATGTGCTCGCTTGCTTGCTCTGGGCATTGAATATACCCAGAATAATCAGGGACCTAATCGCTGTCCATTTTAAGCGCTGCAATAAAGGCTTCTTGCGGGATTTCAACACGGCCAAATTGACGCATACGTTTTTTCCCCTTCTTCTGCTTATCAAGTAATTTACGCTTACGCGATGCGTCTCCGCCATAACATTTTGCCGTCACATCCTTGCGCATCGCAGCAATAGTTTCGCGCGCAATGACTTTGCCGCCAATTGCGGCTTGGACAGGAATTTTAAACAAATGCCGAGGGATGAGGTCTTTGAGCCGCTCACACATTTGCCGCCCGCGTCCCTCTGCATTGCTGCGGTGAACTAGCATAGAGAGCGCGTCAACAGGGTCCCCATTGACTAAAATACTCATCTTGACCAAATCTCCCTGACGAATACCAATCGCTTGGTAATCAAAAGACGCATAGCCTTTTGATACAGATTTTAAACGGTCATAAAAATCAAAAACCACTTCATTGAGCGGCAGCTCATATTCGACCATTGCGCGTCCATTAATGTAAGATAGGCCCGTTTGAACGCCGCGCCGGTCCTGACAGAGTTTCAAGATACCGCCCAAATAATCATCAGGCGTCATAATTGTGGCTTTAATCCATGGCTCTTCAATATGCTCAATTTGCATAACGTCAGGCATATCGGCGGGATTATGTAACTGCATAGGCTCGCCTTTACGCATTTGCAGCGTATAGACAACGGAGGGTGCTGTCGTGATGAGGTCTAGGTCAAATTCGCGTTCAAGACGTTCTTGGATGATCTCCAAATGTAACAGGCCAAGAAATCCGCAGCGAAAGCCAAATCCAAGCGCGGCGCTGGTTTCCATCTCAAAACTAAAGCTCGCATCATTGAGACGTAGACGCCCCATTGCGGCGCGTAAATCTTCAAAATCAGCAGCGTCTACGGGGAAAATACCGCAAAAAACAACGGGTTGTGCGGGTTTAAACCCTTCCAAAGCTGTCTCGGTTGGTCGTTTGTCTTCGGTAATTGTATCGCCAACGGCGGCATCAGCGACTTCTTTGATTGAAGCGGTTAAAAATCCAATTTCGCCTGGACCAATTTCAGGCAGGTCAGTTGGTTTTGGCAAAAACACACCGACCTTATCCACTGTGTAGCTGGCCCCTGTGTTCATAGTGCGAATGCGCATGCCTTTTTTAATTGTGCCTTCAATGACGCGAAATAACACAATCACGCCCATATAGGTGTCATACCATGCATCTACGAGCATAGCTTTGAGAGGGGCATTGGGGTCGCGTTCTTCTGGCGCAGGCAGGTGCATAGCAATAGCTTCGAGAACGTCTGGAATGCCAATGCCAGATTTGGCAGAGCATTCGACCGCGCCGCTCGTATCTA
>JBDVGI010000194.1:0-22051 GCA_039962885.1 Litorimonas sp. | reverse complement strand
ATATAGAGTTTCACCTGCTTTTGCCATTGCGCGGAATTTCACGGGCGGGCTAAAGCGTGCGCCGTGTAGTTGAGCAAGGCGGTCAGATGTTTCGATGTAAGCCTCCATACCAATTGTATCGATATGTGAGAGCGGGCCGCCTGTCCATGGCGGGAAGCCAAGGCCAAATATCGCGCCTAAATCTGCGCTTTGTGGATCAGGGACCACTCCTTCTGCGTATGTGCGTGCCGTTGGCGCTAACAGAGCATATAAGAGACGTTCGATGATGTCTTCTGGGGATGGCTGCTCATCCAATAGCGGATAATGCTCGCTCATACCTTTCCAGAGATCAAGGCGTTTGCCATTTTCATCATAATTATAGAACCCAGCGCCAAAGCGGCGACCTGCACGGTTCCATTTTGTGACCATGTTGGTCATGAAGTCTTCTGTTCCAGAAGGAACATATTTATCCCCCATTTCCTCTTGGGTGGAATTCATGATGTCATAACCGAGTTTTAGTGTCGTATCATCAGATACGGCGAGCGGGCCAATTGGGAGGCCTAATAAAGCTGCGCAATTTTCGATCAACGGCATAGATACGCCCTCTGTGACCATTAAGCTTGCTTCATTCACATAAGGCGGGAAGACTTGGTTAGTGAAAAACCCGCGCACGTCTTTGACAACAATCGGAGTCTTTCGGATTTTCTTATTGTAATCAAAGGCGGCAGCTAAAGCTAATTCACCCGTGCCGTCATGGGGAATAATTTCTAATAGTGGCATGCGCTCTACGGGGCTAAAGAAATGCATACCAATGAACTGTTCTGGCCGTGATGAGTTTTTCGCTAATCCGCCAATAGGTAGTGTGGATGTGTTAGAGGCAAAGACAACATTTTTGCCGATGACAGCTTCGGTTTTTTTAATTACATCGGCTTTCACATCGGGGCGCTCAAAAACAGCTTCGATAATTAAATCGACATCTTTGAGCATATTGTAATCATCGGTTGGCGTGATGCGGGCTAAAAAGGCATCGGCCTTTTCTTGGGTCATGCGGCCACGTTTGACTTTTTTATCCAAAATTTTCTGAGTGTAAGCGATAGATTTCTGGGCGTCTTCCAATGTACGGTCAAGCGAGATAACTTCCATTCCTGCTTTGGCGGTTACATGAGCAATGCCAGCCCCCATTAAGCCAGCTCCAAGGACACCAACTTTTTTGATATCAATTTTTGGGACAGATTTTGGACGCTGCGCGCCTTTTTCTGCTGCGCCTTTATTGATGAATAATGTGCGGATCATATTTTTGGAGACGTCACCAGAGAGTAGCTTGACGAAATATTTCACTTCGATATCCAACGCTGTATCCATAGGAACGATAGAGCCTTCATAGAAGCAGGACATAATCGCCTGAACGGCAGGATAATTGCCTTTAGTTTGCTCCATTGCCATGGCATTGGCCGCCATGTGAAATTGAACGGACTTTGGATTCATAGCGCCGCCACCGCCTGGAATTTTAAACCCGCGAACATCCCAAGGCGCAAGCGTTTTAGGGTTGGCTTTCACCCAAGCTTTGGCGGCTTCTATGGTTGTGCCAGCTTCGACAATCTCGTGAATAAGCCCTTGAGCTTTGGCCTTTTTGGCATCCAAATTCTTTCCTTGCGTACACATGACAGCCGCGTTTTGCAGGCCTAACAAACGCATTGTGCGCTGTGTTCCGCCTCCGCCTGGTAGCAGGCCAACTAGAACCTCTGGGAGGCCAAGTTTAACGGCTGGACTATCGGCGACGACGCGGTAATGCGCGGCGAGGGCAATTTCTAAGCCGCCGCCAAGCGCAAGGCCTTCAATCGCAGCCGCCACAGGTTTAGCTTTCTTCCCTTCGCGCGAGATTTGCCGTGCTGTGTGTCCACCATTTTCAAATTTGCGGAAGGCTTTAGAAAGGGATTTCGCTTTTTCAACGCCGTCTTTTGTGACGTCGCCGCTAATGCCGCTCATCATGGTTAAGTCAGCGCCCGCCATGAAACCATTGGCTTTTCCAGAGGCCCAAACAAGACCTTTCATATCGTCATTGCTGTTAAATTCATCGGCAAATGTAACTAACTCTTCGATGAAGTCTGGCGTAATAACATTCATGGTTTGATTGGGAACGTCGATCGTTGCCAAAACAATACCGTCTGCATCTATTTCAGTTGAGAAATTTTTATAGCTCATTTTATCTATTTCCGTGTGTTTCGGTTCTGTTTCTAAACGCGTTCAATGATTGTGGCTGTGCCCATGCCGCCGCCAATACAGAGGGTAACAAGGGATGTTTCCTTATCTGAACGCTCAAGTTCATCAACCATTGTGCCTAAGATCATCGCGCCAGTTGCGCCAAGCGGATGACCCATCGCAATTGCTCCGCCATTAACATTGATGTCTTTGTGGTCAATATCCATGGCTTGCATAAAGCGTAGGACAACGGCAGCAAAAGCTTCGTTGAGCTCGTATACGTCAATGTCATTTTTATTCATACCTGCGCGTTTGAGGGCTTTTTTAGCAGCGAATTCAGGGCCAGTCAGCATGATAGTTGGCTCTGACCCAATAGACGCCATAGACCGAATACGCGCGCGCGGTTTCAAGCCTAGACGCTCGCCCGCTTCCTTGCTGCCAAATAAGAGGGCGGCTGCACCGTCAACAATCCCCGAAGAATTACCAGCATGATGAACATGGTTGATTTTCTCAAGCTCAGGGTATCTTTGCTTTGCAACGCTATCAAATCCAAAATTCTCGCCCATCATTGAAAAGGCTGGATTAAGAGAGCCAAGGCTTTGCATGTTTGTATCAGGACGAATAGTTTCGTCATGATCGAGTGCGGTCAAACCCAGAATGTCTTTGACAGGCACAATAGATTTTTTAAATCGTTTTTCGTCCCAAGCTTGTTTTGCGCGCTTGTGGGATTCTACGGAATAGGCGTCCAAATCATCGCGCGAGAGGCCGTATTTTGTTGCAATTAAATCTGCGGATACGCCTTGTGGAACGAAATAGTTTCTGAAGGCTGATGCGGGATCAGTTGGCCATGCGCCGCCGTCGCTGCCCATTGGCACGCGCGACATACTTTCGACACCGCCGCCAATGGCCATATCACATTCGCCGGACATAACTTTGGCGGCTGCAATGTTGGAGGCTTCGAGGCCTGATGCGCAAAAGCGGTTTACTTGAATGCCAGCCGTTGTGTTGGAAAATCCAGCCTGCAAAATGGCTGTACGAGTGATAACTGCGCCTTGCTCGCCAACTGGGGAGACGCAACCAAATGCAACGTCTTCGATTTCCGCTGTGTCGATGTTACTACGGTCTCTGATGGCTTCAAGTACTTGGGCCGCTAGAGCGACTGGAGTGACTTCGTGTAATGAGCCGTCTGATTTGCCTTTACCGCGAGGTGTGCGTACTGCGTCAAAAATGTAAGCGTCAGTCATGTAAGAACCCTTTCTGTGAGGCGTAGGTATTTCTGCTTTATTAGACATCTTTGAGACAAAAAACAAAGACTTCAGTTATGGAATGGTGGGCTACAAAGTTGTTCAACATCTATGTGATATTGCATGAAGCCTTGTCAAATTTAAACTTCAAGCGATTTATGCGGCATTTTCTTGAAATTCATGTGAAGTTTGTTGCGGATTTGGCACAGCGTTGCATCATTCGTGTACAAGACAGGTGCAAAGGGCTTGAGTTTTGTAAAATTGCCTATTACCAAAAATATAGAGGCTTGTAACAAGTCTGTGATAATTTACATAATAAATGGGGAAATATGTCCAAATATAGCACGTTAATCAGTTCGTCAGCTTTAGTTCTTACCTTGGCTGCAAGTCCAGCCTACGCGCAATTCGATGACGAGATCATCGTCACAGCAACAAAACGCGAAACAACTTTGCAAGACACGCCTATCTCAGTAAGTGTGACGACTAGTGAAGTTATTCAGCAAGCGCAGATCTTAGATATTTTATCACTTCAAAGTATTGTGCCAACATTTCGGGTGTCTCAACTCCAAAATACAGCCAATACAACTTTGTCTATTCGCGGTTTTGGTAATGGCGGTAACAATTTAGGGATTGAGCCAGCGGTTGGCCTTTTCATTGATGGCGTTTATCGCTCACGAGCAGGTGCGCAGATTGCTGATTTACCATCCCTCGAGCGCGTCGAAGTTTTGGCGGGCCCGCAAACAACGCTCTTTGGTAAAAATGCTTCGGTAGGTGTTGTTAATATTGTTACTCAGGCTCCGCAATTTGAAACGCAAGGCTCTGTGGAAGCAGGCTATGGTAATTTTAATGCATCATTTGGTCGTGGATATATTACGGGCGCTCTGTCTGATACAGTCGCAATTAGTCTCGGCGGTGGATTTCAACAACGCGATGGTTTGTTTGAACCTGCTGAAGGAACAGGCGGTGGAGATCTAAATGACCGTAACCGCTTTAACTTACGTGGTCAGCTTTTATGGCAACCGACTGATGATTTCAAAATTCGTTTCATAGCGGATAGAAGCCAAATTGATGAAAATTGTTGCGGAACAACAACCGCAATCGTTGGACCAACAGCGGCCCTTGTTCAAGGCCTTGGCGGACAACTTGCAGGTGTTGGTGATGTGTTTAGCCAAGAAACAACTTTAAACCGGGGTACATTCAACGATATTACGGATGAAGGTGTATCGGCACAGATTGACTGGAATGTCGGAAATTTATCTGTGACATCTATTTCTGCCTTCCGCAGCAATGATTCTGATTTTGATAGTGACAGTGATTTTACGTCACTTCAGGTTTTAGAAAACACCTTCCAAAATGCTGAGATTGAAACATTCACCCAAGAAATTCGTGTCTCATCAAATTATGATGGACGCTTCAATTGGCAATTAGGTGCGACATATTTCGATGAATCGATTGAATTGGAATCTGGTCTTGATTTTGGCGTAGATGCACGGCCGTTTCTTGATGCTTTGGCAACCGGAGGCGCAAGCATAGCTGATCCGTCACTATCACCCCTCGTTGGTGTTGAACTTGCGACAGGAAACCCTGTTGGATCATTCTTTGGCGACCAAGTCACAACGACGGAGACATTTGAACAAGATAATGAATCATTTTCTATCTTCGGGACTGTTGATTTTGATGTGACAGACAAATTCACTGTGACGCTCGGCGGTAACTACACAGATGATAATAAAGATGTCAGAGGTAGTACGGTCAATAATGACGCCTTTAGTAACTTGGACTTACTCGGTGCTGACGGCGCTGCTGTTCTGGTAGCTGGCGGCCTAGCTGGGGCTTTCCCTGGATTAGCTGCTTCATGTGGTTTGGGTAATCTTGAATTCAATGCAGCCAATATTGGTGCTGTCCTTGCATCGCCGGCTTGTTTCATTGATGCCGCTGGTAATACGGCGCCTGGATCTGTTGTTTTCCCTGGTTTCCAAGATGCTGTGACTGCAGGTGTTGCTGCGCTTGACCTAACGGATCCAGCACAAAACCCGTTAATTGGTTTAACAGCCTTTCAATTCCAACCACAATTTTTGGAATTTCCAAACGCTGTTGAAACTGGGCAAACGCGCGATGAGGACTTCTCTTGGACAGTGAGAGGGGCTTACGAGCTTAATGATAACTTCACCTTCTATGCAAATGCTGCGACAGGTTTTAAAGCGTCGTCATTTAACTTGACGCGTGACTCACGGCCATTCTTGGCAGACGGTGCAGCCTTGCAGGCAGCTGGCTTATTGCCAAATAACTTCACTTTACCTGATGCATCGAACGTGGCTTTCCCTACAGGACGTAACTTTGGGACACGGTTTGCTGAACCAGAAGATATTCGAACTTTTGAAGTTGGTGTGAAATCCCGATTTGAACGCGGCGCATTGAATGTGTCAGTCTTTGACCAGAGAGTAGAAAACTTCCAGTCGACAATTTTCCAAGGCACAGGTTTCGTTCTTGCAAATGCGGGTGAGCAATCAACGCAAGGTATTGAATTTGACGGTACATTTGATGCTTTCGAATGGCTGACCTTAACGGCTGCTGGTGTTATTCAAGACCCTGAATTTGATGATTTCACAGGTGCCCCAGTTGTCACTGGCGGTGAGGTTGACCTGGCTGACGGCGTAGCTGACGGCATCGGTGATCTATCTGGTGAACGTCCAGCTGGTATTAACTCTGTGTCTTTGTCAACATCTGCGACATTGAAATATGACTTTGGTAATGGCATTAAATCTTATCTTCGTGGTGATTATCAATATGAAAGCGACATTCAGGTCGTTGATAATATTGCGGGCGTAAACCGTTCCACAAATATCTTTAATGGCGCGCTTGGGTTCAACTTTGATAATGGTGTTGGCCTTCGTGTTTGGGCTCGTAATATTACCGATGACCGTTCATTTACGAGTGCTTTCCCGGGTGTTATCCAAGCGGGAACAGTGAATGCTTATCCAAATGAGCCGCGCACTTACGGTGTTTCACTTCGGTATAGCTTCGGCGGATAATTCTCGCCGTAGATTGTGATTTAAGGGCCGCTATTAGCGGCCTTTTTTATGCGTTATTGAGATATATGTTGATTTGCTAAAACCCAATTTGAATTATTTCAAAAGAGACAAAATGATGAGCCAACTTTACAATTAGGAGTTTGAGCAATGACAATATTCGTCCGAGATTGGGTTGAGCATCATGCGGTGACAACACCAAATAATCTTGCACTTATTGACTTAGCTAGCGGGCGGAAATTTACTTATGCCCAGATGCATGAACGTGTAGCGCAAACGGCAGGATTTCTGAAAGCCCGTGGTATAAAACGCGGCGACCGCGTGGCATTTTTGACATTGAATACGACTGATGTGATGGAGCTAGTCTTTGGGTGCTTTCGTATTGGCGCGATATGCCTTGCCCTTAATTTTCGGCTCACGCCGCCTGAACTTGCCTTTATACTTAACGATGCGAAAGGCTCTTTGGTGTTAGTGGACACGCCATTCGCTGCGCTCGCAGAGGCCACGAAACCTTTAACTCAGGTCATCCATTGGGTTACGACAGATGGTCTTGGGGGTTCTAGTGACTTTGAAACAGAGCTAGCAAATGCGACGCCAGTGTATGAGATGATAGAGCAAGACATTGAAGATCAATGTTTACTAATGTATTCATCAGGGACTACGGGCCGGCCAAAAGGCGTTATTATTACTCACGCTATGCTTGATTTCACCAATAGTGCTGCTGCGCGCATGGGACATGCTTCGCCAGATAACAATGCACTCAGTAACATGCCTGTTTTTCATATAGCAGGATTAAATGTCACATCCTTGCCAACTATTTGGGCGGGTGGAACCTGTATTATGATGCGTGTCTTTGATCCAGATGCGACGTTACAAGCCATCAATAATGATGAGCTTGGCATCAACATCGTTTTTATGGTGCCAGCCGCTTATAATGCGCTTAAAGCACATCCTGATGTGGAAAAAATTGACTTCTCACGCCTTGAAGTGGCGCTTTGTGGGGCAGAAACTGTGCCTGCTCCTTTGGTGAAATGGTGGCTTGATAAGAACGTTATAATCCAAGAAGGTTACGGCATGACGGAAACATCCGCGGCAGGATGCTTGCTCGCCAAAGATGATATTCCGCATAAAATAGGGTCTGCAGGAAAGTGCCTTATTCATTCTCAAATTCAAATTACAAATGAGAACGGCCAAGCTTGCGCGCCAAATGAAACAGGCGAAATATGGTTTAAAGGCGCAGTTGTAACACCAGGCTATTGGCGTAACCCTGAAGCCAATGCAGAGGCTTTTGTCAATGGATGGTTTCGCTCAGGGGACATTGGCCGCAAGGATGAAGACGGATTTATCTATATCGAGGATCGTCTTAAAGACATGTATATTTCAGGAGGGGAAAATGTTTATCCTGCTGAAATTGAAGGCTTGCTTTATGAGTTACCTAATATTGTTGAAGTTTCCGTCATAGGTGTATCGGATACGCGTTGGGGGGAGACGGGTTGCGTGATTGCAGTTTTTAAAGATGGGCAAACTATGACCTTGGAGGCTATCTTAGCGCATTTGAGCGGACGATTGGCTAAGTATAAACAGCCAAGTTATTTGCATATAGTTGACGCGCTACCACGCGGTGGAACGGGTAAGGTTCTAAAGTTCGAGCTACGAAACTCCGTGCCTGATGTGTTGAATTTAACTTAGTCCATTGTTAAAATGACTTTTCCCATTGCCCGTCTGTGGGTCAAATCATCAAAGGCTTTAGCAAAATCGCTAAGCGGATAATGTGCGCTAATACGGGGCTTGATTTGTCCGCCTTGGTAAAAGTCTGAAATCTCTTTGATATTGCGTTGGTGCGCTTTGGGCTCTTTCATCGTCCAGCTTCCCCAGAAGACACCGCGAATATCAATGGATTTTAACAAAGCCAGATTGAGCGGAATTTTTGGAATTTCGCCTGCTGCAAAGCCTATGACTAAATAACGTCCATACCAATTTAATGTACGCATAGCAGGTTCTGCATATTTATCGCCAACAGGGTCGTAGACTACATCACATCCTCCTAGTGCTTTGACGCTCGTTTTGACATCATCTGTGCTATAATTGATGAGGTGGTCTGCCCCGTGCGCTTTACAAATTGCGAGTTTTTCATCTGTGCTGGCGGCGGCAATAACGCTCGCCCCCATAGCTTTGGCAAGCTCTACCGCGGCCAGCCCAACGCCGCCTGCCGCGCCTAGTACCAAAACTGTTTCACCAGATTGTAATTGTGCGCGTTGTTTGAGCGCATAATATGATGTGCCGTAAACTAAGGTTAATCCCGCCGCGATATCAAATGGCATACCCCCGATGCGGCCGACGGCAATGGCCGGTGCGACGATTTCCGTTGCGAAGGCTCCATTCATAACAAGACAGGCCACGCGTTCACCCAGTTTAAGATGTTCTACGCCTTCGCCGACTTCAGTGATGACCCCCGCAGCTTCGCCGCCGGGTGTAAATGGGAAAGGCGGCTTCATCTGATATTTGCCTTCGGTCATGAGAATGTCAGGAAAATTCACACCCGCGGCTTTGATAGCAATGCGTACATGTCCAGCTTTGATCGGGGCTGAATCGATGGTTTCAACCTTGTGCTTTGCGTAATCTTGAAATTGATGACAAATGAGTGCGCGCATATCAGGCTCCTATGTTTGAAATATAGATAAGCTTATTTTGACAGGTCTGTCACATGCAAATGCGTAAAGCTCTCAAACAGATTTATCATAGAGACAGGCAATATAAAAAATGTGAACAGATAACCGTGAAACATGCTTGAGTTTATGCGTTCCAGAACGCTAAGGTTAAGTCCAAAACATCAAGCCTGAATGGAGAGACATATGAGAGACGCCGTCCTAGTATCTACCGCCCGTACACCGATTGGCCGCGCTTACCGCGGGGCTTTTAATAACACACCATCCCCGACCCTCGCAGGACATGCCATTGACGCTGCTGTCGCGCGCGCGGGTATTGATGGAGCCGAAGTCGATGATGTGATTATGGGCTGCGGTTTGCAACAAGGTGTCCAAGTCACAATTGGCCGTAATGCGGTTCTAGCCTCTAACCTGCCTGTGACTGTGCCAGCCCAAAGTGTAGATCGTCAATGTTCATCAGGCATGATGGCAATCGGGATCGCAGCTAAACAAATTATTGTTGATAACCAGACAATTGCGATTGGCGGCGGCGTTGAGTCTATTTCTATGGTTCAAACGGCTGAAATGCGCGTTGCACCTGATATGAATGTCATTAAAAAACACCCGCAAGCTTATATTCAAATGATCGACACAGCCGAAATTGTCGCAGAGCGTTACGGTGTTTCGCGTGAACGTATGGACGAATACGCGCTTATTTCACAGCAACGCACACATGCAGCTCAACAGGCTGGCGCGTTTGATGACGAAATTGTTCCGCTGACATCGACTATGAAAGTCATGAATAAGGAAACGAAAGAAGTTTCAGAACAAGAGGTCACTCTGGCCAAAGACGAAGGCAACCGTCCATCTACAAATCTTGAAGGCCTAGCAGGACTTAAAGCTGTGCGCGGACCAGATAAGACGATTACGGCAGGTAATGCTTCGCAGCTATCGGACGGAGCGTCTGTGTCGGTGTTGATGGAAGGCAAAGAAGCCGAGCGCCGCGGGCTTTCGCCTTTGGGCATATATCGCGGTATGGCTGTAGCAGGTCTCGAGCCTGATGAAATGGGGATTGGTCCGCTTTACGCTGTTCCAAAACTGCTCAAGCAAACGGGTCTGACGATGGATGATATTGACTTGTGGGAGCTCAACGAAGCCTTTGCAGTCCAAGTTTTATATTGCGCGGACAAGCTCGGTATTCCGATGGAAAAACTCAATGTCAATGGCGGTGCGATTTCGATTGGTCATCCTTATGGCATGAGCGGCGCGCGTATGGTTGCTCACGCCCTTATTGAAGGCAAACGCCGCGGCGCGAAATATGTTGTTAGCACAATGTGTGTCGGCGGCGGAATGGGTGCGGCCGGGTTATTCGAAGTCGCTTAAGGTTTAAAACGAGCTGCCTAGGCGACGTTTTACAATAATTTAAAAGGCTTAGAATGAGTATTGAATTTAAAGACCGCGTGGCCATCGTCACAGGTGCGGGCGGCGGGCTTGGACGAAGCCATGCTTTAGAGCTAGCAAAACGCGGTGTTAAAGTTGTCGTCAATGATCTGGGCGGCTCTGTTGATGGTACGGGCGGCGGCGCTACCATGGCTGATAATGTCGTTGCAGAAATCATTGCGACTGGCGGTGAAGCCATTGCTAATGGCGCGAATGTCACCAACGAGTCCGAAGTTCAGGCAATGGTTGATAAAGCCATCGCGAAATGGGGCCATGTTGATATCCTCGTTAATAATGCGGGCATCTTGCGCGATAAGTCATTTTCTAAAATGACAATGGCGGATTGGCGCTTAGTGGTGGATGTGCATTTGCACGGCTCTGCGACTTGCACCAAAGCGGTGTGGAACCATATGAAAGAGCGCGGCTATGGCCGTATTGCGATGACAACATCTTCCTCTGGTATGTACGGAAATTTTGGACAAACAAATTACGGAGCGGCCAAGGCAGGGCTGTCAGGTTTCATGCGTACATTATGCTTGGAAGGGGCGAAATATGACATTCGGGTCAATACACTATCTCCTACGGCGCGCTCTCGGATGACACAAAACCTTATGCCGGAAGAGTATTTAGAAAAACTCACAGTGGAATCTGTCACGGCGGGTCTTGTCTACCTTGTCTGTGATGATGCCCCTAACCGTATGATTTTATGTGCTGGTGCGGGAGGTTATTCGGAAACGAAAGTCTATGAAACACAAGGTATTAATTTGCGCGAAGGTGAACAAAGCGCAGAAAATGTCGCCAAACATATCGCGGCAATTCGCGCGGTTGATGGCCAAGAAGAATTCACTAATGGTGGTCAACAAGGGGCGAAATTCTTAGGCCGTATTCAGAAAGGAGATTTTGCATCATGAGTGACTTAAAAGCATTCACGGCTCAAACACGCGCATGGTTAGAAGAAAACTGTCCTGCCGAAATGCGCGAGCCTGTTAAGACAGATAAAGACGCTTGTTGGGGTGGCCGTAATTGGGTCTTCCAAAGTGAGGCCCAAAAAGTCTGGCTGGAACGTATGATTGCGAAAGGTTGGACTGTGCCAACATGGCCCAAAGAATATGGCGGCGGCGGCCTGTCTCGGGCGCAGGAGGTTGTCTTAGTCAAGGAAATGCAGCGAATAAATGCGCGGAGCCCGCTGACGTCATTTGGTATTTGGATGCTTGGACCAGCATTGCTTAAATTTGGGAATGAGGCGCAAAAGGCTGAACATTTACCAAAAATAGCCCGCGGGGAAATCCGTTGGTGTCAAGGATATTCAGAACCTAATGCAGGATCAGATTTGGCCTCGCTTGCGACAAAGGCCGAAGATAAAGGCGATCATTATTTGGTGAATGGCCAGAAAGTCTGGACCTCTTATGCGGATAAAGCCGACTGGATTTTTTGTCTTGTGCGTACAGATAGTTCAGGCCGCAAGCATGACGGTATTTCATTCGTTCTCTTTGATATGGCGAGTGAAGGCGTTGAAGCGCGCCCTATTAAATTGATTTCTGGTCGCTCGCCATTTTGCGAAACTTTCTTTGAGGATGTGAAGGTCTTGAAAGAAAATTTGGTCGGCGTCGAAGGTAAAGGCTGGTCTATTGCCAAATATTTGCTCACCCATGAACGCGAAATGATTGGCGGAGCAGGGCACGACA
The DNA here is from genome assembly GCA_039962885.1 of Litorimonas sp. GTDB lineage: Bacteria > Pseudomonadota > Alphaproteobacteria > Caulobacterales > Maricaulaceae > Litorimonas. The sequence continues at coordinate 9,830 of JBDVGI010000194.1, read as the reverse complement.
CCGCGCGCCCTATGCACGAAGTTGCGGCGGCGTCTGTTGGAGTTAAGAACGGACAATTATCTGACCCTATGTTGCGGGCTAAAATTGCTGAAGCGGAAATTGATGAATGGGCGTTTAACTTGACCATGCGCCGTAAATTGGCCGAAGCCAAAGCGGGGGCGTCTTTGGGCGCAGATAGCTCTATGCTGAAATATTACGGTACGGAATTAAATAAACGCCGTTATGAATTAATGATGGATGCAGCAGGTTATGACGGGCTTGAGTGGGAATCTGAGCGTTCCGAAGATGGTAAACTCGCTCGCACTTGGTTGCGGACTAAAGCCAATTCGATAGAGGGCGGGACATCCGAAGTGCAGCTTAATATTATCTCCAAACATATTTTACAGCTTCCAGGAACTTAACGCATGGCTCTTGTTTTAAATGAAGATGAGATCATGTTGCGTGATAGCGCGGCAGGGTTTTTCAAAGATAAAGCGCCGATTAAAGCGATGCGAGAGCTGCGTGATAATAATGACGAAACAGGCTTTGATCGCAAATTGTGGTCTGAAATGGCTGATATGGGTTTTGCCGGTATAGTCATCGACGAAGATCATGGCGGCGTTGATATGGGGTTTATGGCAGCGGGTTTAGTTGCCGAACAAATAGGCCGTAATCTAACAGCATCGCCATTTTTCTCGACGTCTATTTTGGCGGCAACAGCCTTGCGCGAAAATGGCACGCCAGAGCAAAAAGCGAATTGGTTGCCGAAAATTGCAGGCGGGCAAGCTATTATGGCTTTGGCTATTGACGAAGGCTCTAAGCATAACCCTTTAGCTATTTCTGCGCGTGCGGAAAAATCTGGGAATGGATTTAAACTGAGCGGCGCAAAGGCGATGGTTGTTGATGGTCATGTTGCGGACGCGATCATAATCGCGGCACGGACATCTGGCCAGACGGGCGACCAGGACGGGATTTCCTTATTTATTATTGACCCAAAATCAAAAGGTGTTTCGATTGAGCGTACAATCATGGTCGATAGCAGGAACGCAGCGCGTGTTGATTTGGACCAAGTCGACGTCTCTGGCGATGCGCTTTTGGGAGAATTGGACGCAGGTCTTGATGGCTTGCGCAAAGTTCTATCGGCTGGCCGCGCTGTTCTTGCTGCAGAACTACTTGGTGCGGGCGGTCAAGCGTTTGAAGATACCGTGTCGTATATCAAAGAGCGCAAGCAATTTGGGTCTATCATTGGTGAATTCCAAGCATTGCAGCACCGCGCTTCGCATTTATATTCCGAGATAGAAATTGCTCGCTCTGCCGTTATTGGCGCTCTATCTGCTTTGGATGATGACGACCCACAGGCCGATGTGTATTGCGCGATGGCAAAAGCTAAACTTGGCTCTGTTGCAAAACTTGCAAGCCAAGAAGGCGTGCAAATGCATGGCGGAGTTGGTATGACCGATGAATATGACATCGGACTTTTCATGAAACGTATTCGCGTTCTGCAAGAATTATTAGGCGATGCCAATTTCCATATGAACGGCTTTGCGAAAGCTAATCAATTTTAAGGGTTAGGCTATGAAAATTATAAAAACCGCTGACCTTCCAAGTTTAGTTGGGACTGAAATCGGTGTCACGGATTGGATGGAAATCGACCAAGAGCGCGTTAATGTTTTTGCAGATGTCACGGATGATCATCAATTTATTCACGTTGACCCTGACAAAGCCAAGATGTCGGCTTTTGGCGGGCCGATAGCGCATGGGTTTTTAACTTTGTCTTTATTATCAAAATTCGCAGAAACAGCGGGCTTTGCAATTGAAGGTGCGCAGATGGGTTTAAATTATGGATTCGAAAAAATTCGGTTCCTTGCCCCTGTCAAAGTTGGGCAAAAAATTCGTGGCCGCTTTACGCTCCAATCAATTGATGAAAAACGGCCCGGGCAATATCTTTTCACCTATGGGGTTATCGTTGAAATCGACGGAGAAGATAAACCTGCGCTTGTGGCTGATTGGATGGGCATGCAATTCGTTGAGTAATACGTAACTCTCAAGCCCGCTAAACCTCAATCGACTAAGCCTTAAAAGTCATAGCGCAGGGCGTTACAGCTAATGACGAAAATATTGCGCGGTAGAACAATGATAGGGGCAAGACAGCGATATTAAATAAACCTATAAGCAAATAAACTTATAGGCATGGCGAGTTTTAGTTTGGCAAATCTTAAGGGCTTGCACCAAAAACATCAGGACCTTGTCCAAGCGGATATACGTTGATGTTATCCCCGCTTTGCCATGGTCCACCATGTGGCGGCAAACTTACCAGAGCATTTGCTGCGGCGAGAGGCGTAATAAGCGAGCTATCTTGGCGCGGAAAGGGCGTAACGGTGAGTTGCCCTTTTGAGTTTATGTAAAGCGCGCCGCGTAGATAGGTTTCGCGCGGGCCATTTTTGGCAATGTTTGTATCTAAAATGGCTTGCGTTAATACCAGAGTATCAGACAGACCTAGTAAGACTTTCAAACATAAATGTGCGCAGACATTGGCCGAAGCTGGATTGCCAGGGAGACCTAAAACACGTTGCTCGCCGAGCATACCAAACCATGTGGGTTTGCCGGGTTTTACGGCTATTTTTGTGAAGATTGGATTATAACCCTCGGCGGCAAAGGCTTGTTTCATGTAATCATAATCGCCAACGGATGCGCCGCCAATGGGGACGATAATATCAGCGTCTTTAGCTTGGGTGATCAGCGTTCTGATACTATCCAAATCATCTGCGGCGATTCCCATGTCCATAACATCTGCGCCCCAAAACTGTATCAACGCCGCAAGGCCTGCTGAATTAGAACTGACGATTTGCCCGTCTTTTAGTTTGCTTCCAGGTTCTCTAAGTTCGTCTCCATTAGCGATTAGGGCAACTTTTGGACGGCGGTGAATAGATAGTTTAGCGTGGTTTCCAGAGGCTGCGAGCGCAATGTGAGCCGGTGTGATGCGCGCACCTTTTGGGATAAGGGTATCACCAATTTTAAAATCTATACCCGCTTTGCGGACGGCATTTCCTAGCCGCGGCGCAGTGTTGATGTGAATGATGTCGTCATTGCGCGAGACGTTTTCTTGGATGACAATCGTATCCGCGCCATCAGGGATTATTCCGCCTGTGAATATTCTAACGGCTTGGCCCGTAATGATATGGCCTTCAAATGCCCTCCCTGCAGGCGCTTGACCGATGACTGTGAGCTTTGCGCCTTCGTTGGCGTCTTGCGCTTTGACAGCATAACCATCCATGGCCGAAGCATTAAATGGAGGCATGGTGATTTTGGCTGTAATGTCTTGTGCGCAGCGCGCACCAAGAGCGTCTTTTAAAAGCACAGGGACAACATCGTAGCTAGGACGATTTCCAACAATTAACTTTAAGGCTTCGGATAATGAAATCATGGGGCCTTATATCAGGTCTTTAAACAGATGATATGATAATAATTTTCCATAATGTTATAGGTTCGGTGGGTGAGTATCTGTTATGAACATTATATGCATAACCTCTTTCATCATCCATTTAACGTCTTGAGCTTTGCCGCACAACAAAGACGTTTAGGCGTGAGCACGGCGCTTATTATTATCACGAAGGTCACAGGCGGCACTATGCGCGCATATGGGGCGATGATGTGTGTTACGCCGACGGATGTCGCTGGCTATGTGTCCAATGGATGTGTGGATGCAGACATTGTTTTCCAAGCGAGAGAGCTGCTAAAAACGGGCGGAGTTAAATATGTGCATTACGGGGAAGGTTCTCCTTTTAAAGATATAAGTTTGCCATGCGGCGGGCAAATTCACTTACTCATTAGTACGAAGTTGGGCGAAATTGATTTCGAGACAATGGCTTTGGATATGGGGATGCGCCGAGCGGTGGAATTAAAAATTGAAGCCTCTTTAATCACTTATACACCGCCTCTACGGATTCGAATATTAGGCAAAGGAGAGGCCGTTCGAGCTTTGTCACGTCAAGCGATTAGCGCGGGGTTTCCCGTTGTCTTGCAATCGCCAGACCCGCAGATTTCGGCGGGTTTATCTGTGTCGCATTTTGATCATTTAACAGACCCAGCTACGCCGCCGCAAATGCGTGATGATCCTTGGACGGCGGTGGTTGTCATGTTCCACGACCATGACTGGGAGCCGTATATTTTAGCGCAAGCTTGCCGCGGCCCTGCGTTTTATATCGGCGCCATGGGAAGCACGCATACACATGATTTGCGCCGCGCCGCTTTGAAAGCGAATGGATTGAGACAGGATGAAATTGACCGTGTTTCAGGCCCGATTGGTCTTATTGGCTCTATGCGTGATGCCAACCTATTAGCGCTATCTACTCTGGCAGAGGTTATAGACCGTGCCCAAAAAGACGGTATATTATGAGCACGAAAGCCCAGACACCAAAAAAATGTGCGCTTATTTTACTGGCCAGCGGTCTATCAAAACGGTTTGGGGCAGACGATAAATTACTGGCGTCATTGGCAGGAAAGCCTGTCATTGACCATACGCTTGACCATATAGCGCCAGCGGGGTTTGAGCTTCATATTGCTGTTATCGGAACGCCGCCAAAGGCTGATACGGGTATGCGGGATAAACTCGCGCGGGCAGGCTACCATATTATCGTGAACCCCGCCCCCGAAGATGGGCAGGGTAGCTCTCTTGCTCTTGGCGCGCAGGCCGCTATTGACGCGGGGTATCACCAAGCATGCATTGCTTTGGCGGATATGCCATTGGTGCCAACTGCGCATTTCACGAAGCTTTTGAACATGAGTGTGCAATCAGAACAAGTGGTGAGTGAAGCGCATATAGACGAAAGATCAGTGACTTTACCGCCTTGTGTGTTTTCTGGACAAGCTTTGCAGCGTCTCACCACAGCTAGCGGTGATAGCGGGGCTAAGAAATTTTTGTGCGGAACAGACATCGTGCGGTGTAAACTCTTAGATTGGGCTGCGCAGGATATAGATACGCCTGAAGATTTACAGTCACTTAAGCTATTTTATGCAAAAACATTCAAAGTGAATGATTATTAACCTAGCAGATTAAGGTTTGACTGCATTCAAGCTACGTTAAACACTTGCTCGAACTAAGATTGTCAGACTATTATTAGATTACAGTATATTGAAAACTTTATAAATTAAAGTGAGCTTTGAGGCGTCAAAGAGCTAATAGTATGTGCTGTAAGTGACAAGATAAGTTGAAGCGGCGCTAGAGCAGAGGGTGAATATTTGTGAATGTAGCAAAGGTTATATCAGCCGTACAAATTGCCTTGATTTTTTTGGCGGTTATACTTTGCGTACGAGCCTTAATGGTGTTTTTTACTCCGCAATCAAATTGGACGCCCCTGCCTTTACAGGTAGGCCCGCAAGAAGGCTCAGCCGCATTACCTCAAGGCGTTAACACCGGGACTATTAATACAAGTTTTGATCCGTTTTTTCGAGAGACCGCAATTAAGACTACGCCAGCCGTAGCGCCTAGGATTGCGAACATTGGCGAAGACGCACCTGAAACAACATTGGACTTAACTTTAATGGGACGGCGCGCAGGTACTAACGGATCTGCTATATTACGCACGCCAGACGGGGTGCAAAAAAATTACGCTATTGGAGATGAAATATTATCGAATGTCACCCTTGAGGCCGTCAATGTGGAATATATTGTTCTCTCGCAAAATGGTAGCCTAGAGCGTTTGACGTTCATGAGAGATACTGAAAACAACTTACGCCAAGTTCAAGAGATAAACTCTAATTCCAATGCCAAACCCAAAGCGGCTCCGCAAAATGTAAATTATAGTTCAAACCCATTACTGGATTTAGTGAACTTTTCGCCAGAACGAGAAAATAGCCATATTACAGGATATAAAATTGTCGCAAAACAAGCTGGATTGAGTTCCGCTTTGCCTGGGCTTGAGGATGGCGACGTCATCACAAGTATTGGGCGCATTGCGCTTCAAGATGAAGATATTGATTTTGGGGCTGTATTGACGCGATTACAAAATCGGCGCTCAACAAATGTAGAACTTATCCGTAATGGCCAAGCAATAAGCGTAAAAGTTGGAACACCATGAATAAAATAATCGCAACCCTCATGGCGGCAACGCTTCTTAACACGGCAACCGTTTCGTATAAGACGCATGCGCAAGAGACGCATGTTATTACGATGCAGCAAGCCGACATTCGATCCTTTATTGATGATGTCGCGATTGTAACAGGCAAGACTTTTATTGTGGATCAACGGGTCAACGGACAGGTTACGATTTCCTCCGAACAATCTTTAAGCAAAGCTGAGGTTTTTACAGTCTTTAAGGATGTGATGCGTGTGCATGGTTATGCGGTCACACGCTCTGGAAATGGCGAATACAGAATTAGTCAATTGCAAGGCGCAGCTGCCGATGCGCCATTTGTTGAAACTTTTGGAGCAAGTGGCCAGTTAACAACAACGGTGCTTCGGCTGCGCCATGGTGATGCCGCTGCTGCAGCGCGCTTGATTAAGCCAACACTGCATCCCCAAGGTGTTTTAACTGCAAATCCAAATGGGTCGTTAATTGTCATTACGGATTTCCCCGAAAATATCCGCAAGGCGCGGTCGATTATTGAAGCCCTTGATGTCGATAGCCGTGTTTTACGCACGGTAAAACTCAGCAATATGAGAGCGGTCGATGCCGAAGATGCCATGAAGGCTTTAGGCGGGGCGCAGCCCAAGTATAAAGTCATTTCTGTACCAGGATCAAATAGCTTAATTTTAGAAGGCGAAGCCTCTGAAATTTCGCGTCTTGTTCCGATTTTAGAGCAAATGGATGTGCCTGGCGCGATTGACCGCGGGCCGGTGAGTGTGGTGCCATTACGCTTTGCCGATGGTGCATCTGTGATTGAAATATTGACAACGCTGCTACCAACCTATGCCAAAGACGGCGAAGCTGCGCCAGGTGTGGCTTATGAGCCGACAAGTAATACAATCATTATCAGCGCATCCCCTGCTGTGCAGGAGTCCATGGAAGGCGTCATTAGACAGCTTGATGTGCGTAGGCCTCAAGTACTTGTCGAAGCTATGGTTGTTGAAATATCTGACACAGTTACAAAGGCTTTAGGCGTTGAATTTGCCGTTGGCGGCATTGAAGGCTCCGCAATACCATTTTTCGGGACAAATTTTAACCAGCAACCTGGAAATGTTCTCGCTCTGACAGGCGCTCTGGTTGGGGAGCAGGCGGGACTTGATACTCAAGCGGCTCAAACCGCGGCAATTAACGGGCTTTTAGGCTTGCCCGGAACAGTTCTTGGCGGAGGGGTGCAAAGCGGAAATGTTGTATTTTCTGCTATAGCGAATGCTATTGCGACAGATGAGAACTCAAATATTCTATCGACGCCATTTGTGACGACCCTTGATAATGAGCCAGCCTCTTTTCTGGTCGGTCAGGAAATTCCGATTGCGACAGGCGAGAGTCTTGGATCAGATAATGGAAATTCATTTAGAACCTTTGAGCGCCAAGAAGTTGGTATTAAACTCGATATATTACCGCAAATCAGCGAGGGTGATGTTATTCGCTTGGAGCTCAAGCAAGAAGTCTCATCTATCGCGGGGGCTTTATCAACGCTAGCGGAAGACTTTGTCACCAATACGCGCGAGATCGAAACAACTGTCCTAGCCAATGACGGCGAGATTATTGTGCTAGGCGGCTTGGTTCAAGATGATGAGCAAATAGACTTTGAAAAAGTTCCAATTTTAGGCGACGCGCCTCTTATCGGCAATCTTTTCAAAAGCGAGAGTAAGTCCCGTGTACGGACAAATTTAATGGTATTTATACGTCCAACAATTATCCGAAACGGCGCAGATGCACGGCCAGTTACTCAAGAGCGTTTGCAATATTTACGCGACGAAGATTTACGTCAATCAGGGCGCAGTTCCTCTAAGATTGATGATTTAATTGAGCCATATAAATAATTCAAATGAACGATGCTGTTAACATAAATTTGGAAAAACTATCTTATAGTTTTGCACGCGAGCATGGCGTTATCACGCATATAGTTGACGGCGCGGCGATATTGGTTCGGCGCACAAATGCTCCACTTGAAGCTTGCCTTGAAGCACGGCGTATTGCGGGCGTTAGCCTGAATATGAAAGAGGTTAGCGCGCCTGAATTCGAAGCCCTACTCGCGCAGACTTACGCACATGGAGATTTGACCGAAACGGCTGCTGATGCGCTTGGCGGGCCCGAAGACCTTATGGCTTTGGCTGATAATTTACCGCGCAGTTCGGACCTACTTGATAGCGATGACGATGCCCCCGTTATCAAATTAATTAATGGGATATTACAAGAAGCGATTAAAATGCGCGCTTCAGATATTCATATAGAGCCTTATGAGAATCGCTTGGCAGTTCGCTTTCGTATTGACGGCGCGCTGCGCGATATGTTGTCTTTATCGGCGCGGTTATCATCAACATTGGTGTCGCGTGTGAAAGTTATGGCGCAGTTAGATATTGCCAAAAAACGTATCCCTCAGGATGGGCGGTTTTCTCTTAATCTTGGACAGCGCGCCGTTGATGTTCGGGTCTCAACTCTCCCGTCTCAATATGGCGAGCGCGTGGTTATGCGAATATTAGAAAAAACAAGTTCGCTCATGAACCTGTCTGATTTGGGGATGGATACAGATGAGCTTGGAGCTTTTCAAGACGCTTTACAAAAACCCAATGGAATTATCCTTGTGACTGGCCCAACAGGTTCGGGTAAAACAACAACACTATATGCCGCCGTGAGCGGTCTTAATGATGGCTCTCGCAATATTTTGACCGTTGAAGACCCTGTTGAATATGCGTTGGACGGAATTGGCCAAACGCAAGTTAACAGCCAAGTCGGTATGAGCTTTTCCGCAGGTTTGCGGGCGATTTTACGGCAAGATCCTGACGTTGTGATGGTCGGCGAAATTCGGGACCCAGAGACGGCAGAAATTGCAGTGCAAGCATCCTTAACTGGGCATCTAGTCCTATCCACTGTTCATACGAATTCTGCGATTGGAGCTGTGACGCGGTTGCGAGATATGGGCATCGAGCCTTTTTTATTAGCCTCGACAGTGACTGGAATTGTAGCGCAGCGACTTGTGCGCCGTTTATGCGGCAATTGTAAAACGCCTTATACGCCAACTCGCAGGGAACTTGATGATTTAGGAATTAAGGTTAAACCTAAGCATCCCTTTTACAAACCCCGCGGATGTACGACATGCCATAATATTGGCTATACAGGGCGGTTGGGTCTGTATGAAATCGTCGTTATGGACGATATTATGCGTAATATGATCCATGAAAATGCGGCTGAAACAACGCTTGCAAGTCATGCCTTTAAAACCCGTCATACCTTATTGCAATCTGGTGCAAGCCATGTGCTGTCAGGGGCGACAAGCGCCGAAGATGTCCTGCGCGTTTGCCGAGCTAAACGGGGTGAGGAGGCATAAGTGGAGACATTTGATTATGCCGCCATAGATAAAGCGGGTAAACGTCAAAACGGCTCTATCTCAGCGGAAAACTCTCGGGAAGCCCGCGATGTTTTACGCGCGAGATCTTTAACGCCTTTGGAATTAACTGCGGCTAAAACGAAAGCTAAAACCCAGATTCAATTTGGGAATAAAACTCGTCATAAACATCTAACACAAGCGACCCGTCAATTAGCCATTCTAATTGACGCAGCCACGCCTATTGAAGAAGCTTTGAAGGTGACCGCTTTGCAATTTGAACGCAGTTCGATGCGGCAAGTCTTATTGAATGTCCGCGCAAGTGTTTTAGAAGGCTCTCGGCCATCATCAGCTATGTCAGCGCATCCAAAAACCTTTTCTTCACTGTATACGGCGATGGT
>JBDVGI010000193.1:0-14913 GCA_039962885.1 Litorimonas sp. | reverse complement strand
ATAGACACAAAGCCATGTAAATCTTTATGGGCGCGTCATTCGCGCCTATTTTGATTCTAACTTTACATGTTTCAGGGATGCTTGTGTTTTTCAATTGTAATACGCCAAAATTACTTATCGGTCTGTCTTTGATGTGCGCGCCATTTACGGCCTTTGCACAAAGCAATGTGGACGAAACAATATTTGCCACAGCCGCTCCGCATGCTGTGATATTGGATTTTGAAACAGGCGAGGTTTTGTATCAAAAAGACGCCTCCCGCCCAATGGCACCCGCGTCTATGACAAAAATCATGACAGCAAAAATGGTCTTTTCAGCCTTAAAGTCTGGACGACTTACACCTGAAACTGAATTTACAGTGAGCGAAGAGGCTTGGCGGCGCGGCGGAGCAAAGTCTGGCTCGTCGACTATGTTCTTGGATTTAAACTCGCGTGTATCCGTTGATAATCTGATTAAGGGTGTGATTATTCAATCCGGTAATGATGCCTGTATTGTTCTGGCCGAAGGCATGGCTGGTTCTGAAGATGCCTTTGCTGCGCAAATGACGGCGCGGGCACGCGAAATGGGTTTGTCATCGGCGACGTTTAAAAACTCAACAGGCTGGCCGCATCCAGAGCATAATATTAGCGCAATTGACCTTGCGAAACTCGCGAAGGCGCAAATTAAAACGCATCCTGAATATTATTCTCTTTATAATGAGCGTAATTTTACGTGGAACGGGATTTCGCAAGGAAACCGCAATCCATTGCTAGGGAAATTTACAGGCGCAGACGGCCTAAAAACGGGCCATACGGAGGTGTCAGGCTACGGACTTGTTGGGTCCGCAGAACGTAATGGTGTGCGCCGTATTATCGTGATTAACGGCCTTGATAGCTCTGCTCAACGGCGTGATGTTAGCCTGTCTTTGATGAATTCTGCATTCAATGAATTTAAGGCTTATAAGCTACGAGACACTGGGGAAGAACTTGCCAGAGCCAAAGTCTTTATGGGGAAATCAGGCGATGTTGGAGTGGCGCTGGCGGCACCGATTATTCAAGGCTTGCATATTTCGCAGCGTGAGCAGGTAAAATCCCGTGTCGAATATAAAACGCCCGTTGCCCCTATAGTCAAAGGGGATCAAATTGCTGAATTAGTTGTGAGCGTTAAAGGGCAAGAAGATATGCGCTATGCGCTATTTGCGACAGAGGATGTAAAAGCGAAGTCTTTATTTGGGAAAGCTTGGGCCTCGCTTATTGGGAAAATTCGGGGCGAGTTGTAATGAACGATTCTGCTGTGAAAACCGATCAAAATTCGGGGCAATTCATCACCTTAGAAGGCGGCGAAGGCGCGGGAAAAACAACCCAAGCTAAAATGCTGAGTAAAGCTTTAGAAGGCGCGGGCGTTCCTACGCTTTTAACCCGCGAACCTGGCGGTACTAAAGGGGCTGAAGCGATAAGAGACCTTGTTTTGGGCGGCTCGTCTGATCGGTGGTCTGGCATGACGGAATTGCTATTAATGTATGCCGCACGAGTGGATCATGTTGAAAAAATCATCAGACCGGCGTTAGAGCGCGGCGTATGGGTCATCAGTGATAGATTTTCAGACTCAAGCATGGCCTATCAAGGATATGCCCGCGGCATTGGTTTGGATCGTGTACGAGACGTTCACGAGGCTATAATGAACGGGTTTGAGCCCAATTTGACAATTTTATTCGATATGGATCCTGTCATGGCGCAAAAACGTGTTGAACTTCGCGGGGAAGACCTGACACGCTTTGATGCGGAAAGCCTTGAGTTTCATAAGGTTTTACGCACAGGCTTTAAAGAGATTGCGGATATGAACCCAGACCGAATTAAACTTATTGATGCTGATGCCCCACTTCAAACCGTCCATACGCAAATGTTGTTTACAATCACGCAAAAATATCCAGAGCTTGCAGGTCGTCTGGGAAGTCCTATAGGGTAGCTTGCATGGCACGGCAGGCTGAAATCGAAACCTTTCCTGAAGCAGATTGCGCAGAAGGGTGCGAGCATCCACGCGCAGTCTATGATTTAATTGGACATGCGGATGCAGAAAACCGGTTTATGCAAGCCAAAGCCTCAGGCCGGTTGCATCATGCTTGGCTGCTCACGGGGGCTACAGGTATCGGCAAAGCGACATTAGCTTACCGAATTATTCGTTATATGCTTGGCGGAGAAAGTTTACTCGAAAACAGTTTGAATATTGGGCAATCTGATCCCGTAGCTCAGCGGATTGAAGCCCTTGGTCATGGAAATTTTGTGTTATTGCGCCGTCCATATGATCATAAGACGAAGAAAATACGCAATGATATTCCGATTGCGGATGTGCGCAAATTATCTAAGTTTTTTGAAAGCACAGCCGCCGAGTCGTCATCATGGCGGGTGTGTTTGATTGACCGTGCTGATGATTTGAACCGAAATTCTGAAAATGCAATTTTGAAACTCCTCGAAGAACCGCCTGAGAAAACTCTGTTTCTACTTCTATCATCTGCGCCGGGACGTTTGCTTCCGACGATCCGCTCGCGCTGCATGCATCTTGGATTGCGGCCCGTTCCGCAGGAACAAATCAGGGGTTGGATTGGCGCGCATGCGGACGCGCCAGATGATATTTTAAATGCTGCGGTGAAGCTTTCGCGCGGCGCGCCCGGCAAAGCTTTGTCCCTTGCGCGAAACTCTGATAATGTGTTGCGGCCCTTGTCGCGATTTTTATCTTCATTAGATCGACATAGCCGCGATGTGGATATGTTCTTGGCGAAGTCTTTATCTACAGCTAATGCTAGCGCTCACCGAACGATGTTTTGGGAAGCCTTGCAAGATATTCTTCAAGCGCAAGCTGTCTTTACGGCAACAGGAGAATGGCATAGCGCTTTTAAACCGTTACCCGTTTCCAAGCCTGCCTTGTCTTGGCAAAAAGCTTGGGAGACAACTAAGAAAAATCAAGAGGTTGAAATGGCTATAAATCTGGATAAAACGGCGGCCATGTTTGATACTTTATCCATGATACGGGCGGCCTAATGTTAAAGCCAATTCAATGTTAGTCGACTCGCATGTGAACCTACACGGGGAGCGTTTTGAAGATGATCTGCCAGAGGTCATACGGGCTGCGCGCGCTGTTGGTGTTGGCCCAATGCTAAATATTTGCTGCAATATCAAAGACTACGACGCTGTAATTGAGGTAGGTCAGGGCGATGAAAATATTTGGGCCAGTGTCGGTACGCACCCGCATGATGCGAAAGACAATCCCGATATAACGGCGGCGCAAATTGTTAAGCTAACGGATCATCCTAAGATCATTGGTATCGGCGAAACAGGGTTAGACTTCCATTATAATTATAGCGATGTCGCGGTCCAACGCAATAATTTCCAAGCTCATATTGAGGCTGCGCGAGAGACACAACTCCCGCTTATCATCCACACGCGCGAAGCCGATGAGATGATGTTGGAGATGCTGGAGGCAGCTTTTAAGCTCGGTGAATTTCCCGCTTTGTTGCATTGTTATACATCAGGCCCAGAGCTGGCTGCGCGAGCGGCAGATATGGGACTTTACTTTTCTGTTTCTGGCATTGTGACCTTTAAGAACGCTCATGATGTGCGCGAGATTGTTAAAAATATGCCAGATGAGCGCATTATGATTGAAACAGATTGTCCATATTTGGCGCCAATGCCTTACCGCGGACGGCGTAATGAACCAGCCTTTGTCAAAGAAGTTTGCCAAGGCTTAGCGGATGTAAAGGGGTGGAGTTTTGAAGATACTGCGGCGCGGACAACGGATGCATTTTTCAACCTATTTCAAAAAGCTAAACGGCCCAAGGCAGACACTTTTATAACGGATAGCGCAATATAATGGGATTGCGCGCGATTATATTGGGTTGCGGGTCATCTGGCGGTGTTCCGCGTGTGGGAGGAGATTGGGGAATTTGCGATCCAACTGAGCCAAAGAACCGCCGTACGCGCTGCTCAATCTTGGTGCAAAGCTGGCAAGATGGCACGGATATGCCAGAGGATCAGGCTGAGCTTACACAAATTCTCATTGATACATCCCCTGATTTACGTCAGCAGCTTTTAACAACCCAAACCCAGCATTTAGACGCTGTGTTTTATACTCATGAACATGCCGATCAAAGCCATGGCATAGATGACCTGCGCGCACTTGCTTATCGTATGCGTAGGCAAATCCCGGCCTATATGGATGCTCATACCAAAAACCATGTTTGGACACGGTTTAAATATTGTTTCGAGATGCCAGATGGCCGTGTTCATCCCGCAATTTTGACATTAGAAGATATAATTCAAGACGCAGATATCACAACAATAGACGGGGCAGGCGGACCAATCAACGTACAGACTGTCCAGCTTAGTCACGGGCCTTCGCCGTCGCTCGGTTTTATTTTCAATAGGAAAATTGCCTATACACCTGATGTTTGGGATATATCTGAGGCAGGTTTTGATCAGCTTTCGGGCGTGAATACGTGGATTACCGATGCGCTGCGTTATAATGATCATCCGACACATGCCCATGCAGATAAGGCTCTATCGTGGCTCGCGCGCGCTCATGTGCAGCAAGCTATTTTAACAAACCTTCATATTGATATGGATTACGCAACATTATCAAGTGAGCTGCCGCCTTTTGCCCGTCCAGCGTTTGACGGTATGGTTGTGAGCCCTACCTAAAATGTAGCTATTTGGATGTGTGAATTCCGCATTCCGTTTTGTCTTTGCCTTGCCAACGTCCAGAGCGCGGGTCACTGGGATCTGTTGAAGGGGCAGAGCAATGATGGCATCCAACGGATAAAAACCCGCGTTCATATAGAGGATGCCTTGGAATATTATGGCTCTCAAAATAATGATGGATGTCGCGCGTTTTCCAATTGGCTAACGGGTTGATTTTAATGACCCCATCAATCCATTCAAATTTCTTCATATGAAGTCGGGAGCCGCCATGATAGCGCTTGCGGCCCGTAATCCAACTTTCATAAGGCTTCAACGCGGCCTCATTCGTTTCCACTTTGCGGATATGACAGCATTTATCCGTATCAGTTTCCCATAAATTCCCATCTGGGTCATGCTGCCGTAATTGGTTGGGGTCGGGTTTAAAAACTTTCACATTTTTGAGCCCGAATAGCTCTGTCAAATGATCGCGATATTGTTGCGTTAGCGTGAATAACTTGAGCGTATCAATGAAGACAACATCTGTATTAGGACGGATTTTTGAGACCATATGTAACAAAATGGCAGCTTCTGTTCCGAAGGATGAGACTAATGCGATGTTTTTGGGAAACTCGAATGTGAGAATATGCTCGAGCAGAAAATACGCACTAGCGCCTTCAAAAGACGTGTTAAGCCTTTCAACTCTTATTTTCGCCAAAGATGCAGTTTCGTCAATCATGTTAAGGGGTTAAACGCCGCCGCCAAATGTATCCGCTCTTAAGCCGCGGCGAAGTGTTTCGACATTCAAAATGGCGTCGAAGGGTAAATTTGCCATGTTACAATGGCGGCCAAACCTTTTTACGAACCAAACCTGTTGCGCCTTTACGGGGGCTTCAAAAATAAGTTGTTCAATATCAATGCCAGATAGGGCAATGTCATCAATCAGGCCTGTGCGCACTTCGCCGTCTTTGCGGTACATCCCCGCAGCACCTGATTCGCGGCCCTCCATAATGACTTTAACCGCTCCTGCGTCGAGGTCAGCTTTGATCATATCAACCCAAACAGACGGACTTAAAATTACATTTGCGTCTTTACTGCCAACTTCTGTGTAAACTTCAAAGTCCTTAGAAATGTCTTGAATAAGCTTTCTGCGGATATCAGCGGGGAGTTCAATAACGCCGTCTGAGACTTCGAATCTACTTGCGCCTTTACTTTTTGCCCAAGCTAAAAATTCGTCTAACTTATCCGATTTATAGGCAATTTCGAAAGCCGTCCCACCAAACCAATAGGGTATGCCTGCTTCTTGCAAAATAGCCGTCTTCTGGTCAATCTGTGGCGTTGCAACTCCAGAGCCCCAACCAAATTTCACGCCGTCAATCATACTAGAAAAAGATGATATGTAGTCGGCAAAAAGACCTGTTGGCAGTCCGCCATCAATAGCAAGATTTAAACCTGATTTCCTAGGTTTGTTTTTACGGTCAGAATATCCAAGTTGCATGAAAGTCTCTATGATTATTAGTTAGTGTGATTTTGTATGGTTGTGGTTTTTATATTTTATAAAACTCTAACCTATCAAGGTCTTCGTAACTTAACTTAAGCATATGTAGATTGTCTACAGTTAACTGATGGAACTCATTTAAAGACCGATTTTGTTCAGCCAACATTAATACGCGGATGATGCCGCCATGTGTGGCAACCAATGTGCCATCTATTGGGCCGCGCCTTATCATGCGAATGCTTAAAATTGCGCGCGTGAGTAAGTCTAACAATGTTTCACCCCCGCCAGGCCGCGCGTTTCCAGGGGTGTTCATCCATTGATGATAATTCTCTGGAAATTGTTCTTTAACTTCATGCGTGAACTTCCCGCCATAATAGCCGTTATCAATTTCCCAAAGGTTCGGGTTTGTTACGATGGGAGGCGGGTTTTCAGTGGTTTCAAATATTTTATTGATGGTTTGATTGACGCGCTTGGCAGGTGAGGCAACGATCCGTTTTACCCAGCTCAATTCCCCTTGCATTTGCTCGCATTGCTTTAACCCTTTATCGGATAGATCGACGTCATTTTGTCCTTGAAACCGTTTGGGCGGGCCATTCCAAACGGTATGGGCGTGCCGAATAAAGGTTAAATGAGATGTCATAATTAGGCTACAGCTTTGATGTTGATTTAAGTCGAACTGACTAGTATCAGGAAATCCAAAATTGTAAATGAATAGAGCAAAAAATGACAATTCCTGTAAACAATGTCTTTCATGTCGCTATTGGAACTCATGATAAAGAGCTTGCGAAAGTTTTCTATCGTGATGCTTTGGGTGGCGTAGTGGCGCGTGAGTATGATGACCGTGTAACCTTTAATTTGTTTGAACATCAACTTGTCTGTCATATTGATGAAGATTTGGACCCTAAAACTCTTGAGGGTGTTAACCCGCTTAAAAACCCTTACCCTCGGCATTTTGGTATGACATTCTTAGAAGAGAGCCAATTTCGAGAGGTTCATGCGCGGCTTACGGCGGCCAATGTTCCATTTTTACAAAATATTAGGTCTCGTTTTCGCGACTTGCCTGAAAAACATTTAACGTTCTTTACCGCTGATCCAAGCCATAATGTTGTTGAATTCAAATGGTACTCTGATAGCCAACATGCTTATTAAGGCATAGAAAACCACCTTGGGTATTTTAAAAGCCTCATATAGCTTCAAATGACACAAGAATGCAGATAATAAACATTTGGTCACTTGGCGCGGAGCGTTTGCCGCGTTAAGAGACACTAAGATTCACTATATGGAAGATATGTTATGACCAACACACATATTGTTTTTGCTAGTCTGGCTATCGCAAGCCTATCTATATCTGGTTGTAGCACGGCGGCAAAGGGGTTGGGACTAACCAAATCTGCGCCAAATGAATTCAATATTCTAACCAAAGCGCCGCTTATTATTCCGCCTGAATATAATCTTCAACCGCCGCGTGTCGGGGAGAGCTCGTCTGAGAATAATTATAGCCAAAAAGCGGCCCGTGATGCGCTCATCGGGGATGTTGACGTCGCAGAACCTACGCGAGGGGAAATAGCCCTTATGGCGAAGGCTGGTGTTGGGCGTGCCAATCAAGAAATTCGATTAGAAATTGACGGCCAAAACTCTGTTGAACGTAAAACTCAAGGTTTTGCCAGCCGTGTCTTGTTTTGGAATAATGGAAATATTATTGACGAGGAAGGCAAAGTTGTACCGCTGGACGCAGAAAATGAAGCCCGTCGTTTGGAGTTGATAAACTCTGCAACAGGCGGACAAGAGGTAGAAATTACACGCCGACCAGGCGGAGCTAAACTTCCAGGGCTATAAGCCTTCAGCTCTACAAACAAAATTATCGTCCACAATTTGGATGTAAAAAAATTAGCCTAATTCGTGTCATGCGGTTAGGTTTTTTTATGTCTGAAACTCTATCAGTGATTCGCCGACTGCCTAATGAAACGGTTAACCGCATTGCCGCAGGTGAGGTGATTGAACGCCCTGCGAGCGTGATAAAAGAACTTGTTGAAAATGCGATTGATGCGGGCGCAACGCAAGTTGATATACGATATGAAGATGGCGGACGCACACGCATTACCATCACTGATGATGGCCGCGGTATGGACGCCGAAGATTTAAGTCTTGCCATTGAGCGCCACGCCACATCAAAATTACGCCCAGACGAAGACGGGCATTGGGATTTACTCAATATTGGAACTATGGGGTTTCGCGGCGAAGCTTTACCATCTATCGGGTCGGTTGCGCGGTTGACTTTAACATCCCAAGTTCAAGCCTCTGATTCAGCTTGGGAATTATGTGTCGAAGGTGGGAAAATCACTCCGCCAAAACCCGCTCCGCGCTTTGGGTTGCATGGCACACGAGTTGAGGTTCAAGATTTATTTTACGCCACGCCCGCCCGCCTAAAATTTCTGAAATCTGAGCGCTCCGAAGCGTTAGCAATTTCTGACATTGTTAAACGTATTGCTATGGCCAATGCGGATGTTGGTTTTACCCTTGGCACGCCTGTTCGGACCTCGCTTAAGCTCGCTCGGCAATCGGATAACCAAGACGGACGACTGGCGCGTCTTGCTGGAATATTGGGGAAAGACTTTGGTGACAATGACGTTTTTGTCGATACCGAGCGCGAGGGCATAAAGCTAACGGGATTTGCAGGTTTGCCGACATTCTCTCGCGGCAATGCGCAACATCAATATCTTTTTGTGAATGGGCGGCCTGTGCGCGATAAGCTTTTAAACGGTGCAGTTCGCGGGGCGTATCAAGATTTCCTTGCGCGGGACCGTCATCCTGTTGTCGCGCTCTATCTTGATTTACCGCATGAATATGTTGATGTGAATGTTCATCCTGCGAAATCTGAAGTGCGGTTCCGTAATCCAGGACTTGTGCGGGGTTTGATTGTATCTGCGTTGCGCCATGCACTTGCGGCGGCAGGACACCGCGCCAGTACAACGGTAAGTGATTATGCGCTTGGTAAAATCCAAGCCGAGCAACCCAGCTATGCCTTTCAACGCGACTATAGCCGCCAGCCATATGCCGCTCCGCCACCTGGCTATGCGCCTTATAACCATGATCCTGCCTTGCAGCCTTTGGTGGATGGATTTTCTGCTAAAGTCGAAGAAGACGCCGAGGGTTTTGCTCATCATATAACCAGGCCGCCGCAAGGTTTGGACGTTGGAGCTATGCCTGAAACCGATATGACTGAGCGTCCCTTAGGGGCTGCGCGCGCTCAACTCCATGAAACTTATGTGGTTGCGCAGACCCGTGATGGTATTGTCATTGTCGACCAACATGCCGCACATGAGCGTCTTGTATATGAGCGTATGAAAGCGCAAATGGCAGCCAAACAAGCCGGAGGAATTGGCGTAGAGCGGCAAGCTCTGCTCATACCTGACATTGTTGACCTAGGGGAAACGGATGCTGCCAGAGTTCTTGCGCGAGCGGAAGAGCTCGCCGAGATGGGTTTGATTGTTGAAGCCTTTGGAACAGGGGCGGTGGCTGTGCGCGAAACCCCTGCGTTGCTTGGCGAAATGAATGTCCAAAGCCTGCTGCGCGACTTGGCCGATGATATCAGTGAATATGATGAGGCGTTGAGCCTGAAAGAAAAATTCGAGCATGTCTGCGGGACAATGGCCTGCCACGGGTCTGTACGAGCAGGGCGAAGGCTCAACGGGCCAGAAATGAACGCTCTGCTACGGCAAATGGAAGACACACCCCATAGCGGACAGTGCAATCATGGCCGTCCGACCTATGTAGAATTAAAACTCGCCGATATAGAACGGTTATTTGGGCGGCGCTAACCGCTGATAGCTACTCTAATTGTGCGCGAAATTGTAGCGTGAAGCTTGACGGAGTGAGCGTGCCTTCTTGCATTATGCCGCTGGGGGATAAGCAAATAAAAGTGACTGCGGGGTCGTAACCGCTTAGGGGCGTGTAATTACATTGCGCCATAGATGTCGGCGCGCTGGCCGCATTGGAAAACCCGAGATTCGAGACGGGATTAAATGTCAAACCGCTATCCGTATCTGTGAAAACAACAGCATCTGTCTCGGGGCCGCCGTCATCTATGTCGCCATTAAAAAAATTCACTTCAGCAGGCAATCGATCAACGAGAAATATTGAATTGGCATCAACAGGCCCACTGCCTGTATTCTCAACAGCTATTTCGTAAATAACATCGCTCCCTGGTATGGCATATGGACTGGCCGACCCGCTAAAGAGGTTAACCGTTTTATTCCCAGTCATGTTGGCGACTTGATTGTCTTCAAAGACCCAATAGGCGACGTTTTCACTTGTATGGCGTCTAGATGTGTCACCTGCGACAACTTCTTCTTCAATGGCCCAACCTATTGTGTTGGAAGATAATGGATCTGCCCCAAATAATAATGCCCAGCCGCCTTGCCCACCATCCTCTCCTGCTTGCGTGAGAATGCCAATGTCAAAATCGCCTGAAACGGTGTAGTTGAAAGGGGGGGCGTTACCAACACCCGCGCCTATGTCTGGGCCAACGGCTGTTTCAAAATTTATACCATTAATCGTTCCTGAGCCTGCTTCTAACACGATATACCCTAATGTCTCTGGCGCACGTGTCCCATTGATTTGTCCGATATGTTTGCCAATGCAAATTCCGTCTGCTTGACCAGAAAAGAAAGCTGCTTCACCACGAAACTCGCAATCGAAATTCCAAAACACGCTTGCATTCACATCATTAAATGACATCACTTGCCCAATAACATGCGGATCAGCATAGCTTTGAATTATAGCGCCCGTGACGTTTTCGGTATTCGCAGCCGTCCAATCACCAGGAACACTTAGCCCGCTAGTCCCAACCGAAAGCACTTTGTGAGCTTCATATTTTAAACTTCCAAGGTCGTAACTGCCTTCATCAGATATAACGCAATGCACGTTACTAATAGGAACGACCGAACTATTTTCAAATTGTTGCATGCGCAATTCAAAGCTATTGGACGTTATGTTACGAATGCGTGTTGTAGCCGAGGGACTAGCAGCACTGGTAAGGTTATGCGTGCAAACAATGATAGCATCTGAATAGGTGTTGTTGAGCGCAACGGTAATCCATGTAGCCCCAACATTTGGAATGAGTTTAATTTCAAGATCGAGGGTTAACGTTTGGGCATGCGAAATTGTAGCGGATAGGGCCCACAGAATTATGGTTACAAAATAACGCATATACATTACATGTATTGCATCTTTAGGTTAACAAAATTATAAAATGCAGCCTAAACCTTTAAAAATAACACACGCGCTGCGCCCCATATCTTGTCATCTATAATCTCAAACCCTTGCGTGTTGAGTTCTGCATCTTTGCTGTCTTCGAGAATGATAACCGCGTCATCAGCCATGAGGCCTTGTTCTTTAAGGCGTGATAAAACAGGCCTCCATAATCCTTTATTGTAAGGGGGGTCCATAAAGACGTGGGTGAATGGTCCGCGAAGGTTTCCGGGGGCTACCTTTAACTTGGTCGCGTCGTGGCGATGCAAGCGTGTGCAGCCAAAGAGGTTCATTTTTTCGACATTATTGCGTATAGCGCCACGAGCTTTGGGTTCCGTTTCCACAAAGAGGCAAAATTGCGCACCGCGCGATATGGCCTCAAGGCCTAATGCGCCTGAGCCTGCAAATATATCTGCTACAATCGCCCCTTTTAATGGCGGAGCCCAATCTGCATGAGTTAAGATATTAAAAATAGACTCGCGCGTTTGGTCGCTGGTTGGACGTGTGTTACGTCCTGACGGGGTGGTTATATTGCGGCCTCGCAAAGATCCAGACACAATTCTCATCTATTAGAGCCTTTGTTTTTTGAGCCTGTGTTTTTGCGCGCTGGACGTTGTGGCTTTGATGTGGAAGATTTCTCTCTATTAGGTTTGTTGTGTGTTCGAGGTGCATATTTCCCGCTTTTTGGC
Organism: Litorimonas sp.; assembly: GCA_039962885.1. Classification (GTDB taxonomy): domain Bacteria; phylum Pseudomonadota; class Alphaproteobacteria; order Caulobacterales; family Maricaulaceae; genus Litorimonas. The sequence goes on along the minus strand of JBDVGI010000193.1, from coordinate 2,832 downwards.
GCAGTCTTGGCAAAGCGTCCACGGCCTTTCGGGGCAGGTTTTGCGGCGTTAGGTTTGTCTGTCTTAGCTTTAGGTTTTGGCCTGCCGCGTAATTGCTGTACGGGGGCGGCATCTGGGAAATCTGCCAAATGCCCTAGTTTCGTTTGTAGCTCTTTTAGTTTCACGTCTTGCGTCTCTCCCGCCTCTAGCGTGTCGAGCATAAAGGGACCGTAGCTGACGCGAATGAGGCGGTTTACACGCAGCCCAAGATGTTCCATTGCGCGGCGGACTTCGCGGTTTTTACCTTCGCGAATGGTAACGCTCACCCAGCAATTATCGCCATTTTGGCTATCTAGCATGGCTTCAATTGGGCCAGTTTGTATGCCGTCAATTTTGATACCGTCATGCAACGTATCAAGCTCGTCTTGAGTAACGCGGCCATAAGCGCGGGCGCGGTAACGCCGCGAAAACCCCGTTTTAGGATGCTCTAATTTACGGGCAAGTTCTCCGTCATTCGTAAGCAATAGCAATCCTTCGGAATTGAGATCAAGCCGCCCAACGGAAATAACGCGGCCCATTTCCTTAGGCAGAGTATCGAAAACGGTTAAGCGGCCCTTTTCATCTTTGTGAGATGTTACAAGACCTTTAGGTTTATGGTAACGCCAAAGCCGAGCAGGTTGTTTGGCGCCCACTGACTTATCATCAAATAAGATTTTGTCTTTTGCACTGACTTTAAAGGCTGGCGTGTCTAGCGTCTTGCCATTTACTTTGATGCGGCCCGCTTCTATCAGTTTTTCAGCGTCACGGCGAGAGGCTACGCCTGCGCGAGCTAGATATTTTGCTATGCGCTCTTGTCCATCAAGAGGTGCGCTCTTCGCCCCATTGCGCGCGGGAACATTATGTTTTTCGTGTTTTTGCATAGCTATATGGTTGACCCTGATGAATACTCGCCGCATTGGGGGCTTATGACGGATGCAGATTACATGCAACTCGCCTTATTAGAGGCAAAGCAGGCAGCGCGCAGGGGCGAAGTGCCTGTTGGGGCGGTGCTTGTCAACCATGCGGGCGATATAATTGCGAAGGCAGGTAACGCACCTATTGCGATTTGCGACCCCACGGCCCATGCCGAAATATTAGCGATACGACAAGCGGCGTATGAAAGCGGGAATTACCGCCTAAGTGAGGTAACCTTATATGTCACCTTAGAGCCTTGCGCTATGTGTGCGGGCGCGATTGCGAATGCCCGAATTGCGCGCGTGGTATACGGGGCCGATGATGAAAAAGGCGGAGCGTGTCAAAGCGGCGTTCAGTTTTTCAATGACCCAAGCTGTCACCATAAACCAGAGATCACACGCGGTATTTTAGCGCAAGAATGTTCGCAAATATTGAAGGATTTTTTCAAAGACAGACGTAAAGCTAAATCAAACCGGAAACCGTTATGAAAACGCACTTTCGACAAGTCACGGCTGCACCATATCTGGACGATAAAGCTGCAGATATAGAGGGCGGGGCAGGCGCATGGCTTGGTATTATATTTGGAGCGCTTGGAGCGGCGTTATTTTCCTTGAAAGCTGTCTTAGCTAAGCTCGCTTTTCTGCCCGTAGACGGGCTAGCTAGTAATGAACTACCCGTCATTACGCTGGTCACTCTGCGCATGGTTTTTGCCTTTCCATTTTATGCAGGTATATTGTGGTGGACGCTGCGGCGAGGCGCAGTTCGGCCAACTATGCGCCAAGTTATATTATCCATGGCGGCGGGGACAATGTCTTATTACGGCTGCGCGCTGCTAGATTTTTCAGGTCTGCAATATATCACAGCCCAGCTAGAACGGCTTTTATTATTTACCTATCCTGCGTTTGTGATTCTATTTGGAGCCTTGTTCTTTGGCGGGAAAATCACACGGTTTGGCTTGGCGGCGATGGCACTGGCTTATGGGGGTTTGGCGATTGTTTTTGCGGGCGGAGAAATTACGCAATCCACGAATTTATGGCTTGGTAGCGGGTTAATCATAGCTTGCGCTATTCTCTTTGCAATATTCCAATTAATTGCCAAGCAGTTCATTGATAAAATTGGCCCAAGCCTGTTTACGTGCTTGGCCATGGTTGGCGGAGCCACTGCAATATTCATGCATTTTACCATCGCGGCGTTGAACGCAGATGGCCTTGTTCAAGCTTTTCAGGTGCCAATGCGTATCTATGTTATTGCTGCAATTATTGCTGTTTTTTCAACAGTTTTGCCGAGTTTCCTCGTCAATTATGCGCTTGGAAAGATCGGCGCGCAGAAGGTGGCTATGCTTGGAATGATAGGCCCGTTAGCAACAGTTATTGCGGCGATTTATATTTTGGATGAACCCTTTGGGATTTGGGATGGCATCGGCATGGTTGTGACATTTTCTGGAATTACACTTTATCTTTTAGCGGATAAGTTCAAACGTAATCGGCGTTAATGAAACTCACCTTATCAATATAAGTTTGGTGATGGGTTTAGCCTTGCGACGTTTTCTCCATTGTGATTTTGTGACCCCTAATTTAGAGCGCTTCCCATGAATAAAACTGCTGCTAAATATCTAACTCGGATTCATAAATGGGCAGGCTTAATTTTAGCTGTACAAATTACATTGTGGTTTGGATCTGGGTTTTTTATGACGCTTTTCCCAATTAATGATGTACGCGGACGACATATTGCCCAAGATGTGCAGCTGTCGTTGACGGATAAATCCCTCTTACCAATTGAAATTGCTATGACAGCTTATGACGGCAGATTAGATGGCGCGCAGCTTGTGAGTATTGCAGGGCAACCCGCTTATATTTTGACAGGAAATAATGGAGAGCAAATTCTCAATGCCAATACAGG
>JBDVGI010000192.1:0-4329 GCA_039962885.1 Litorimonas sp. | reverse complement strand
ATGCTGGGTTTTTTTGGACTGTCGGCAATCATGATTGTCCTGGGGAGGCATTATATTGCGCTCGACGGGGCTCAGCTTGATGTTCTCTTTGGGACGTTGTCTGAATCCGCTTGGGGGCTCCCTGTTGCGATTATCGTGTTTTGCGTTGGGGCTTTCATTGGAGCGCCTCAATGGATGCTTATTAGCGCCAGCGTGCTGGCCTTTGGACCTGTTCAAGGCGGTATATATGCGTGGATAGCGACTTTAACGTCGGCCGCGCTCGACTTTTGGATTGCCCGCGCTATCGGCGCGGCGCGGATTGAAAAGATGAACGGACAGCTTCTGACAAAAATTATGAGCGCCATTCGTAAAAATGGTTTCACGACAAGTTTTGCCGTGCGCCTTGTTCCAACAGGACCATTTATATTGGTGAACTTTGCCGCGGGTATGTCAAACATGAAATTCACAGGATTTTTAGCTGGGACGGCTTTGGGCATTATCCCAAAAATTATGATTGTATCCCTGATTGGGTTAGGGATCGTGTCGGGTGTGAATAAGAGCTATATGGGGTGGTTTTTCGGCGGGCTTGCCGCGCTCGTTATTGGCGTAACCATTCTAGCCCAGCGTAGATTAAAGTCCTAACGACAGCGGTTTTGATAAATTATAGTTATATTTGACTTTAAACTTGATGTATGACTTGCATTTTATATAGTTAATTCGCATGAGTTAAACAGGGTGTTTAACACAACACTGAGTCGTGTGCTTAATGCATAAAAGATTCACAAAATAAAACTGTAAGGCTTTCAATGTCAATTCTGGACGCATTTTCATCCGACATCGCCATTGACCTCGGGACTGCAAATACACTTATCTACGCCAAAGGTCGCGACGTTGTTTTAAATGAACCGTCGGTTGTTGCTTTTTCAATCCGCAATGGCCGCAAGGTTGTTCACGCGGTTGGCAATGAAGCTCGGTCTATGCTTGGCAGAACCCCTGGGCATATCGAAGCTATTCGACCTATGAAAGACGGTGTTATTGCGGACTTTGAAGTCGCGGAAAAAATGATCGAACATTTCATCAAAAAGGTGAAATCAGAGACAGCTTTCTTTCAACGCGCTAGGCCCAAAGTGGTGATCTGTGTCCCGTCTGGCGCAACGGCTGTGGAACGCCGAGCCATTCATCAATCAGCACAACAGGCAGGCGCACGTAGTGTCTATCTTATTGAAGAACCTATGGCCGCGGCATTAGGGGCAGGTTTACCCATTCACGAACCGAGTGGTTCTATGGTGGTGGATATTGGCGGCGGTACAACAGAAGTTGCCGTTCTGTCTTTGGATGGAATTGTCTATTCACGCTCCGTTCGAGTGGGCGGAGATAAAATGGATGACGCGATTATCCAATATGTACGCAGAACAACAAATTTACTTCTTGGGGAAATGAGCGCTGAACGGGTCAAAAAAGAAATTGGTTCTGCCAGAATGCCCGAAGATAACGAAGGTATGACCGTACAGATTAAAGGCCGTGACCTTATGAACGGCGTGCCGCGTGAAATTCGTGTCACTGAAGCTATGATCGCGGAGAGCTTAACTGAGCCTGTGGAACAAATAGTCGAGGCGGTTAAAATAGCACTTGAAGCAACGCCGCCTGAATTGGCAGCAGATATCGTCGATAAAGGAATTATGTTGACTGGGGGCGGAGCTTTATTGCGCAACCTTGATGAAGAACTACGTTCACGGACAGGCCTACCCGTTTCGATTGCCGATGATCCTCTATCATGTGTTGTGCGCGGTTCTGGTACTGTTGTTGAAAATTTGAAAAAATGGAAAAGTGTTTTATCTAGTGGTGTGTAAAGCGAGTAAGTTTTCTAACAAATTTAAGCGTGGATGAAATGGCACAACTGATATTGGGAACATAAACCCCAAGCGCTAGTGTTTAAATGTAATATTATTAAGGACAATCAGTCCAAAGATGAGTAATTTTCAAAGATATGATGGGGTCACTGCACGCATAGCTTTTCTAGCAGCCTTTTTAACATCTTTCATATTGCTCTTATCACAAAGAGGGAGCCCTAATCTCAGAGGCCCTTCTCAACGTGCGACAGAAGATGTTGTTTCTCCAATAGCCCAAATCTTATCATACCCTATTCGCGGAATGGAAAATATGGCAACGAGATTTAAAGACCGTAGCCAAACTTATGAGCAAAATATCCAATTACGCGATGAGATTGCCAAATTGCGGGATCGTCAAATACAGCTGAATTTGCTGGAGCTAAAAGTTAAACGCTATGAACGCATTTTATCTGCGAGACTGGATGTAGATGTTTCATCTAAGAAAATCGTTGCGCGTGCAGTGAGTGAAACCAATGGGCCATTTGTGCGCTCATTACTCTTAAATGCTGGCCAGAAGAATGACGTAAATATGGGGAATCCCGTCATGAGCGTAGATGGCTTAATTGGTCATGTCATCAGTGTTGGGCAGAAATCTTCACGCGCCTTGAAGCTAGGTGATCTAAATAGCCGTATTCCCGTTCTTAATCGCCGAACTGAAAGTAAAGCGATTTTATCGGGTGACAATTCGGTGCGGCCATTATTAGCCTTTATACAAAACCCAATGGATTGGGAGCCAGGCGATGTTGTTATCACGTCAGGGGATGATGGTATGTTACCAATGGGACTGCCTGTGGGGAAGGTTATCAAAAATAATGCGCAAGAATTGCGCGTGAAGTTGTATGCTGAGAAGGCGCCAACAGATTGGGTTTGGGTCTTGCCTTTTCGGCCTATTCTTGCGCCTACAAAGGTGATTACAGACGAAGTGGCCGAGGGTGTTAAACCCGTTACGGATGATGCGCCATGACGTTTGTGACGCCGCATATCAATACATCATCACGTAATTTTATACCCGCTAGTTTAAGCTTGTTTGTATGTGTCTTTTTATCTGTCCTGCATATTAATATAGCGGGCGAGAGCATATCACTGTTGTTATTACCTCTTTTGATTGTTTCGCTTTGGCCGCGCGAGGTAAACACAGTTGTCACAATTGGTACATTTTTTGTTATCGGTATATTTCTGGACTGGGGGACTAACGGTGTTTTGGGGCAATGGGCGATTGTCTATTTAACAGTCTTCGCCATCCTTCGCCCTAACCGTCGTGATCACAGCCTTAGCTTTTTTAACGCGGTTAGCTTATGGTGTGCTGGATTGGCCATTGCAACGGTTATGCTTATTATCACAGGATGGCTGGCTTACGGGGTTCTGCCGAATTTCACTACTTTGTTTCGGCAAGCTCTGCTTATATGTGCTTTTATGCCCGTGGTTGTTTTTACTCGAAACTTAGTCCGCTACGCCTTAATGGACCCGCAAGATAGGGACTATTTATGAGCCGACGCTCAAACCCAAAGCAATCACCGAACTCGGATGCGACCACAATTAACCGCCGAACCGTTTTCTTGGGGAGCGGAGCGCTTGGAGTCTTCGGCGTTTTATCCGCTCGGTTATATTACTTACAAGTGACCCGCGCCGAGGATTACCGGGCTTTGTCAGAAGACAACCGTTTTAACTTTAATCTAACGTTGCCTGAACGCGGCGAAATACGTGACCGCTTTGGCGAGGGCCTTGCTGTGAACCGCCAAGATTACCGCGTGGAACTCATTCCTGAAAGAACAAAGGATGTTGAGGCCAGCTTAGATAAAATCAGCCAAATTATCTCTCTTAGCCCAGCAGAACGGGAGAGGATATTGAAAGATGTAAAAGAAAACTCAAGCTTTGTTCCTGTTCTTCTAAAGGACCATCTAAACTGGTCGGTTTTTTCTAAGTTAAATATACACATGCATGACCTAGCAGGAATTATCCCGAAAGTTGGATCCGTGCGTGCATATTCAGGTGACGGGGTTTTTTCGCATACGCTTGGTTATGTTGGACGCGCGGCGAAATCGGATATTGAAAAAGATGATGATCCGCTTTTACGTCAACCAACATTCCGTATCGGCAAGACGGGTGTGGAGGCGGCAAGGGAAAAAACGCTCCGCGGGAGTTCTGGTCGTTTGAAAGTCGAAGTGAATGCTCGCGGCCGTATAGTTCGCGAATGGCCTGACCCTGAAACCAAGGCCAAGCGCGGGGATGATGTTTACATCACGATTGATGCGCATCTACAACGCTTTGCAGCCGAGCAATTTATTGATGAAGACGGTGAAACCGACAGCGGAGGCCTTGCTGTCATAGATATTATTACGGGCGAGCTACGCACATTATTATCTATGCCTGTCTTTGACGGAAATTTATTTGTTTCGGGTCTAACGCAGGCCGATATGAACCGCATGAATAATGATCCAAAACGGCCACAATTTAATAAGGT
>JBDVGI010000191.1:0-6235 GCA_039962885.1 Litorimonas sp. | reverse complement strand
AGGATTTCCACCCGCCTTCATCTCTTACATCTTGTTTGTAAAATTCTGCGCGAGGCCCGATATTTTTGACAAGTTTCTGCCCATTTTTTTCATCAATATCAGTTATAATGACGATCGCGCCTTCATTCGCGAAAAGTCTGGCATTGGCTTCTCCGAGACCTTTAGAACCGCCTGTGATGATCGCGACTTTATTTTGTAAACGTCCCATGTCTATCCCTTTTTATTTTAAGCTTTTTTACAGTGTTACCCAGCTGCTTGACTAGCTAAGACTTTTATGGGGTACGTCTTAATATACCGTATGGCCTCATATAATTGCTAATTGAAAGAAAAGGTAAAGACTGGCAGGTTTGATTTTCAAGCAGTTGGAAAGATTGACATGAATGTAACAGAGGAAAACTTACAACGTGAGCGTATTCGTAACGTCATCTACAACTATTGTAGGGCGATTGACGAGCGCCGCTTTGATGATGTTATGAAATCATTTTCGGTGGATGCTACGATTAAACATGGGTCTTATAATGGAGCCGCAAAAGACTTTATTGGGTTTTTATCTAATGTTCTCAATAAGATGGATGTGACTTTGCATAACCTTGGGGGTATTATTGTAACTTTTGAGGGTAATGATCTTGCACATTCCCATGCAACCTTTTCATCTTTCCATAGAATGAGCGGAGACCACGCACAAGTTGGCCCCGTTGTAACAAATGGAGTTGAGACGGACTGGATTGTTGCGGGACGGTACCGTGATACGCTTCGGCTTATTAAGGGCGAGTGGAAAATTATTGACCGCATAGGGTCTACGGATTGGGACCGCGTTGAGCCATCTGTTCGGGCTTGATTAGTTTGTCGTTTGATATGGCGCCCTGAGCAGTCTGCGTAAAACTTTACCAGATGGGTTTCGGGGCAGTGTCTCAAGAAAGTCGACAGATTTAGGGCATTTAAACTTTGCAATTTTGCTGCGAGTCCATTCTATGATTTCGTCATCGGTCAAACTTTCGCCTGATTTGATTACGACGCAAGCTTTCACTGTTTCGCCCCATTTTTTGTCAGGCACTCCAATCACGGCAACATCAGCGACTTTAGGATGATCGAAAATGGCATTCTCAACTTCCGCAGGGTAGACATTTTCTCCGCCTGAAATGATCATATCTTTCTTACGGTCTTTCAAAAATAAATATCCGTCTGCGTCAAGGTAGCCGACATCTCCTGTACGGAGCCAACCCTCATCTGTGAGCGTTTCTTCTGTGGCTTTTGCAAGGTTCCAATAGCCCTTCATATTCATTGAAGAGCGCGTAACAATTTCGCCAATTTCTCCAGCGGGTAGCCTATTGCCTGCGTCGTCCATAATCACAATTTCAACCCCCAGAAGGGCTTTGCCGACCGACCGCATACGTTCATTGCCCTCTAGGTCATGATCTTCAGGTGGAAGGGCGCTAATTGTGCCAGACGTTTCTGTCATACCGTAAAATTGAGCAAAGCCGCATGAGAACACATCAATGGCTTGTTTAAGTAATGGAAGCGGCATGGGCGATGCGCCGTAAAGCATGAATTTAAGCTGCGAGAAATCAACTTCTTTCGCACGCGGTAGATTGGCGACGATTTTCATCGCGGCAGGTACAAGAAATAATTTCGAGACGCGGTATTTATCAATGTTCTCTAGGACCTCTACAGGGTCAAAGTTTCGCATGATAATGCCCGTTGCGCCGTGCGCTATGGTTGTCAGCCCCCAAGCTGTTCCGCCAATATGAAAGCATGGCATTGGAATAAGGCTGACGTCATCATCTGACCAAATGTTCCAATTAGGCATATTATGGCCACGAAAACGTTCATAGGGTGTCAGGAGCGACTGATTGGTCAGTATGGCGCCTTTCGGATGTCCCGTCGTCCCAGAGGTATACATCTGTAAAGCGTCATCCGTAGTATCGCGTATAATGTTTGGAAAGTCATCACTGTGGCTGTCTCGCCACTCGGAATAGTGCGGCGTGTTCCCCTTATCAGCTTCCATTGGGACAATATGTTTTAGGGAGCTAACTTGGGATTTTAAGCTGGAAGCCATATCCATAAATTCTGGCCCGATGAATAATATTTCGGGCGTAAAGTCATTGAGAATATAGGTAATCTCTGCTTCAGCTAATCGCCAATTTATAGGGCATAAAACCCCGCCTGATTTCGAGACACCTAAGAGGAGCTCATAATAATGGTGTGAGTTTTTCCCAAGATAACCAATGCGTTGATTAGGGGAGGTGCCCCAGTTTAAAAGGCCATTAGCCGTGCGATTAGATCCTTGCTCTAATTGCGCGTAGGTGAGAGTATCACCTTCAAATACAAACGCAGCTTTATTGGGATGGACATTAACTTGTCGTCTTACCAAGTCTGAAAGAACTTTTAATACGGAATTATCATTAATCGTTGTCATAGTTATATTGCTCACACTTTAAAAGATAACAATCCAGCTATAAAAAGTCAGAGGTGCTATTTTAGTGGGCCTTATTATCACTAAACTTGTATAATAGGATGGTTTTATGACTCTTATCTCCGATCAATTTATAGATATTCAAATTAAGCCACCAAGGCTTATTGGAGGACGTTCTCGTCTTAACGGTGAGATAAAGTTTCCAATGCCTATGCTGTCTGATCAGTTTGAGCCTGTCCATTTGAAACGCGAAGGTACGTTGTGGGCCTATACGGTTCAACGTTTTCCGCCTGGACGTCCTTTCGTTGGGGTGACGGATAAAGCGGCGTTTAAACCCTTCGGTATAGGTTATGTTGAGCTTGAAGGCGAAGTCATCGTGGAGACCCGCATAGTCACAGAAGATTTCGAATCTTTGGAACTCGGTATGCCAATGACTTTGACTTTAGAAGAAATGAAACGGGGTGACGGAACGGGCAGCGTGACAACCTATGCCTTCCAACCCAGCCGCGAGGTGACGTCATGAGTAATGTTTATATTGTCGGCGCAGGTATTCATCCTTTTGGGCGGCATGAAACGAGCGGGTTAGAGCAAGGTGTCTTCGCCGTTAAGCAGGCTATGCGTGATGCTGATGTTGAATGGGACGATATGCAATTTGCTTTTGGCGGCTCTCATTCCGCTGGAAGTGCGGATGCGATGTTGCCGCATTTGGGATTGAACGGAACGCAATTTATCAATGTTGCAAATGGATGTGCTACCGGTGGTTCAGCTTTGCTGTCAGGCTATTGGGCGATTAAGTCTGGCGAGTTTGATATAGGACTTGTTACAGGTTTTGATAAACATCCACGCGGCGCATTTGCAGCGAACCCACGTAATTATGGCTTGCCTGACTGGTATGCTGAAACGGGCATGATGGTGACAACTCAGTTTTTTGCGATGAAAATTCAACGTTACATGGCACAATATGGAATCACAGATAAAAGCCTCGTGGCTGTCGCCCAGAAGGCTTTTGAAAATGGGTCTTTAGCGCCGCATGCATGGCGCCGCCAGCCTATTGATGCGGAGACAATTGCGACCTCACAAATGGTCAGCGATCCTTTGCGTAAATTCATGTTTTGCTCTCCAGGTGAAGGGGGGGTCGGTCTGATTTTGGCGAATGAGAAGAAAGCGCGTGAATTGGGTAAATTAGGCGCGCGTATTTACGGCGCGGCTGTACGGACACGGCCGCAAGGTTCTTTTGAAGTTTATGCCCCCTCATTGTCGGTTGAGCGCGGCGTGTCAGCGACGGTTCTAGCCTCAAATGCGGCCTATAAAATGGCCTCAGTTGGACCAGAAGATATAGATGTTGCCCAAATTCAAGACACTGAATCTGGGGCTGAAATTATGCACATGGCAGAAAACGGATTTTGCAAAGACGGTGAGCAGGAGAAACTCCTCGCAGAGGGCGAAACCCGTCTCGGTGGTAAACTGCCGATTAATACAGATGGTGGTTGTATTGCTTGCGGCGAGCCTATTGGTGCAACAGGGCTTCGTCAGATATATGAAAACGTCATTCAAGTGCGCGGCGAAGCAGGGCAGCGGCAAATTGAAGGGGCTAAAATGTCCTATAGTCAGGTTTACGGAGCGCCAGGTCTTTCGGCTGTTTGTCTCATAGGTAATTAGTTATTGTTTTAATTTAAAATCATCAATGATTAAAACAATCAGTCTTGACTGTTTTTAGTGCTGCTTCTATCGTCTTTTGAAATTTAGAAAAGACTTTCAGCATGGCTAAAAATAAAATCAAAAAAGATGTTCCTAGCACTGCATGTCCAGGGCTAAGTTATAGCGATCTCTTAGACCTTGATACGCGGCCAGTTCCGCAGATTTTAAGAGACGAATCGCAAGTTGATTTGGGTAATGAGCCATTGTCGACTGAGCGTTATACATCTTCCGAATATGCTCAACTTGAAAATGAGAAGATGTGGCCCAATGTTTGGCAATTTGCGGCGCGGGAAGAAGATTTTCCGAACCCCGGCGATACGATTGTCTTTGAGAATGCTGGGAAATCATTTCTTATAGTGCGTCAGGATGATGGCGGCGTGAAAGCTTTTTATAATGTTTGTCTGCACCGAGGCCGTAAACTTCGCACAAGTTCAGGAAATGCATCAGAATTAAAATGCCCGTTTCATGGCTTTAGTTGGAAACGTGACGGAGCTTTAAATGACATACCTTGTAAGTGGGATTTCGAGCATGTGAACGAAGATGAAATGGCTTTGCCAGAACTGCGCGTAGAGCGTTGGCAGGGTTTTGTTATGATTTCTGAGAAGCAGGACATCGCTCCGTTTCGCGAATGGCTTGGTTCTGTGGCAAGCCATTGGGACCGTTGGAACTTAGATGAATGCCGCACGGTGATTTGGGTTGGGCGCGAGCTTAATTGTAATTGGAAAGTAGCCGCCGAAGCTTTTATGGAAGCCTATCATTCCATTACCACCCATCCACAAATCTTGCCATTTACGGGTGATGCCAATACAAGATATGATCTTTATGATGATCATGTAAACCGTGCGATAACCCCGTCTGCTGTCGCTTCGCCGCATGTGGCTCATCTTTATGATCAAAACCTTGTTCTTGATAAACTCAACTCAACAGGCGGACGCCGCGCGCTTGAGGGCAGTGATTTCGACATGGAAGAGGCCAAAGCCAGCATTGATAAAGATGATCCTGTGATGGCACGAAAAGTTATGGCGGAAAACAACCGTCATTCTTTTGGGACCAGCTGCGATAGAGATTTTTCAGACGTCTCGGACACTGAAATGGTTGATAGTTTTACCTATAATATCTTCCCGAACTTCTCGCCTTGGGGCGGTTTTGTGCCTAACCTTCTTTACCGTTGGACGACAGGTAAAGACCAAGATCATTGTATGATGGAAATCCGCGTTTTAAAGCGCACTAAAAAAGACGACCCTAAAGCGGCCCCAGTCCCAATGTATCTTATTCCTAATGATGAGCCATTTTCAGCGGCCTCACATAAAATGGGCGCTTTACTTGCCGCAGTTTTTGATCAGGATCTTGGAAATTTACCCGCTATTCAAGCGGGTTTAAAGACGTCTAAGAATAAGCAAATTCATTTGGGGCGTTATCAAGAAAGCCGCATTCGTCACTTTGCACAAACTTTGGAAAAATATTTAGCGTAATAACTTTATTATCTTAATTGCTGAAGGGTAGAGAAAATCAGTTTGCGGACAGCCAAGCGACGCTCTTTGCTACTAATGACGTTGCTCTTAACCCGCAGACCTGTGAAGGTGACAAGGCTTATATCGTGCGCCAATTGCAGATTTTCACGGCTAGCCTCATTCCATTCAGGAAAGAAAATAGGCAGCGTATCCAAGATAAAATTATCATGCTGTCTTGCTTTTTTGTCAAAGAGCTTTTTCAAGTCCTTATCCGTACGCGACACGACAGTTAATTCTAAATGGGCATCAGACTCAGGCTTTTTATTGAGGCGCCAATATACTTCAAAAGCCTTCCCTTCAACAACGCGTTCCGTATCATTCATTTTTTTGACCTCATGATAGAAGGCTTGTAGACGGCGATAGTTTATGAAATCTATCAGGTTTGAAATAAGGTCGGCTTTAGTTGCATAATGATGAAGCATAGCTCCGCGTGAGAGATTGGCGGTTTTTGCGACAATTTGCGTTGATGTTTTTGCGTAGCCAATTTCAGTGAGACATTTCACGGCGGCCGTTAAAATAGTAGTACGTGTTTGCGCGCTTTTTTGTTCTTGCCACCCTGTATTATTATCAAGCTCATTTGGATTCATGGCGGTTAGCTTAGTTTCAATAAGGT
>JBDVGI010000190.1:0-2000 GCA_039962885.1 Litorimonas sp. | reverse complement strand
TAGATGACGCTAAAGAGAGGTTATTGACGATGCGTGGGAAAACGCATGAGCTTATTGGAGCGGTAGTTATATGTGAAAATGGGCAAGCTGTTTGGCGTCATATGTCTAAGACGCGATTGACCATGCGCCATTTTTCTGATGCATTTTTAGAGAATTATATTGAAAGTGAAGGTGATTTGCTGACAAAATCCGTTGGAGCTTACAGGTTTGAAGGTTTGGGTTCGCAACTGTTTTCTAATGTTGAAGGCGACTTCTTTTCAATTTTGGGGTTATCCTTACTGCCTGTTCTTGATTATTTGCGCCAAAGAGGGGCAATATTAGCGTGACTATTATTCCCAAATTAGCCGGTGTTTGTGGCTGGCCTATTCATCATTCTCTTAGCCCTGTCTTACATAATTATTGGTTGCGGGAGTTAGGGATAAAGGGCGCTTATATTCCCTTCTCTACCCGAGCTGATGAGGCGGTAAGTGCCTTCAAGTCATTGAAACATACAACTATTTCAGGGGTAAATGTTACTATGCCCCTTAAATCCCAAGCTTTTGAGGCCGCCGATGATGTAACGGATGATGCTAGAAAATTAGGCGTTTCAAATTGCTTATTCAAAAGACATGGAAAATTAATCGGACACAATACAGACCTAGAGGGTTTTGTTGCTCCTTTATTAAGCGTTATGCCAATTACAGAATTAACTCAGAAATCCGTGTTGATAATCGGTGCAGGCGGCGCGTCAAAAGCTGTTATAGGAGCCTTGTTATCGTTGGGGGTGCCAGAAATTTGTTTGACTAACCGTCATGATAAAAAAGCTCAGGACATTGTAGATATGGTCAATGTTCCAAGTTTATATTCATTGGCTTGGGATAGGCGCCACGAAGGGGTGGCTCGGTCGAGTTTGATTGTAAATGCAAGCGCGGGTGGTATGTCTGGTAAGGCGGCTTTAGATATATCTTTGGATATGGCTCCTGATAGGTGCGGAGTATATGATCTTATTTATACCCCCATGATGACGCCATTACTAAAAGGGGCGCAGAAGCGAGGCTTATTAACCATAGGTGGGCTGGACATGTTAATCGCGCAAGCTAGGCCTTCATTTAAGCTTTTCTTCGGCGAAGACGCTCCGGCAGAATGCGGTGTAAGAGATGTATTGTTAGGCGCGCTAAAATCAGGCGCAAGATAAATGAAAATTATAGGTCTAACAGGGTCTATTGGTATGGGGAAAACAACCACAGCCAACATGTTTAAAGCGCTTGGGTGCCCTGTTTTTAACGCTGACGCTGCAGTCCATAAACTTTATAGCCGCGGGGGCAAGGCTGTGCCGTTAATAAGGTCTGTTTTTCCAGATGCAATCATTGATGACAGCGTGAACCGCAAAGTACTTGGCGGACATATCAGGGCCGACCCGCTTAATTTGACCGTATTAGAAAGTTTTATTCACCCTTGGGTTGGTCAAATGAGGGCGAGTTTTTTAAAGAAAGCTGAGAAGGATAATGCGCGAGCTGTTATATTTGACGTTCCTTTGTTATTTGAAACAAATGGCGATAAGGATGTAGATGTGAGCGTCGTAGTAACTGCGCCAGCGGATGTACAAAAGGCGCGAGTTTTGGCTCGGCCAGGCATGACTTTAGAAATATTTAACATGCTATTATTTCGGCAAATGCCCGACAAGGACAAACGCGCTCGCGCTGATTATATAATATCCACAGGGCAAGGTCTAGAAAATGCTCGCAAACAAGTGCAGCTTATCTTTGATAAAGTTTTAAATACGAAATGATGTGAGATTATATGCGGGAAATTGTTTTCGATACTGAAACGACAGGTTTTCACGCAAATGGTGATGACCGAATTACGGAAATTGGCTGTATTGAAATTATAGACCTTTTACCGACTGGCGAGCAGTTTCACTGTTACCTAGATCCAGAACGCGACGTTCCAGAAAAAGTCACGCAAATTACAGGCTTAACCACAGACTTCCTAAAAGGAAAACCTAAATTTGCTAGTCAAGC
>JBDVGI010000189.1:0-2269 GCA_039962885.1 Litorimonas sp. | reverse complement strand
TCTTGAGACATCCGATTTTCCTACAGATGAACGCTTCGGGGTTGGGACCACGCGTAGCCTCATGATGATAACACAGCACGCAGATGAGGACGTGGAGTTTCAAGCAAAGATGCTTAAAGAATTCCAATCGCGCCCTGGCTCATTAGCGGATCGTACTTTGGCCCTATTGACGGACCGCGTGAAAATTAACCAAGGCGAGCTTCAACTATATGGGTCACAACTTCAATGTAAGGATGGCAGATATCAGCCCAGGCCCGTTGTAGATCCTGAAAAGCTTGACGAAAGACGCGCATCAGTAGGTCTTGAACCTTTTGAAGACTACGCAGCAAGAACCCCAGGCTGCGGGAATAGCGTTACATTTCAATGACAAAATTAGAGTCTTTCAAATACTAGAACAAAGAGGCGGTAATTCTCAGTGTTGTCTAGTTTGGTAACCAGACCTGCGTCCTATACTATTAGCGAGAGTGCTAATTTTGACGAATGCTGTCACGTTGACAAACATTACCAGCGGCCTATTTTGGGCGTTTTAAGCCGCTGGCGTGAGTTAAAGCTTTACGGCTATGATAACTTCGGATGGTAGACCAAAGGCCGATAGTAGTTTTCTATGCTGTATTAACCACATCGTGGAATCAAGATGCGCATCGACGATGATTGGGCGGCATCCACCAACAGTTGACGGACTTATCCGCTGAACGAAAGCCCAGCTTTTACTAACAAGTTTTGACCAGGGTGACCGCCCCTCGGTTAGGCTTGCCATGCAGAGGCGCCCGCCAGGTTTCAGTATGCGGTATGCTTCGATGAGGGTTTGGTTTGCATCCTGTTCGGATAACAGATCAAACACATAGGTAGATACAAAACGATCACATGAAGCATCCGGCAAATCAAAGATGACTTCGCCGTCCGTTAGCTGGACTTTAGCTCGATCTTTAAACGCTTCGAGGCGAGACGCGGAGAGCGAAACCATTTCCGGACTAATATCTAATCCCAAATAGGTAGCACTCGCCGGAAGTTCCTTATCCAGTAACCTATACGCTAATTTTCCGGTCCCGCAGCCAAATTCCAGAACGGCACTGGCCTCTTGAAAGTCTGCATGCGCGCATAACTCATCCATAGCCTTGTCTTCATACCATCCCTGCGTGTCCTGCTTTGCGCCATACTCATCGTAATACGCCCGGGCCTGTGATGATGTAAGGGTTCTCGTCATGAGGCATCTTTCTATTTATGGGACTATGGCCTGATCTATTCTAAATTAGTATATCACGTCCCAAGTTTAAGACTGAATCACAAGTTTGACAGAAAAACGTGTGCCTCAGGAAAGCTATAGAACAGTTATGAATTGTTCAATTGAGCGTCCTTTATTGGGCGATTTTAAGCGGCTCGCGGGATGTCCGTTTTGGCGGTCTTTAGTGTATTGATGAGCCTTTATTGGCCCTCCATCTTAAAGGGTAACTTTTTAAGATCGGGCTCCAACCACGACTTGCGTGCTTCAACTGAAAACAAAAGGTCTTTACTCCAATACGACAAAACCCACCTGGATTTGCCATATTTTGAATTCAGTAATCTATGAAATGATTCAGAAAGTGATGAGGAGCCTTCGTTTATCACAGCCTTAGCTGCAAGTAACGAAGCCATAGTAATGGTATGATGGTAACCTTCGTGATCAGTATTTTGTACGCCTGTTGCTTCGTTATAAGCTTTGATAATTCGCGGCATATCATTCAATGCATCAAAACTCGAATCTAATAACATTGCAATTGCCGCTGCGAAATGTGCCTCGTGCGTCCATTCGGCTTTAGGTAATGTTAGATCGCATATTCCATACAGAATATTTCGAACGTCTTTGTCTGCATTAATGACCGTGCTCATTTTCTTTTCCTGTTCTGACCGGTGAGTCATTAAAGAAAAGCCCACCGAATTGATGGGTTTGAGAAGATTGAAATTACATCTTACCTAATAAAGGTATATAATTTCGGAATGCACAAAACTCACCACTGAATACAAATGGCTTTGTTGCTGTCGATTTGAGAACATCTCGTGCATGAATGTTATTAGCAAGTTACGTGCAAAACTCAACGCAGAATAAAACATCCTCTTTCAGGAATTTGCCGTCCTCGGCTCAGTGTCTTACTTTGGGCAATACTGTTGAAAAACTCCTAGTCACAAGCGCCTGTTTCTGATTCACTTGTTTTAGATAAGAAGTGTGGAGATTGGTCATGATGGGACAGTTGGACGGCGGAACATCAAAGCTGTTTTACGAGTTCTCTCTGGA
>JBDVGI010000188.1:0-6870 GCA_039962885.1 Litorimonas sp. | reverse complement strand
ATGACACCATATGATCTGACTAAAGGTCGGATTACTTATCGTTTCAAATAAGGCGCTTGGCGCAATGTCATTTATCTTGGCGAGCGCCAGCCCAAGACGCAGAGACTTATTAGCTCAAATAGGTCTTACACCTGCGCAGATTATTCCTGCCGACATATCAGAAGATCCGATCGATGGTGAATTACCTGGTCCGCATGCGCTTCGGCTTGCATGTGAAAAGGCGCTTAAGATTTCCGCTTTGCATCAAGGAAGCATTATTTTGGCCTCTGATACTGTCGTTGGTGTTGGGCGAAGGATTTTACCCAAAACAGAAGATAGGCAATCAGCAGAGCAGTGTTTACGGCTTTTGTCTGGCCGCGCTCACCGCGTCTTTACAGGTGTTTCTGTAATTGATGCTGATGGAATTTTGCGCAAACGTTTATCGGAAACGCGACTTAAAATGAAATCCTTGAACGAAACGGAAATAATGCAATATCTTGATAGCCAAGAATGGAACGGTAAAGCTGGCGGTTACGGTATTCAAGGTCGCGCTGGAGCGTTTATTCATCATATTTCAGGCTCTTATACGGGCGTAGTTGGCTTGCCACTTTATGAAACGCGTCATCTTCTAATGGCTGCGGGGGTGTCCGCATGAAACGCAGAGCCGTTATTGAAGATGGAATCGGAGAAACCCGCGCTGCGGTCTATGAAGGACGGCGCCTTGTGGAATTTCATCTGCGCCGCCATGTTGGCCCGCATATGGCGCGCGCAAAAGATATTTATACGGGGCGCGTGAGCGCGGTAGACCCGTCAGTGGCGGGGGCATTTGTAGATCTCGGCATTGGTCCTGCAGGCTTGCTAAAGTTTTCATCGCGTAAAGCGCTTCCAAAACTTACAGAAGGCATGTTGATAGATGTTGAAATATCACGGGCGGCTATCGGGACTAAAGGTCCGAATTTAAAATTCACCAACGAAGCAAGCCGCGATGCGGTCGGGCCTGTCAAATGCAATAATTTACGCGAATACTTAACGCTTAAATATCCTGAAATCATATTTGAAGAGACATCTGTTTCGGCGTTAGATGATGCCGTAGAACGTAATATTGCCATCAAAGGAGGGGGCTCTGTCTGGTTTGACCAAACTCAAGCCTTACTCGCGATTGATGTTGATAAAGGCAGCGAATCCAGCCCCCTTGATAATAGCCTTGCGGCGGCTACGTTGATTGCATCCCAATTACGATTGCGCGGCCTAGGGGGATTAATTGTGATTGATTTCCCAAATCTTCGGCAAGCCAAGCACCGCACATCCTTACTTCGTCATCTTGAGAAAGTCTTTGAAACCGATGCAGCGATTGTCAAAATTGCGCCTATGTCGCGGTTTGGCTGTATTGAGCTTACACGTAGTATAGATGACATATCCCTAGATGCGCTTGTTAATGACCGCTTTGGACGCCCTACGTTGGATACGCTAGCTCTGAGGGCTATTCGCCGCTTAGAACGTGAGGGCAGTGTTAATGCAGGAGCTAAATTAACACTACATGCGCCAGAACATGTTTTTAATTGGCTTGAGACGACAGAACTTGATTGGCGCGGCGAGCTTACAAGCCGTATCGGTGCGCGTTTTGATGTAAAATTAGGACAGACGATAGATGTTAGCGTTGATAGATAAAAACGGCATACCGCGAGAGTGCTGTGTCATATGCAAGAGGGTTTTAAAAGCGGCTGACTTTAAGCCTTTTTGTTCTAAACGCTGCGCTGATGTTGACCTCGGGCGTTGGTTGAAAGGGAGTTATGCAATCCCAACCCATGAACGTCCAAGTGATATAACAGAGGACGAGTTTTAAATTATTTCATCAAAAACAGATTTGTTATCAATGAAGTAATCGTCAATGTTAAACTGTTTTTTATGCAGATTAATGTGATCCCAATCAACATAAGAGAAACAGGAAACTTCAATGCCATCTGCGTGGTAGTTGTCCACTAACTCGCGCGTGACCATAGCTTGCGGCACGCAAACTGATGATAATATAGCTCGCAATGCCCCTTTAATTGGCCCGTTGACATACCAACCAGAACGCTCTCCATGGACATAACGGCGCTTTGGGCGAGCAATATGGCCGTCTTTTGACGTGAAAACACGGTGTTGCCGCTTAATTTTATCCGTCGGTGCCCCGCACCAATGAGACAAGCACAGCTTTGCCTTTTGATCGAGAGTATGAATGGCATAAAGCGTTTCTGGTAGCCAAGACACCCATAGAGCACGGGATTCAAGGCGGTTGGCGTGAATAAGCGCGTAGAGCATATCTTCGAAGCCCGCATCTTTCATATCAATCAAGATTTTTACAGATTTGTTGTCATGCGTAGCAATAGCAGAAAACAATGCTTCTGCGGTTGGCATATGAGCAAAAACGCCTCCTAAAGCTTGGAGGTCTTTTTGATATATGTCTTTAATATGGTGTACTCGCCCCGCTTTATCGAGCGCATACTCATCGTGATAAATGAGCGGTGTTCCACATTTTGTAACGCGTATATCGAACTCTATTTGCTTTACGCCAAAATCAAGGGCAGTTTGCAGCCCTTCAAGAGAATTTTCATAGGCGCTGAAACCTCGGAATCGATGCGCGATAAGATTAGAGAGTTCAACCATATGAAATATTTAAAAGATTTAACCTAAAAAACAAGGTTTAACATGAGAGCTTAGCGGCCCGAAAACTAATCAAACGCTGATTCTGCTCACACCACAGGGCTAGTTTTACACATTTTAAGCTTTCCCAAAATGTAAGCCGCCCAAAAGATTTAAGCTCAGGGTGATCTTTTAGAATTTTAGGTAACCTGTAAAATGGAATACGGGACGATAAATGATGGACGTGGTGAACACCAATATTACCCGTAATCCACATAAGCCAGCCGGGTAAATCATAGTAAGAACTTCCTCTGAGGGCGGCGTGTTCTCTGTCCCATTCCCCAGTTCTTGACCAATGCGTTTCGTCAAATTGGTGTTGTACGTAAAACATCCATACCCCGATTGATGCGCCGACAAGGATTGTTGGAATTTGAATAAGGACAAAAATCTTCCACCCAACGGCCCAGATGATAAGACCATAAAGCACCGCGACGCCAAGATTTGTTAGCAGCGCGCTCGCCCAAGGTTTAACTCCGTTCTTCATAGCCCCTAGAGGCAGACGATTACACAGAAAGAATACATAAGCTGGCCCAATTCCAAACATGACAACAGGGTGACGATAAAGGCGGTATTTTATGCGGTCCCAACGAGACGAATTTTTATACTCATCGACAGTTAGCGTTAAGATATCATCGCCAATACCGCGGCGGTCTAAATTACCTGACCCTGCATGATGTAAGGCATGAGAGCGCTTCCAATGATCATATGGTGTTAGCGTTAAAATCCCAATAAAGCGCCCAACCCAATCATTCACGCTTTTGCGGCTAAACATGGATTGATGACCGCAATCATGTTGAATAATAAATAGGCGAACAATAAGGCCTCCCGCAGGAATTAAGCCAATAATTCCCCAGTAATGCCCAGCTTGTATGAGGCGCCATATACCTGCCCAAAGAGCTAAAAACGGGATTAAGGTGATTAATAATTCAAATGTAGCACGGCCATCTTGTGCGCGGCGGTAAGGTGCAAGACGTTGGAACCAAGTTTGAGCAGTAGATGGCATGGAAATCCTATAAATAAAAAGGCAAACGAATCTTATGGTTGAGATTAATGCGTAGTCTTATATCTGGTAAAATTTTTGGTTAAGAAAGACAATTCTTATATTTCGAAAACACAGCTTAGTGAAAAGCCTAATGTTTTTGTAATGTTTACATTATTTTACGTGAAAAACCCCCAATACACGGTAAAGTCTAATTATGAATATTCAAAAAATTGCCGTCATCGGCGCGGGTACAATGGGCGCAGGGATTGCAGGGCAGGCGGCCAATGCAGGCTGTGAGGTTCTGTTGTTGGATC
The DNA here is from genome assembly GCA_039962885.1 of Litorimonas sp. Classification (GTDB taxonomy): domain Bacteria; phylum Pseudomonadota; class Alphaproteobacteria; order Caulobacterales; family Maricaulaceae; genus Litorimonas. Next base: position 2,913 of record JBDVGI010000188.1, on the reverse strand, counting down.
TACCTAGCGATGGGGCCGAAGTGAATGCGCTGTCGCAAAAAGGACTAGAGCGCATTAAAAACCCTGCCAATCCAGGAATCATCGACGACGCAGCTGGCGCGCGTATTACAGTCGGCAATATCCGCGATGATTTTGATAAGCTTGCGCAGTGTGATTGGATCGCCGAAGCTATTTTGGAACGGTTAGATTTAAAAAAAGATCTCTATAAAAAGTTAGACGCGGTCTGTAAAGATGACGCAATTATAACCTCCAATACGTCAACAATCCCGATTAAGCTCCTTACCGAAGACATGTCGCTATCCTTTCGTAAGCGTTTTGCGATAACGCATTTTTTCAATCCTGTGCGCTTTATGCCTTTACTAGAATTGGTTGCGGGAGAGGATACGGATGCTGCTATCATGGATAAACTCCACGAATTTTGTGATAAGCAACTCGGTAAAGGCGTCGTGCCGTGTATGGACACACCCGGATTTTTGGGCAACCGCGTTGGGTGTTATGCCATCCAGACAGCACTACACATAGCCAATGAGATGGGCTTAACACCGCAAGAAGCCGATGCCATATTTGGCCGCCCAATGGGAATCCCTAAGACGGGCGTATTTGGGCTTTATGACCTTATCGGTATTGACCTCATGAGCGATGTTGCTGCAAGCCTTGTGTCTATATTGCCCAAGGCCGATGCCTTTCATGATGTTGGCACTAAATTATCTCTAATGAGCGATATGATTTCCAAGGGTCAACGCGGACGGAAAACGGGAGCAGGGTTCTATCGTCTAGACAAGGGTCAAAAACAAGTCATGAACTTGCAAACGAGGCAATATCAAATCGCCGAAACCGTCAATATCTCCATTGCGCTTAAAGCCGAGAAAAACGGTATTATTCACATACTTAATGATGACAGCAAATATGGCGATTACGCATGGCGCGTTATGTCTAATGTGCTCACTTATGCCGCGTCATTAGTACCCGAAGTTGGAGACAATCCAGCAGGGGTGGATGACGCCATGAAAATGGGGTATAATTGGATAAAAGGTCCGTTTGAGCTGATTGATGAAGTCGGAGCAGATTACCTCATACAGCGTTTAGAGACAGAGCAACGGCCCGTGCCGGATTACTTGCGTCAAGCGCAGGGCAGTGCGTTTTATGACGGGCTCAATGTGCGTATATTCAACGGCGGTTGGCGCCAAATTGACCGCGCTGAAGGGACGTTGCGCTTTAATGATATGCGCAAAATCATAACAGCATCGGGCGGCAACCTCGAAGCCAGTTGGTATGAAATTGATGATATAGCTTTGGTGGAATTTCATTCAAAGGCCAATGCGATAGCGGCGCCTGCTATGCAGATATTAGACGAGGCACTGAACGCCGTCAGCGCCCGAAACTTAAAAGGCCTTATTGTCCATAATGACGCGCAACATTTTTCTTGTGGTGTTAATTTAAATGATGTCCGCGCCTTCTTTGAAGCTGGTGACTGGGAGGGTTTGGATGGTTTTCTTGACCATTTTCAGCAAACTGTTTACAAAATGGCAGTTGCGGATTTCCCCGTTATTGCCGCACCTGTTGGCCTATCATTGGGCGGCGGATTTGAAGTTGTTCTTCATGCGCAACAAGTCATTTGCCATGCTAACTCGAATATGGGCCTTGTTGAAACGGGAGTTGGACTTATACCTGGCGGAGGAGGGTGCAAGGAAACGCTTTACCGCTGGATTGATGCCAAAGACGGCGATGTTACAGCCGCCGCGTGGGAGGCATTTTACGCGCTAGGCTACGGTAAAACGGCGAGCTCTCCTTTGCATGCTAAAGATATGGCGATGCTGCGAGATAATGATACCTATGTGAACAATCGTGACAGGTTGCTAAGCGAAGCTATGAACGCTGTAAAGTTAGGTAAAGATACGTGCGCATTTATTCGTACGCCTATCGCCATGGCTGGCGAGCCTGTTTTTGAACAAATGGTCATATGGGCCAACGATATGCAAGCCAAAGGGAAGCTTTACCCTCACGATGTTTTTGTATCAACGGAAGTTGCGCGTATAGTTACAGGCGGCAATATAGAGCCTGGCACACTATGGAGCGAGCAAGATTTATATGATGCGGAGCGCCGCTCATTCTTAGTCTTGGCCAAGACTGCACAAACACAGGCGCGAATTCGATCATTATTGGATAGCGGAAAGTCCATTAGAAATTAATTGCCATTTAGGTCTTTCTCTGAGGTTTCTTTGAGGTCTATGACGATTTTACCGCTGGAGTAGCTTCTAATATTTCAAAAGTTGACGAAATTACTGTTAAAATAGGGCAGGGAACTACTGTGCGCATATTTGGATGTTTAGAATCAAATGCACGCAATTGTCGTTTAATACTTATTGTTATTCAATATGTGAGTTTTATTGCACGACTATGGTGTTGCAAAATTGACGCTGTTTCTTTCAAAGAGCTCTAATCTAAGCTTCTTTATGCGCTTTAAGCTTGATGTGAATCAACGTTTAATATTACCAAGCCTTAATAGCAGTTTCGTGTTCATTTCGTGATAATTCGTGAAGGATCCCGATTTCTGCGAAAATAAAGAACCATTAAAGGGTAATGGTTTGCAACAAATACATTATGAGGGGATTTTCTTACATGAAATTCACTAAAATGACTTTACTGATGTCGACAGTTATCGCTGGCACGGCATTTTCACCTGTTTATGCTCAAGATTCTGGCATTGAAGACGAAATCGTCGTCACAGGTTCACGTCTTAAAACTAACCCAAACTTGACGGCTGCAAACCCAGTTCTAACTGTTGGTAAGCAAGATATTTCATCACGTGGTGCGGTTAACATTGAAGATCTCACAAATAACCTTCCGCAAGTTTTCGCTGGCCAAGCCGGCGAAGTTTCAAACGGTGCATCTGGTACGTCAACACTTAACCTT
>JBDVGI010000187.1:0-15230 GCA_039962885.1 Litorimonas sp. | reverse complement strand
ATGACAGATGTTTCCACATACGCCGTTGAGAACGGTATTGCGATTATTGAGATTGACAATCCACCTGTAAATGCCTTGGGCGTCAAAGTCCGGCAAGCTATAGTTGCGCGCGTGGAAATGGCTGAAGCTGATAGGGATGTGGATGCCATTGTTTTCATCTGCGCGGGCCGAACTTTTTTCGCAGGCGCTGACATTAAAGAATTTGGCAAACCCCCGCAGAGCCCTAACCTGCCAGACACATTGACGGTTTTGGAACAAGGCCAGAAGCCCGTTATCGCCGCCATTCACGGGACGGCTTTAGGCGGCGGTTTGGAATTAGCGCTGCATTGTAATTTTAGAATTGCTGTACCGTCTGCGCGTATGGGGTTGCCTGAAGTTCATTTGGGTATTTTGCCTGGGGCAGGGGGAACACAAAGACTGCCGCGTCTTGTCGGCGTGCCCGCTGCGCTAGACTTAATGACAAGTGGCCGTCAATTTAACGCGCAAGAAGCGCTAGATTTTGGCGTTATTGATGCCGTGGCAAACGCAGATAATCTACGCGGCGATGCGGTGGCATTTGCTCGTAAAGTCATTGATGAAAAGCTTCCTGTGAAGCGCGTACGTGATCGTCAAGATATGGTCGAAGAGTACCGAGGAAATACAGAAATATACGATAATTTTCGCCAGAAGAATGCGCGAAAATTTAGAGGATTCCCCGCTCCTGAAAATATAATTAAAGCTGTGCAGGCTGCAGCTGACCTTCCATATGAAGCTGGTAAAAAACGCGAACGTGAGCTTTTTTTGGAACTCCAAGGGTCTGACGCCGCAAACGCGCAGCGTTATGCCTTTTTTGCTCAGCGTGCCGTGGCTAAAATACCAGATATTGCCAAGGATACAGCTATACGAGACATCCAGAGCGTTGGTGTTATCGGCGCTGGGACGATGGGTGGCGGTATTGCGATGAATTTTCTTAATATCGGCTTGCCCGTGACATTGGTTGAACAGACAGAAGAGGCCTTGGAACGCGGTATCGCCGTCATTCGCGCCAATTATGAAACTTCCGCGAAAAGAGGCCGCATATCTTCGGTTCAAGTCGAAGAGCGCATGGGGTTAATTTCGCCGACTATTGACTATGCGGGGCTCAGCGATGCTGATTTAATAATCGAAGCTGTGTTTGAGACAATGCCGATTAAAAAAGAAGTCTTTGGTAAAATTGATAAAGTTGCCAAAGCGGGTGCTATACTCGCGTCCAATACATCTTACCTCGATATTGATGAAATTGGGCAAGCAACAAGCCGGCCTGAAGACGTTGTTGGATTGCATTTCTTCTCGCCTGCGAATGTGATGAAGCTACTCGAGGTCGTGCGGACTGATAAGACAAGCAAAGACATCATCAATACCAGTATGAAACTGGCGGGAAGAATTGGAAAAACGCCTGTGTTATCGCGTGTGGGTTACGGCTTTATCGCCAACCGCGTAATGTCCGTGCGCCGGACACATTCGACAATGCTGGCTTTGCAAGGGAACTCACCAGAGACTATTGATAAGGTCATCTATGATTATGGCTTTGCCATGGGGCCGTTTCAAGTCTTGGACCTTGTGGGCCTTGATGTATTGGGACGCGGGTCTGATGAGGTTACTTTTTGGGGAGAGATGGTGAAACGCGGCCGTCTTGGGCAAAAGAACAAGGCGGGGACTTATGATTATGATGATAACCGCAGGCGCACTTTGTCATCTGCCGCGATAGATGTGCTGGCTGATGTGGCGGTTCATCATAATGTTGAGCCTTACACGGCGGACGCCGATGAAATTCTTGCGCGGCAATTATATCCGATCATCAATGAGGGCGCGAAGGTCTTGGATGAAGGCATAGCCCTCCGTGCGTCTGATATCGATATGGCCTGTATTAAAGGTTATAATTGGCCAGTCTATCGCGGCGGACCTATGTTCTGGGCCGATACGATTGGATTACCAAAAATAGTTGCTAAGCTCAGAGAGTTTGAATCTAAATATGGCGCTGACTTCACCCCGTCTCCTTTGCTTGTAAAGCTGGCAAATGAGGGTGGACGCCTTAGTGATGTCACGACCTTTTAATGAGGCTTAAGACCCTCACATTTAAAAGCTGGCCCATTGGCTAGCAAATTTGAATCCACGATTGAGCCGCGCCCTGTCTACGGGATTCTTTTGCGCTTACTGGCTATCTTCTTTCTGGGCTCAATGTTCATGATAGTGAAAGTCGCGGGGGATATGGGAGTCCATGTCCTTGAGAGCTTATTTTACCGCTTTTTCTTTGGCTTTCTTCTGATGTTTTTATGGCTCATAAATGGGCCGGGGCTTTCGGTGATTAAAACCAAGCGCTTGCGCCTGCATGGGTTTAGAACGCTCATAGGGGCCATTGCTATGGGGCTTAGCTTTTGGGCTGCGCTCTTGCTACAGTTGCCAGAATTGGCGATGATCAGTTTCTCCTCGCCCTTCATTGTGACCATCATGTCCATCGTTTTATTGGGCGAAATCGTAGGCCGCCGTAGATGGACGGCGCTCATCATAGGCTTTATCGGCGTTTTGATTGTGGTACAGCCCGGCGGTTCAGGGCTTCCTATGAAAGGCTCTCTGGTCGCTATGAGCGGGGTGGTCTTAACGGCCTATACATTCATCCTCATCAAATATTTAAGCACGACAGAAAGCTCGACCGCTATCGTCTTTTGGTACACGCTTTTAGCAATCCCCGTGCTGGGCGTTGTGATGATCTTTGTCGCGCAGCCCCACCCACCGATGGTTTGGTTGCTCCTCGTCTCAATCGCACTTTTGGGCGCATTAGGCCAAGTGGCTTTATCTGAATCGATTAAATATGCCCCCATGTCGTTGATAGCGCCGATGGATTACAGCAATCTCTTGTGGTCAACCCTATATGGGTTTTTGATTTGGGGATTCATTCCGGGGCCATCCTTATGGATTGGCGCGCCAATTATCATCGGAGCAGGACTGTATATCGCCTTCCGCCAAGATACCCTCAAGAAACAGAATATGGCGGCCGAGAATGTTTAGGGGAAAGTGAAGTAGTTACAATAGTTATTTTGATTGGATTTGTGAGCGTCCTTTATTGAGCGATTTTAAGACGCTCGATTTCGGTAACAATGGGTTGTAAGCATACAATAGAATGCTCCCACAAAATTTGTAGAATCCCTATGGTTCACTCTGTGTAAATATATCAGACAACTTATAACCATGAGTTTGAAGAATATGCGGGCGTCCAGATTCAGCATGTTCAATACGTAAATAATCGAATTTTCGTGCGTACTCGACTATATTTGGATCGTTGGCATTTAATGGATAAGGAGGAAATTCTGGATCCTCCAATTCCACCCAATTCAATTCGACTGGAAAGTCTCCATAATCATCCTTCCAATATTGAACCTGCTCCGGGTCGATAAGTAGGGAGTTTGAATCAAATTCTAAAGGGGCAGAATCAAGGATGCTTTGACCATCTATATCGACAACCAAAAAGTAAGTTCCAATTTCAAAGTCATAGGGTGGTTTGCACCATTCGCCAATTCGGTCTTCGTCTGTCAGGTAATTTTCCACTTCACCTGTGGAATTTACAATTTCAAACTTTGTAACGGAATGACCGCAGGCGTTAGTGACTACTATGTCCCCGTTACTTAGCTTCTTTACTCTTTCATCATCCGTCAATTTCCGCATTTCAGTTGATTGAATCTCACCAATAGCGAAAGCAATTTTCGGGTCGGTTTCGTCAGTCTTAACATGAGCGCAATTCACCAGAAGAAATGAGACTAAAAGAACGAAAGGTGAGTTTTTTTTATTGGGCATAGAGAATCTTATTATGTCCGCGAACAGAGAGGCTTTTTTCACTATAACGATTCAGTAGAGATAACGCTAGCGCCCTTCTTTAGGCGGTTTAAGCCGCTCACGATTTCAGCAAATCATCCCCTCATACACACCAGCCCACCTAACGCCAGCCACAAAAAAGGCCACGCCCAGATTTGGGGTGGCCTTTTAGATAAGTTATGGTCTTAATTTATATTAGAACTGAACACGCTTGGTGTAGCCGCCGTCAATAATGACATTAGTTCCTGTTGTGTAGCCAGAGGCATCGCTGGATAGGAAGACGACGGTCTTGGCCACATCTTCTGGCGTTCCAAAACGTCCCAAGGCCATATTGGCTTCGGTGGCGGCGTAGAACTCTGGCTTACCTTCTTTAATGTTAGCCCAATTTCCGCCAGGGAAGGCGATGGGGCCAGGAGAGACCATATTCACGCGTACGCCTTTAGGGCCTAGGGCCTGTGAAAGCTGTGAGCCATAAGTAATCAAAGACGCTTTGAGGGCGTTATAGGCTTGCGGAACGAAGAACGTTTCAACCGCCGCCGTTGTCACCATAAGGACAATGGAGCCGTTACCTGATTTTTCTAAATGCGGTTGGAGCGTTTCAACGCCCGTCACAGCAGATTTAACATCAAGGTTGAAAACCTTATCCCAATCTCCGGTCGCGCCCGCGCCAGAGGCGCTAATGTTATGAACAAAGATATCGCAGCCGCCGAGTTCCTTGGCTGCTTTTTCAAGCCATGCCGCGTAAGATTCCATATCGTCAACTTCGTGCGCTTCGGCGAAAACTTTGCCGCCATGTTTGGCTAGCTCATCGGCTGCTTTTTTTACGCCGTCAGCGCTGCGCGAAAAGAAAGCGACATCTGCGCCTTCGGATGCGAAATGCTCAAGCGCGGCGCGGCCAATACCGCGGCTTCCCCCCGTTAGAATGACTTTTTTACCTTTAAGACCCAAGTCCATATTTATCTCCATTATCTTACATATTGCGTATAGCGTTTAAACAAGCTGAGAAACTAGTAATATTATGGGGCGGTGGGGTATTTATCTCGACGTTCATTCTATCCCTTTATTATATCCCTTGGGCCTGCGCTTTCTGTCAGTGGTCAAGAGAGTATATTGTGCTTAATCTTGGCATAAGTTGAAAATTGCGACCGTAGGGAATATGTACAATGGAGATTAGAGCCGCAATCGTACGTGGGGGAAATTCCCGTTTCGAAATTTCTAGTCTGCAACTTGACGCGCCGCGAGACAATGAAATTTGCGTAGAGATATCTGGCGTGGGTTTGTGTCATACGGATTTGGTATTTGCGTCAGGACATCTTCCAGGTTTTGATCTTCCTGCTGTTCTTGGTCATGAAGGTTCAGGTATTGTCCATTCCATCGGCAGTAAAGTGACTAAAGTGAAGGTAGGAGACCGTGTCATCATAACATTTGGATCTTGCGGACATTGCGATAGATGTGACGATGGTGATGAAGCATACTGTCGGGAGTGGCGAGCGTATAATTTTGCGGGCAAACGGCTGGATAGTTCTAAAGCCATTCGTGACGGAGAAAATGAAATTAGTAGTCATTTTTTTTGCCAATCATCCTTTGCGACCTACGCTCTGGCTTATGAGCGCAATGTCGTGAAAGTGCCAGATGATGTCCCACTTGAACTTATGGGTCCCATCGGTTGTGGTGTGCAAACAGGGGTTGGCGCTGTTTTGAACTCTTTGGATGTCAAAGAAGGGTCATCTCTTTTAATTACAGGCGGTGGTTCTGTGGGTTTATCTGCCGTGATGGGGGCAAAGATTGCAAAATGTAAAACTGTGATTCTTGTTGAACCAAAACCTGAACGGCGTGAAATGGCTAAATTATTTGGTGCGACCCACACCCTTGACCCTGCGCAATTTGAAAGTTTGGCTGAAGCTGTTCTAGACATTGACCCTCGAGGTGTGGATTATGCTTTGGATACCTCCGGCGTGCCGGATATTCTACAAGCGATTATGAACTGCCTCGGCGTGAAAGGTACGCTGGGCGTCGTGAGCGTTACGCCGCCTGATACGCCTGTGCCGGGTAATATGTTACAAGTGATGGGGCAGGGGCACACGATTAAAGGAATTATAGAGGGTGATAGTAGTCCAGATGTTTTTATTCCTCAATTAGTTGAGTATTATAGAGAAGGGCGCCTTCCATTTGATAAGATGATCAAAACCTATGCTCTATCTGATATTAATCAGGCCGTGTCAGATCAGCATGCAGGCCTATGTGTTAAAGCTGTTTTATTACCTTAAGGAATAGACGAGAAAAGATGAAAACATTAGAATTTAAAATTGTCGATAGGGTTGCGGTCATTAGCTTGAATAGACCCAAGGCTGCAAATGGGATCAATAAATCATTGGCCTCTGAGTTAACATATGTTGCGAAACAATGTGATAATGATAGCACTGTAAAAGCTATACTTCTCACGGGCAACGGACGGTTTTTCTCTGCGGGAGGTGATATTAAAGAAATGGCGTCTTATGGAGCAGATTTAGGGGCCAAAATCAAAGAATTAGCTGACGATGTACATACGGCCGTTTCAACTTTTTCCAGAACGAAAGCTCCGCTCGTGGTGGCCGTCAACGGTATGGCTGCGGGAGCAGGCTTCAGCCTATCCATTACAGGTGATATCGTTTTAGCCAGTGACAAAGCCTCTTTTATGATGGCCTATACGAAGTCTGGTTTGAGCCCTGATGGTAGTGCGTCCTATTTTCTCCCGAGACTGATAGGATTGCGGCGCGCTCAAGACCTTATGTTGACAAACAAAATATTGTCAGCTGAACAAGCATTAGAATGGGGACTTATTACAGAAGTCGTTGAAGATGGGAAATTAGCTGAAAGAGCAATGGACGTTGCAAGAATGCTGGCAGAAGGCTCAGGCAATGCAAATTACGCCGTTAAAAAACTTTTACTACAATCTTTTAATAATAGTCTCGAAACACAAATGGAAATTGAGGGACGAGAAATTAGTTTGTGTGCGCGTTCAAATGATGGGCGCGAAGGTATTGCCGCCTTCATTGCTAAACGCAAACCGATATTTGAATGATATTGTAAAATTTGACTGAAAACAACTAATGTAAGTTGCGTTTAACCGTTATTCGGGTGAAGGTAAGTGCCTTAAGCTCATTTGCGAGATTAATAAGTTTCTTTAAGGTTATGATTTTTAGTGAATTTTTATAATAAAATCAAATATAGATTATGGTTCTATTATTCTACTTAATGGTGGCGGTGAGATTTGGAAATGAGGTTGAAATCGCAATTTCAATCCCATTCCCATTCCTGCGTGACGTAAAATTTCCATATTCGACATCCACTAGTAACATTGCTAGCTATTTCAGTGGTTATAGTTTACCCTCTTCACCTATTTGGGACTTAAGTAAGTATGACATCAGAACCTAAATTTTTTTTTGGAAATTCATACGCCATCTTTTTCCCTACATCGAGCCAAAATGTAGTTTCCTATAACGTAGCATTTCAAATTGTTTTGGGTGTGAATAATGACATTAATGTGATTGATGAACATAATAATGAACATTCTGGTCGCGTGGTTTTAATTAAACCCTTAATAAAGAATAGGATTAAATGTGATGGCCAGCTTACACATTTATATCTTTCTCCCAGACTCAGTATTGCATTAGATTTAGCAAGTTTTGTTGGTGAGGCGAATATTCACATCTTGCAAAGTGCCGAACGATTGCCGTTTAAGGCAACTGACTCACGGGATGAAATCATAATTGCATTGGATAAACTTGATAAATTATCTTTTGAACGATTAGATTCACGTCTTTTAGCTGTTTTGGAGGATTTGGACCAAAACCTTGATAACCCATCAATTTTAGATGCCGCTAAACGATCGGGCCTATCGCGCTCTCGTGTAAGGACCTTAGCAAGAGAACAAATCGGCGTGCCTCTTTCTACTTGGGTGATGTGGAGAAAACTCGTTAAAGCTAATAAAGCTCTATCTTATGGCGCTAATTTATCAGATGCAGCTTTGGCAGGGCACTTTTCTGACAAAGCACACTTTAACAGAACCATGAAAAGAATGTTTGGTGTAACTCCGACACAAGCCTCTCAAGTTTATACCTAATAGATTTCATAGGGGTACCCGATTTGTTCAAGAGGGAATGAATTTATCCCCATAAAAAGGAGCAAGAGTCGTAAAAATACGACCTTTTGGGGAAATAGGTTTTACTGTCAATTGGTGTGACCAATGCCCCTTGCAAATTGGACAAAGGGGAAATCGTGTCTTACAAAAACTCACTAATTTTAAGTGCCTCACTCATCGCGGGCAGTTTTATCGTGGCGCCGCAAGTGGCGTTTGCACAGGATGAAGACTCATTCAAAATTGACGAAATTATTGTTACGGCGCGTAAACGGGAGGAATCAATACAAGATGTTCCACTCGCCGTTACAGCTTTAGATAAAGCGGCGATTGACAACCTCCATACATCAACAATTACGGGCATTGATAGATTGGTTCCCAATATTGACTTGGGTGACAACCCCTTTACGGGCCTTGGACTTGCGGCGGTTATCCGCGGCATTGGCTCTTCGGACCCCGAGAAAACCTTTGAGCCGACTGTCGGCTTATCTATTGATGGTGTCTTCTTGGCCTCTAATACTGGCGCGGCTATTGATGCTTTTGACTTGGAGTCGGTTGAAGTGCTTCGCGGACCACAGGGGACACTGTTCGGGCGTAATACTGTTGGCGGCGTTATCAATGTGAGGCGCTCACGGCCAACGGGAGAGGCAGGCCTCAAACTTGGCACGCGGATTACAAACCATAACGGGAGAGAGTTCTCGGCAGTGGCGAATTTGCCTCAAATTGGTGGCGTCCTATCTACCAAGCTATACGCCTTTTCGAAGGAGCATGATACATTTGCTGTCAATACAGTCACAGGTGAAAAAGATCCGCAAAAAGATTTGCTACAGTTTGGTGGGGCCATTTTGGTGGAGCCGAACGATCGGTTAGAGGCTCTTATTTCTTTTGATTATTTTGATGATGATTCTTTTGGTCCGCCAGCATTTAATCTGAATCAATTTTCCCTACCTGGCCAAGGTGGCGATCTTTTTTGTTTCCTTGCCAATGGCGGGATACAAGTTACCGGTCAAACTGCAATCACGCCAACGGGCGCTGGCTGTGCCAGCACATCAATAGATGTCGCCGAGGCCTCAAATTTTGAGGAATTCACGAGAGCGACGCCTTTTGTTACGAATATTGATGGTTGGTCCCTGACCTCAAATATTGAATATGATCTTAATGATAACCTTACCCTCACATCTGTTACTGGGTACCGCGAGACCAATGATTCACAATTCAATAGTACTGTCGAGGGTTCATTTGCTATACCTGCTCCGGTTATCGTGGGCCCTCCTCCGGTGCCGCCATTGTTCATATTCGGAGACCAGCCGTTTGCCGTTGGCGTTAACAACCGTAATTTTGAGTCATCACAATTCAGTCAAGAGCTTCGTCTTTCAGGTGTTATTGGCGATAAATTAGATTTTGTTTCAGGCCTTTACTATCTGAATTCAGAGTATAATTTAGTAGGCGGAGAATTCGAGCCAGGCGTCTTTGGCACAAACCGAGCTTTTAATGCTGCCGTCCCTGATAACGAAACCGTTGCTCAACAAGCCAATGCCTATGCTGCTTTTATTGATATTACATATCCGCTAACTGATCAGCTATCATTTTCTGGTGGGTTCCGTTATTCTTTTGAGGAAAAAGACTTTCAATATGACTTTATTTTCCGCGGTCCTGACGCACTTGGGAACCCTAGCCCTGTTACTGGAACATCGGCAGATGCATCAGATGATTGGCAAGCTCCAACTTGGCGTGCAACATTACAGTATGACGTCTCTGACGACATCAACGTCTATGGTGGATATACACGCGGATTCCGGAGCGGCGGCTTCAATGGACGGGCAGCGACAGCAGAAGCAGCAGCAACATCCTTTGATGAGGAGACTGTGGATAGTTTTGAAATTGGGGCTCGCACGGAATTCTTTGATAATAGATTGCGTATCAATCCAACGGCTTTCCTAGCGATATATGACGACAAGCAGGAAGATACTTTGATTACAACAGCTGGGGGCCTCTCGAATGCAGCAGTTGTAGATAATGTTTCCCAAGTTGACATTAAAGGTGTTGAACTGGAAGTTCTTGCACGAATTACCGAAAGCCTGACATTTCAGGGTACATTTGGTTATGTAGATGCAGAATTTGATGAGTTTCTTGCACTGGAGGTAATTGGTGTAAACCCTATGACTGGTGCGCCAATTCTTGGTGATAACTTTGTTGATATTTCGGATGAACGTAATTTACGTTCTGGCCCTGACACAACATTCACGGTTGGGGCAACTTATGACCGCGCTATATTCGATGGCAGGCTTGGCATGACTTTGGACGCAAGCTATAATTTCCAAAGTGAAATCGTGACATCTGCGTTACAGGACCCGCTGGACCTAGACCGTGACCGCGTTGATGGTAATAAAGGGTTTGATTTTTCTGCGTCTGTTACAAATCTGGGCGCGGGTCCAAAGGTAACCTTAACGGGTTTCATCAATGATGCTTTTGACAGTGATGCAGGTAGGCTTGGAACCTCTATTGTTATTCCTGGTATATTTTCATTTGGTGTCGGTGTTCCAACTACAATATATGGTTTTGAAGCGACGGTTGAGTTTTAGGAGAGACGGCCATGGGAAAACAAGCAGAAATACAGCAACCTTTTTGGATGCAGGGTAACTTCGGTCCTGTCGTTGAAGAAGTTACGTCAAATAGCCTAAAGGTTACGGGGGAAATCCCGAAGGAATTGAACGGACGTTATTTTCGAAATGGCGCAAACCCGAGGGTCTCAACCAGTTCTGACTGGTTTCTCGGAGAGGGCATGATCCACGGGGTGGAAATTCAAAATGGCAAAGCCAATTGGTATCGCAATCGCTATATTCAAACACCTTTGTTAAAAGAAGACGTCATGACTCGTGAAGCTATGAGAATTCCCGGAAACTCACTCGCGAATACGCATGTTGTCGGTCATGCAGGCAAAGTTTTGGCCTTGCAAGAAATGCACGCACCTTACGAACTTACGAATGATTTGGAAACGATTGGGTCATATGATTTTGGGGGGAAGCTCAAGAGAAATATGACAGCCCATCCTAAAATTTGTCCTAAGACTGGAGAAATGTTGTTTTTCGGTTACGGCGTCATGCCGCCATATCTGACCTATCATCGTGTTTCGGTTTCTGGAGAATTAGTACAGTCCGAGGAGATAGATGTTAAAGCCGCTACAATGGTGCATGATTTCGCAATTACAGAAAATTACGCCATCTTCTTAGACTTACCAATGCTTTGGGATATGAAGAAATTCCTCGAACCGGGCATTCCTGTAAGTTACGACGAATCCTATGGTGCTCGTATAGGCGTTATGCCGCGTCAAGGGAGCAGTGATGATGTTAGGTGGTTCGAAATTTCACCCTGCTATATTTATCACACAATGAATGCCTATGAATTTGGCGAGGAAATTGTTTTTACGGCACCAAAACTTGTCGGTTACACATCCGTCGGAATGGACAACCCGCCTATTCCAAAGTTGAACCAGTGGATCATCAATTTAAAAACAGGTAAAGTCAAAGAGATACAAGTCGATGATCTCGGCGTAGATTTCCCAGAAGTCCCGCCTTCCCATGTCGGACAACCGTTTCGCTTTGGCTATGCTATGGAGTTTGAGACAACGGGTATGCCTTGGGGACTTGGCTATCATAAGTATGATTTGGTGTCAGGAGATCGCACGTCGTACAGGTTTAAGAATGGCCGTACAGGGGGAGAGGCTTGCTTTATCGCCGCCGAAAATGCGAAATCTGAAGATGATGGCTACCTAATGACTTATATTCATGATCCAGAAGATAATAAAAGCGAACTTGTGATTTTTAGTGCAAAGCAATTAGAGGATGGGCCCTTGTGCCGTATTCATCTACCTGTGCGAGTCCCAGCAGGGTTTCATGGAAGCTGGATTGCAGATAGCTAAGGCCGCACAAACTTAGATAAGCTGGGTCGGTCATCATCGAATGGAGTTGGGTTTGGTCCGTTGACCGAGATTGACTTCTGCGAAGACATAATCAATTCTGTTTTTTTGAATGCGGAAAGATACCCTATGTTCATGCACCTTGCTAAACCTATGAACGTAACCGCTCAAAGCTCTCTTAAGGCCGCTCCTTTGAAAATCCTAAATGTAAGTCGCCGTGGTTTTATCGGCGGCGGGACAGGATTGGCCTTTACGCTGGCGCTTGCCGCTTGTGCACCTGCAAAGACGGAAAACGCAGGTGAAACTACAGGCGAAACCACAGCCGTACTTCCTGATAATTCAGCGGTTGCGAGCGGCCCCCTTGTATTCATTTCAATCGCCGCAGATGGCCGCACGCAGATTACAAACCCACGTTCAGAAATGGGGCAGCAGGTTATAACAACAGTTGCGCAGATGATCGCGGATGAACTTGATGTGGATTGGGATGACCTCGTCATTGAACAAGCTGTTGCTGATGCAAAATATGGTGATCAGAACACAGATGGTTCGACCTCGGTGCGAAACCACTTTACGCGGTTTCGCACCGCAGGGGCGACTATGCGCCAGATGCTAACCCAAGCCGCGGCCAATCGATGGGGCGTTGATATTTCTGAATGTTCAAACGAGCTTGGCATCATTAAACACATATCGGGTAAAACTTTGACTTACGGCGATGTTGCGCAAGACGCGAGCGAGCTCGACGTCCCTGCTGAAGATACGGTTATCCTAAAATCTCGTAAAGAGTGGCGCTACATCGGTAAAGATAAACCCTCTTATACGATTCCTAAAGTCATTCGCGGGGAGGGCATTTACGGTATTGATGTGCGTCTGCCTGATATGCTTTATGCCGTTGTAGCTCGCCCGCCAACCGTCTTTGGCAAAGTCAAAACCTTTGACGATAGCGCAGCGCTGGCTGTTCCGGGCGTCACCAAAGTTATCAAAATGCCTGAGATAAAAGGCAACGCCGCCGCCTTTCAACAGCTTGGCGGTGTCGCCGTTATCGCTGTCGATACATGGGCTGCGATACAAGGCCGCGCGGCCTTAGATATTACGTGGGACGCTGGCCCAAATTCAATCTATGATTCGGAAACATATGGTCAGGAATTACGCGCGATGGCCCGTAAACAGGGGACTGTTAAATTAAACCGCGGCGACGTAGAGGCGGTAATGAAGACCGCCGCTAAAAAAGTGACGGCTGAATATTACGCCTCCCATCTCTCCCAATCACCTATGGAACCGCCCGCTGCGACAGCCCAGTGGATAGACGGCAAGGTCGAATGTTGGAGCTGCACCCAACACCCGCAAGCCGCGCGCAGCACAGTTGCATCCATTTGCGAGGTCCCCGAAAGCGATGTGAAAGTCAATGTCACGCTCCTTGGCGGTGGTTTTGGACGTAAGTCCAAACCCGATTATATCGTTGAAGCGGCTTTAATTGCTCGCGAGGCGGGCGCGCCTGTCAAAGTGACGTGGACCCGCGAAGATGATGTCCGTCATGGGTATTTTCATTCTGTTTCCGCCCAGCACATGCAAGCCGCGCTAGATGAAGACGGTAAACCTGTTGCGATGCTGCACCGTACAGCCTTTCCGTCTATTAACTCAACCTTTGGCCCGTCTGACCAAGGCTCGGATTTTGAACTGTCCCTCGGCGCGACAGACGCCCCTTGGAATGTACCTAATATGCGTGTGGAAGTGGGGAAAGCTAAAGCTCATGTCCGTATCGGCTGGCTCCGCTCTGTTGCCAATGTCTACCATGCCTTCGCCAATCAAAGCTTCGCCGCAGAAATGGCACACGCCGCTGGCAAAGACAAGAAAGATTATTTACTCGACCTTATCGGCCCTGACCGTAATATTGACTTATCAAAGGACGGCGTAACCTATCCGAATTACGGCGCCTCTATTGAGACACATCCGGTTAATACGGCCCGCCTCAAAGCCGTCTTGAACAAAGCCGCCAGCATGGCGAAATGGGGGCGCGATGTCCCGAAAGGCCACGGCCTCGGCATTGCCGTTCACCGCTCTTTCTTATCTTATGTTGCGACGGCGATTGAAGTTGCTGTGGATAGTGAAGGTAAGATTACCTTTCCTGGCATATGGGTCTGTGTAGACGCAGGAACGGTTGTTAATCCCGCCAATACCAAAGTGCAAATGGAAGGCGGTACGCTTTACGGTCTTTCTAATGCGCTATACGGCGAGATCACGGCCAAGGACGGCGTTATTGTTCAAGGTAATTTCCCTGATTGGCGCGTTATGCGTATTTCCGAAGCCCCGCATAATGTGGAAGTTCACGTCATGGAAAGCGATGCACCGCCTGGCGGCGTTGGTGAACCTGGCACCCCGCCTGCCGCTCCTGCCTTGGCAAATGCCATTTTTGCCGCAACGGGACAACGGTTACGTTCATTGCCTATGCTGGGCCAAAATGATCGCTTAACATTGGCAGAGGAGGGATAAAACATGGCAATTTCACTTAAAATCAATGGTAAAAACGAAACAGTCACAGCTGCGGAAGGCACGCCTCTCCTTTGGGTTCTCCGAGATCACCTTGGCCTAACAGGTACAAAATTTGGATGCGGCGTCGCGCAATGCGGGGCGTGCACAGTCCATGTTGATGGCTCCCCTATACGCGCCTGTATCACCGCCTATGAGGATGTCGAAGGGAGTGACGTGACAACCATTGAAGCTGTAAGCGGTAAAGTCGCTGACGCTATACGCGGCGCGTGGGAAGAGCTTGCCGTACCTCAATGCGGATATTGTCAAGCGGGACAAATTATGAGTGCCATCAATCTGCTAGAGACCAACACATCCCCAACAAATGACGATATTGATGATGCTATGGATGGTAATATTTGCCGTTGCGCGACCTATGTGCGTATACGGGCAGCCATTAAAGACGCGGCAAAAAACCTATAAGACAAACCCTGACAGAAAAGCAGTCATGTATTTGTTCTGACCTATCGGTCTGTTCCTCAATTGCCTAAGCCGACTTCTGGTGCCAAGGTAGCCGAAAACTGAGTGTCCGTAGCTCGCTTGCGATCTCAACTGGTCATCGCAGCACACACTATAAATTAGGACTTTGCCACGTTAATCACGCAGACCGAGCTTTCTAATTTTCCAGTGCCTTATGGACAAATTGAACCTGTGACTCAATTCCGCTCAGCTTGAGCATCATGTCGGAATTTCTATGATTTTGATTTTGATATGAGGTGACGCCCATCAGTCCTGTAATATCAAGGAAGATGGAAGCGGTAGCAGGAATAGATTGATGTTTTCATGCTGTTCAACTGGCACTGAGACGGAAAGGGGGAGTTAGCGTAACAAAGTCGAAAATAAGCTAAG